>JBBRGN010000035.1:0-23748 GCA_038240665.1 Chitinophagales bacterium | reverse complement strand
AAGTATGGTCTGGTAAAGATGAGCGAGCGTTTTGGCAAGCTCCAATTGCCCGAAACGCTGATCGTCGATGTCCGCCAAGAGATGAAACAGCGGCGTTTACAAGCGCATTTCACCACTACGCTGATCGAGGCAATGAAGGCTACTTTAGCGCGCGGCGAACAAGTAATTCTGTTTCAAAATCGTCGGGGGTTTGCGCCTACCTATCGTTGCGATATATGTGACTGGCACAGTGAGTGCATCCACTGCGACGTCAGCCTTACCTACCACAAATCGCAAAATAACCTGAAGTGCCACTATTGCGGCTATCAAACCAAATTGCCCAAGGCTTGTCCGGCCTGTGGCAGCGCCCAGTTGACTTTACAAGGATTTGGTACTGAAAAAATCGAAGATGACCTCAAAATCTACCTGCCCGAAGCCAAAATTGGACGCATGGATTTGGATACCGTACGTACCAAAAACGCTCATGCCCAGATCATCAATGATTTTGAAGAGGGACGAATCAATGTATTGGTGGGTACACAAATGGTCACCAAAGGCCTCGATTTTGAACATGTAGGCTTGGTAGGCATCTTGAGTGCTGATCAACTGTTGCAATTTCCCGATTTTCGGGCAGGCGAGCGGGCATTTCAGTTGATGCTGCAAGTAGCGGGCAGAGCAGGCCGCAAACACGAAGGAGGAAAGGTATTGATTCAAGCGCAAAACACCGCGCATCCGGTGCTGCGCGAAGTGGTAGAAAACGATTTTTTCTCTTTTATCCAGCGCGAGTTACAAGAACGGCATCAATACAAATACCCGCCTTATTACCGACTCATTCGGATCACCCTCAAGCACAAACGCCCTGAGATCCTCAATGAGGCTGCTCAAAAATATGGGCACTACCTCTACGCCAAACTGGGCGACCGTTTGCGCGGACCAGCAGTACCCTATGTGTCGCGGGTACGGGGATATTACATTATGGATTTTTTGATCAAGTTGGAGCAAAAACCCGCTTTAATTGCCCAAACTAAGTTGTTGATCGCTGAAGCGGGGCAGCATTTGATGAAGGAATTGGGGTATTCGACGATGAGGATCCAGGTGGATGTGGATCCGGGGTAGGGGATTTGTAATTTGAAGAAATTATTCGCAATTAAATTGTTTAAAAATCTCATCTATCGTTAACTTCAGTTCTGAGTCAACTAATAACGGGTCCATATAATCGACAAGTTGGTAGAATTTTGATTTGTCCATGAAACTTCTTGGCATTTTCATTTCATCCAAAAAAGTTTCAAATAAAGGAGTTAAAAAATCGTCACTAATTTTGGTTGTTTTCCAAAATGGATGATCTAGATTATTTATTGCATTGGGTACTATACTATTTTTTGTAATTTCTATAAACCGATTTTCAAAAATAGGGCCGAACTCTTTTTGTTGATTGATAAACGCATAGAGAACCTGAGGTATAGGTAAATAATTTTCCATTTCGCGTCTTTGCCATTGTTTTATAATTAGATCAGGCTGTTTGTTTTCTACATTTCTATTCAAGTTATCAAATAAAGCATACCCTTTGAGGTGTGGAATAAATTCTTTCAATGCGGCAAAATGTTTTTTTGCATAATTTACATCATTACCGCTGATTGGATAAGGATAAACTTCGTTTTCTAAAATGGATAAATATTCTTCTCGGTTAAATTTTTTGCAAAAAGCTTTTAAAAAATCAAAATCAGTATTTCCCTCAAAGTAGAGTACGTATGGTCTTTGATTTGCAATAATAAACTCTTCATAGCCATAGTCACGAAGAATGGAGGCGACAAATTTTTTGTTATTTACAGTATTAAACGTACCCAGGACGGCTGAAATTACTTGATCCTTACCAAAAGCACGATTCAGTACGCTCTCAGAATGGCTCGCGATGATGATTTGACTATTATTCTTTTTAGCAAAGTCGCTTATCTTATCGTATATATTTGATTGCCTAATTACTTCTAAGTGGGCATCTGGCTCATCAAGTAAATTAACGGTGTTTGGGAAGGCGTTTAAATAGGCAAACATGAGAATGGCTTGTTTGGCGCCACTACCTAAAGATGAAAGATCCATTTTCTTTTTTGCTCCTTCATCATAAGTCATTTTTAATAAACCGCTGGTTGTAAAATAAAGGGGTGGGTTGAGCTTTATTTTAAAAAGTTTATCTATTTCTGATGTAAATTCAAGCCATTTTTTCTTGTCTTCTAAATTGTAAAGATGAAAGCAAATATTTCTTAAAACATCAGCTGTCCTCCCACTGCCTATGTAGCGAAATATTGATCCCAATTCAAGTTTATCTTCCATAGGGTTTAATCCCGCTACTGAGGGTAAATATCCAATGCGTTCTTGAAGTAGGATTTTAGGAAAATCATAAGGAATTCCTTCCGTATTGTTTGCTAAACGAGCATAGATTAGTGAATCTCGGCCATAATCGAATTCGAAACCTGTAGTCCAATTTTCTCCTATTGTATAACCTTCGGCATGTATTTCAATCTTAATGTTGCGACTTGTTGATTTTCCATTTTCGTTAGGTAGAACTTCTCTTAAGTTTAGATCTCTCCACAATTCACGATATTCAGTAAGTGGTATATTGAGCAAATTTTCTAAAGTTATGGCTATCCCCGTTCTTGTTGAGGCTTTACTTTTTTTTTCAATCCGTTGCTCTCCCCATAAACGAATGGCAACATCAAAAAGCGAAATGGCTTGTAATATAGTTGTTTTGCCACCGTTATTTGGGCCTATAATAACTACCGCCTGAGAGAGGTCAAAAGTCTGGTCCTCTATCTGACGGAAATTTTTTATTCTCAATTTAGTCAACATTGAATTTAATCTTCAAGTTTAGGAATAAGTTGACAAGGTAAAGCTATATCAAATTTTTAAAAAAACACGACTTTAGCAAATTCTGCAATTCTTCGGCACTAATGGCGATCATTTGTTCAATGACTTGGCTGATTTGTTCCATAAGCGTTGATGGGATTAATCCATTTTTTTCAGTACTCCAATTACCGCTTCAACCATCTCCGCACTGACGTCCAAATGCGTCACAAAGCGCACCGTCATGGGGCCAAAAGCAGAAGCACTGATGCCTTGTTCCTGGAGTTGGGCAATGATGGAAGCAGCAGTGTGCGGCGGATGTACATCAAAAATCACAATGTTGGATTGAACGGGGCGTACGCTGGCTACGTATGGACGAGCAGCAAGCACCGCGCCAAGCTGTTTGGCGCGATCGTTGTCTTGTTTCAGGCGGGCTACTTGATGATCTAAGGCGTAGATCCCGGCTGCAGCTAAGAAACCAGCCTGACGCATGCCTCCGCCCATCACTTTGCGGATCCGGCGCGCTTTTTTGATAAAATCTTGTCGACCGATCAACAAGGAGCCCACCGGCGTACCCAAACCTTTGGACAAACAGATGGAAATGCTATCAAATTCAGCGCCAACTTGGAGAGGTGTTTCTCCTGTTTCGACCAAGGCATTGAAAAGTCGAGCGCCATCCAAGTGCAAAATCAACCCGCGTTCTTGGCATAGTTGGCGAATGGGGCGAATTTCATCCAGGGTGTAAAAACTACCCCCGCCTTTGTTACAAGTATTTTCGAGCACTACCAGGCGGCTGATGGGCAACCAATCGGCCAAAGGCTTGATGACCGGAGCGATTTGTTCTGCCGTAATTTTGCCGTTGGTTCCGTGGATTAGGTTAACGGCTACGCCAGCGTGAAAGGCGTAACCGCCCACTTCGTATTGATAAATGTGGGAATATTCATCGCAAATGACCTCATCCAGTGGTTGGGTATGCACCTTGATGGCAATTTGGTTGGTCATGGTGCCAGATGGGCAAAAAAGGGCTGCTTCCATTCCAAACATCGCTGCGGCTTTGGCTTCTAAGGCATTGACGGTGGGGTCTTGGCCAAAGACATCGTCGCCTACTTCGGCAGTCATCATGGCTTGCAACATCCCTGGAGTGGGTTTAGTAACGGTATCGCTGATCAGGTTAATCATGAGTATTTTACAATGATGGATGATGAATGATGAATTTGTCGGGGCTGAAGAAGGTTTTTTTTAAATGTTAATGGGGATGCTGCCATTGAAAACTTGGACAGCGGGGCCGCACAGCCAGATCTCTTCAAAACCGGATGGAGTGGCCTGAAACCGTACCGCCATTTTTCCGCCCTTTACTTGGATGGGGACTTCCACTTGGCCTGGTTCTCCTTTTTTTTGCAGATGATAAGCCAGCGCTGCTGCGGTAACTCCAGTGCCGCAAGCGAGGGTTTCATCCTCTACGCCGCGTTCATAGGTGACTACAGTGATGCCCTCCGTGGTGGGTTGTAGGAAATTGACATTGGTACCTTCGGCACGAAATCGATCGTTGTAACGGATGGCTCGACCAGCTCCAACCACGTCAATGGCATTGGCGTCGGCTACAAAGGCAACATAATGGGGCGAACCCGTATTCAAAAAATAAAAATCAGCGCCCTGTTCGATTTTTTGCACGTCGATCATCTTCAGTTCAATCCATTCGGAGTTGATTACTTTGATTTCATGGGGGCCGTCAACCGCTATAAAAGTGCCTTTTTCGGCAATGAGTTGCAAATAGTGGGCAAATGCCGCTATACAACGACCACCATTCCCGCACATACTGCTTTCACGACCGTCGGCGTTGTAATAAACCATCTCGAAATCATAGTCGGAATGGTTTTGCAACAAGATCAATCCATCGGCACCAATCCCAAACCGCCGGTTGCAGATATGCAAAATTTGTGCCTCGGTAAGGGCATAAGTCAATTGGCGATTGTCGATCAAAATGAAATCGTTGCCTGCACCTTGATATTTGAAAAAAGACATTTCGTTCATAAACTCTATTCCGTATATTTATAGCTTTGACCAAGCTTTTTCGAGCGCCAGCAAATTTAATGGTTTAAATCACTCAGCTGTTATGTTTTTGAAAAAATACCTTCCTGTCCTTATCAGTTCGCTGCTGAGCGCCATTTTGGCGATAGCGGGTTATCGTTGGTTGGAAGACCCTCAAGAAGTGATTGTGCGGGAACCCGCACCAGTACAATACACCTACAACAACATCGACAACGACGGAATTACCCGCGCCGGAGAACACATTTTCCAATCGGCCGCGCCTACCGATTTTATCAAAGCTGCCAGTCAAGTTAAGCAGACGGTGGTCAACATCAAAAATTTTCAACGGGGGCGTAGTCTTAATTTCTTGGGGCGAAGCGAAAGCGGGGTAGCTACCGGTTCCGGAGTTGTCATTTCAGAGGATGGATATATTGTAACCAACCACCATGTGATTGAAAACAGTGAGGAAATCATCGTTACTTTTAGTGACCGACAGGAGTTGAAAGCGGAATTGATTGGTAGCGACCCCTCGACAGATTTGGCGCTCATCAAAATCAAGTCATCACCTTTACCCTTTATTATTTTTGGCAATTCCGATTCCTTGCAAGTAGGGGAGTGGGTATTGGCCGTCGGCAATCCTTTTAATTTGGAGTCAACGGTTACTGCAGGAATTGTAAGTGCCAAAGGACGCAGCATTGATATCTTAGACACCCAGGATCGCATCGAATCGTTTATCCAGACTGATGCTGCCGTTAACCCCGGCAACAGTGGAGGTGCTTTGATCAATACGGAAGGAGAACTCATCGGGATAAACACGGCCATCATTACTCAAACGGGGCATTATGAAGGCTATTCTTTCGCCATCCCAGCGAATCTAGTGCGTAAAGTCATTCGCGACTTGCAAGATTTTGGCACGGTACAACGCGGCCTTTTGGGCGTTTTTATCGAACAAGTGAATCCTGATATAGCCAAAGACCTGGGACTCAAAAAGGTTGAAGGTGTTTACATAACCCGGATAACGCCAGGCAGCGGGGCTGCCGATGCAGGTTTGCAACCCGGTGATGTGATTACCGGAGTCGATGGGGTACATACGCCATCGCTACCAGAAATGCAAGAATTAATTGGCCGCCACCGCCCCGGAAACGTGATCAAAATTCGATATATTCGCCACCGAAAATCCTATACCGCCAAGGTTACCCTCAAAAATAAAAGCAATACCACGGCCATCGTGCAAGCCAAAGAACAAAGTTTTTTACGCGGTTTTGGTTTGGAAGCCCGTGATCTAAGTCGGGATGAACGCCGGCGCTTGGGGATCAATGGCGTACGGGTTACCAGTGTGTATCGGGGGAGTCTGGTGGCTAAAACCAATCTACGTCCCGATTTTGTGATTACTAAAGTGAATGGCAAAGCGGTTGCTTCGGTAGATAATTTTATCAACTTGCTGAAAACCATTGAGGGCAAAACAACGTTGGAAGGGGTTTATGAAAATGTTGCCGAACCTTATTTCTACGTTTTTTATTCCAATAAAAACCAATGACCAAACAAGAACTTGACCAAAGCCAGTTCAATGACCACCATAAGTTGTTGCTGGCACGTTTGCACCACCGCATGGATCGTATTAAATTGGGTGGCGGTGAAAAAAAACTTGATCAACAACGGGCTCAGGGCAAAATGACTGCTCGCGAACGGGTCAATTACCTCATCGATCCGAATACCGATTTTTTGGAGATCGGTGCTTTTGCTGGATTTGAGATGTACCCTGATGAAGGCGGTTGTCCGGCCGGCGGCGTGATCGTAGGCATCGGCTACATCCGTGGTCGACAGTGTGTGATTGTCGCCAACGATGCTACAGTGAAAGCCGGTGCATGGTTTCCCATTACGGGCAAAAAGAACTTGCGCGCGCAGGAAATTGCGATGGAAAATCGGATACCCATCATTTATCTGGTGGATAGCGCGGGCGTTTTTCTTCCCCTGCAAGATGAGATTTTTGCCGATAAAGAACATTTTGGTCGCATTTTTCGCAACAACGCCAAGATGTCATCAATGGGCATTCCGCAAATTGCTGCCATCATGGGCAGTTGTGTTGCTGGTGGCGCATACTTACCGATCATGTCGGATGAGGCGCTGATTGTTGAAGGTACAGGTTCTATTTTTTTGGCCGGCCCTTACTTGGTCAAGGCTGCTGTTGGCGAGGATGCAGATAAGGAAACCCTGGGAGGGGCAAGCACCCATTCGGAGATTTCTGGAGTGACCGACTACAAGATGAAGGACGATCCTACTTGTCTGGATACCATCAAGGATTTGGTGGACAAAATTGGGCGTTTTTCCCATGCTGGTTTTGACCGCGCTGAACCCGCGGAACCGGCCGAAAACCCAGAGGAGTTGTTTCAATTGCTTCCCGATGATCCTTCCAAACCTTACAATACCTTGGCAATTCTGAAACGTTTGGTGGACGATTCCAAACTCACCTTGTACAAGGAGCATTACGGAAAAACGATCATCTGTGCCTATGCACGAATCGATGGTTGGGCGGTAGGTATCGTGGTCAACAACCGTGAAGTGGTGCGCAATGCCAAAGGTGAAATGCAGTTTGGTGGCGTGATTTACTCTGATTCAGCCGATAAGGCTACCCGTTTTATTCTGAATTGCAATCAAAAAAAGATTCCCTTGGTTTTTCTGCACGATGTGACGGGATTTATGGTAGGTTCGCGCTCCGAGCACGGTGGTATTATCAAAGATGGCGCAAAAATGGTAAATGCGGTGGCCAATTCTACAGTACCTAAATTTACCGTGGTGATGGGCAATTCTTATGGCGCGGGCAACTATGCCATGTGTGGAAAAGCCTACGATCCCAGGCTGATTGTGGCTTGGCCAACGGCAAAAATCGCAGTCATGGGCGGCGCGCAGGCAGCAAAAACGCTAGCGCAGATCCAATTGTCTTCCTTGAAGTCCAAGGGTGAAGAAGTAGATCCGGAGACCGAAAAAGAGGTTTTTAACCAGATTAAAAACCGTTACGACAACCAGACAACGCCTTATTATGCGGCTGCCCGCTTGTGGGTGGATGCCATCATCAATCCTTTAGAAACTCGAAAATGGATTTCAATGGGTATCGAGGCGGCGAACAATGCTCCAGTTGAACATTTCAACGTCGGAGTGATCCAGGCATAGATATTATTCCTTACAAACAACGAGCGTGAACTACATAGCCAAAACCTTAGCCGGATTGGAACCGGTATTGATGGAAGAGCTCAAAAACCTGGGAGCTGAAGAAATTCGTCCCGGAAAGCGAGCCGTTTTTTTTGAAGGAACGATCGAAACGATGTATCGCGCCAATTTTGAGCTGCGCACTGCGCTGCGCATTTTGATGCCAATTGATGAATTGCGGGTGCGCAACGAGGACGACCTCTATCGCAAAATCCAAAAAATTGATTGGAGCCAGTACTTAGAAGTCAAGGGTACACTCGCGGTGGATGCCGTAGTTGCTTCAGATGTTTTGCGCCACTCGAAATATGTAGCCCTCAAAACCAAAGACGCCATCGTTGATCAGTTTCGGGAAAAAACCGGAGAACGCCCTAGTGTCGACATCAATAACCCTGATCTGCGGATCAACATCCATGTGCACGATAGTGAGGTGACTGTGTCGCTGGATAGTTCTGGTGATTCCCTGCACCGCCGAGGATACCGGGTAGACTCTGTAGATGCGCCGATCAATGAAGTATTGGCTGCAGGGATGATTTTATTGAGCGGTTGGCAAAAAGATTGTCTGTTTATTGACCCCATGTGCGGGTCGGGAACCATACCGATTGAGGCGGCGCTGTATGCCTATAACATCCCCCCCCAACAACTCCGCGAACATTTTGGGTTTATGAATTGGAAAAACTACGACCGGGAATTGTGGGAGCAGGTGAAAAGAAACGCGGATGCTGCACGGGTAGATTTTAAATTCCCCATTTTTGGTTACGATAAAGATTTTAGAGCTTACAAAGTGGCCAATATGAATGCGATGGCGGCTGGTTTGGAAGGAAAAATAGAATTTGACCGCGCCAGATTTGAATCTTTTATTCCCCCTCCAGGTCCGGGCATTTTGATGATGAACCCGCCTTACGACGAACGTTTGGCCGTCGAATTGGTGGATGATTTTTATCAATCCATTGGCGATCGCTTCAAACAGGTCTACCCTGGTTATGCTGCCTGGGTGATTTCTTCGAATTTGGACGCCTTAAAATGCATTGGTTTGCGTCCTTCGCGACGGTTTAGCTTAATTAATGGAAAATTGGACTGTAAATTTCTTAAGTTTGAATTGTATGCCGGTTCCAAAAGGCAACCAAAAGATGATGAAAATACTGTGGATTAGCGCGGCGTTGATACTTCTGTGCTTGTTTAAGCTTCCAGCTCAGGTGGTAACTACAGATTCCCCTCGGTTGCTCGTTCCGCGGGTAGCTCGGATTCACCCGCTTAGTGCGCCCATTTTTGCAATTCCTTCGTTGTTTGTTTTTGCGACAAGCACCAAAAGCGCGCAGTCGATTTTATTCGCTAGCCAGACCAGCCCGGCGCCATTTTACAACCGTTACTCTGTAGAGACACTGCCTTTTTTTTGCAAACTAGAAGTAAAGCTTGAACGAGCGGTCAAGATCCCGGTCAAGTTTAGACTGGGCGATGTGCAGTATGTGGATCGTTTAGAAGGGAAGACGCAGCGTTAAGGAATGAGTCGATAATAAGATATCAAATTAGACTAGGCTATTTTGTTGCCAGACAACTATCTTTTGAGGTGAATAGCCTAGTTGTTGAACGAAAAATATAGGCAGTATTGCAGCAAAAGAGACAGACAAAATTGGTATCTTATTGCTGAATCATTCCTAAGCCAAGTCAAACAAGTTAGTCACTCCGGGAGTACGATCAACAATGTACCCTTCGCCAAAATCAAAACCCGCTTCGCGGCCATAGGAACGGCATTTTGCGTACAAAAACTCTTTGAAATCCTTGCCAGATATGGGCGTACTCAACTCTTTTGAGTACTCAGTCGCCTCAGGGATGTAGAACTGTGAACGAAAAGCCAGTACCAGCTCCATTTTTTTCTCCATAAAACCGGTCACATCGACTACAAAATCAGGGGTTAAGTTGTGATCCTGAATATAGTGGTAAAGGGCTTTTGGTCGCCAGCGATCTTGCAACTGTCCATCAGCACCCCGCGTTTCAATCTTTACCAAACCGGAGTAAAAACAAGCTTCTGCTACCAATTTGGCAGCTCTGCCGTGATCGGGATGCCGATCTTCGGGAGCATTGGCCAACACCAAAGTGGGTTGATGAGCACGGATGGCAGCAATGACTTTAAGCAAATTTTCCTGGCTATGGGTAAAAAAACCATCGGCCATATCGAGGTTTTCGCGGAAGCTGGCACCCATTATTCGAGCAGCATCTGCGGCTTCCTGGTCACGGATTTCAGCAGTACCTCGGGTACCCAATTCCCCGCGGGTAAGATCCACCAAACCCACTGTTTTTCCCATACTTAAATGCCGCAACAAAGTACCGCTGCAACTCAATTCTACATCATCAGGGTGCGCGCCAAAGGCAAGAATATCAACTTTCATAGCAAGGGATCCTATTTTTTATATTTCACTTTGCCCCCAACAATCGTCATGATGACCTTGGTTTTGAGGATGTCTTCGTCCTTACAAGTCAGGAGGTTATTGGACAGCACCACAATATCGGCCAATTTTCCGGCTTCCAAAACGCCTTTGTCTTTTTCTTCAAAAGCGGCAAAAGCATTGGCCGCAGTGTAGGAATAAACAGCTTCTTGGCGCGTCATTTTTTGTTCAGGGAAAAAAAGCAGACCCGTATCGGCGCGGCGGCGGGTGACGGAAGCATAAAAAGATTCGATCGGATCAACATCCTCTACCGGGACGTCGGTTCCATTGCCGACTACCGCGCCCGCATCCAGCAGTGCGCGCCAAGGGTAGGCACCCAATCGTGCACGTTCCAGACCCAATCTTTTTATCACAAAAGGCGCATCAGAAGTACAATGAATGCCTTGCATGGCGGCAATGACACCCAGTTTTTTGAAACGCGGAATATCAGCGGTATCCAAATGTTGAGCATGTTCGATGCGCCAGCGGGTATCTTTTTGATTGGGATGCAGAAGGGCTTCTTTTTCAAAAATGTTCAACACTTCGCGGTTGGCGCGGTCACCGATCGCATGAACACAGAGTTGAAGGTTGTTTTGAGCAGCCAGTTTGGCTTCGGCTTCTACTTCGGCAATGGGCGTCGTGTTTTGGCCTACAAATCCGGTTTTATCGTTATAAGGCTTGAGCAACCAAGCTCCATAAGAGCCCAATGCCCCGTCCACATCAGATTTAATGGCGCGAACGGTCAGGTAGAATTTACCCAGATTCACCCAGGGAAAACCTTGTAGTTTGCCTTTGAGCTCATCAGAAGTTTGCCGGATCATCACCCACATGCGCAGGTCTAGTTTGCCAGTTTCGGCCAGCTCCCTGTAGTAATCCAACTCCCAAAGCTTAGAACCAGCATCTTGGAAAGAGGTTACGCCTTTTTTAAGGCATTCCTTTTGCGCCAATTTAGCGCCTTTCATCCATTCGGCCTTTTTGGCCGCTTCAGGTAGGGTATTGAGGTATTCTTGGTATACGGCGCCAATCACGCCCATCGCGCGTTCTTCAAATACGCCGATGGCTTTGCCTCTGGAATCGCGTACGATCTCGCCGCCACTGGGACTGGGTGTTTCTCGACTTACCCCCGCCAATTCCATGGCCTTAGCATTGGCAAATAAGGAATGACCACTGGCATGGCGCAGCACCACAGGATTATTGGGCGATATTTTGCTTAAGGCATCATGATAAGGGTAGCCCAGAACATTGGGAATAGGAGCAGCGTCCCATTTTTCTTGATGCCAACCCCGACCGATGATCCACTCGCCCGGTTTGGCAGTTTTGACTTTTTCGGCGACCATGGCAACGATCTCGTCCCAGTTTTTGGATTTTATGAAATTGAGGTTCATCAAACCGGAACCCAAACCAGGGAAATGGCCGTGTCCTTCGATAAATCCAGGCATTGCAAACTGCCCTTGTAAGTCAATCACTTGGGTTTTAGGCCCTTTCAAAGCCATGATTTCCTGAACCGATCCCACTTTCAGGATTCGCTCACCGGTTACCGCCAGAGCTTGAGCTTGTTGTTGGGCGGAATTGACGGTGTAAAAATCACCGTTGATATAAAGGGTATCGGCGATTTCTTTTTGCTGACAGGAAAAAAGAAAAAGCAATGCAAGAAGGAGCAGGTTGCGCATGTGGTGGAAATTTGTCAATAAACCCGAATATACAAAGTTGCCTACAAAAGCGAGGCTTCTCTTACGATTTCTCTTAAAATTCTTTTAATTTAAGCAATGAATTGAGGGCAGTGTTCAACGTTCAAAAAAGACAGTTATTCGCCATGGCAAAACTGAAATTAAACGAGTTCAAAAAATTTCTATCCAGTCTTCAGGAGACAGAATTGCGGGCGGAGCTACAGAAACGCCTCAACAAGCTTTCCCAAGTACAGGAGTTCTACGCGCAAGAGCTAATATTGAAAAGCGAACGAAAAATCGTGCTTCAAGGTTATAAAGATAAAATTTACAAACAGTTTTGGACATCAAAGGTCAATCCACCTGTTCCAAGCAATGCAGCCGTCAGAAAATTGATTTCAGATTTTGAAAAAATAGCTGTTTCCAATTATGAATTGATTTAATCCTTGATCGGGTTGAAACAGCTACGGAATTTGCCGATACATTTGGCAGCATGTCTGAAGCCAATTATGATGCGGCAATAAATGCGTTTGACAAAGCGGTTAAATTAGTCAAGCTTCACAAGTTGGAGGCTTATTTTAAGATCCGCTGCACCGAATTGTTTCGTTTTCATAACGCTGATGGTTGGTATATTGATAACTTGCGAATGTTACTAGAAGAACAGCTTATGGAATGATCCTGAAAATATTGGAGAAGATTTTTTATTCCATACGAGCTTCCACCATTGCTTTAATTTGTGCCAAAATCGGATTCCAACCTTCTCCGTTATTGTAGGTTTCATCGTAACGTTTTTGGCCATCAACTACTTTGGTGAAATCTCCCTGGCGTACTTCTAAAATGGTTTGGTTGTTTTCGGTGCTCAACAGATAGGTTACATTGAGGTAGTTTTCGGGGACATCGGCTAGGGTGCTTGAGTTGGGATCAAAAACGCTGTATTCGATGATGGACTCTGGCTGAAACTGCACCACATAGCCCTTAACGGCGGTGATTTCAACCCCATCAAATACGCCGATCCACAGCAACGGGCTACCAATGCGCCAATCAGAGATGGCTGCACAACCAAACATGTATTGCTTGGTTTGTTCAGGGTGGATCAATGCTTCCCACACTTTGGCAATGGGCGCATCAATAGCAATGGTAGAAATGACAAATGGTTCCATTTTTTTAGGTGTTTGGTAACAGTGTTGAATAGGGCAAAGCTAAAATTTTAGTTTGTAAATAAAAATTATAAAACAAAAAATTTTATTAAAACTGAATGTTTCTTTTCTTTGGACTTGAGTGGGGAATGTCGGTAAAAAGTTAGTATTGAGCTTCGAATGCTTTACTTTCGTACAGAACAAAAAATTCAACTATGAACATCTCCATACGTCCAGCAGTAGCCGCTGATCTTCCTTCTATTCATCATTTGGTAAGAGAATTGGCGATTTACGAACACGCCGAAGAACAATTCATCGCCACCATCAAGGAGTACGAACGCGATTTCGCGGATGGTATTTTTAAAGCGCTGGTGGCTGATGTTGATGGTCGGGTAGCCGGTATGGCGCTGTATTACATGGCTTACTCCACCTGGAAGGGCAGGATGTTGTTTTTAGAAGATTTTGTCGTGGAGCCTGACTCGCGCCGCTATGGATTGGGACAATTGCTGTTTGATGCATTTTTGGACGAAGGCCGCAAAGCAGGTTGCCGACTGGTGAAATGGCAAGTCCTGGATTGGAATGAACCCGCCTTGCGTTTTTACGAAAAGAATTCCGCTACCATTGAAAAAGAATGGTGGAACGGGAAGATTTTTTTGGAAAAACTCATGGAATAATTTTTTAATAATTAAAAATATACAGTACATAAAAAATTAACTTTTAATGTTTTAAATACTGGATTGTAAAAATATTTTTACATTTTTATTCAAATCTGAGAATGCTCTCTATACTTTGGCACGATTATGGATCTTACTTAATCAAATTGGTTAGAACAAGAAAAATAAGTAGGTGAGCGAAGACAATGACCATCATTGGTTTTGATCATCTACTTATTTGGTTAAAAAAAGATTAAGCATCATAATGTTTCATAGTGTAGAGGGTAACCCGGAGGATGGTTACCCTTTTTTTATTTCTCCCGCCCCATCAACGCATCCGTCAACTCTTTTAAAGGACGTTTTGACTCCGAAGAAGCGCTTATTGCATCCAAGTGAGCAAAAGCTATAGCTTGAAAATGGTTTTTTTCGGCATTGGCTTGATCCAGTATGTTCAATTCGTGCAATATTCCGGTTACCGTAGCCACTTTTTCCTCCGCATTTTCGGTGGGGGTGGTCATCAATTGGTAAAGGGTTTGGCGTGTTATGGGATCGGCTGCTTCCAGCGCTTTCAAAATTAGGTAGGTTTTTTTGTTCTGCACAATATCGCCACCGATCATTTTTCCCACTTTTTCGCCTTCGCCAAAAGTATCGAGTATATCGTCCTGCAACTGGAAAGCGATGCCGATGTTGCGCCCGAATTCATATAGATGCTGGACATCCGCGGCGGAAGCTTTGGCTGCGATGGCCGCCATTTCTAAGGCTCCGGCAATGAGCACCGAGGTCTTTAGCTCGATCATGCGCAGATAGTCGGGAATACTGACGGATTCGCTGGTTTCAAAATTGATGTCCAGCTGTTGGCCTTCACAAACCTCGCGGGCCACCCGATTGAACACCCGGATAATTTGCGGTAAGCGATCGCCGGCCGGAACCTCCAGCAAGTAATCATAAGCCGCAATCAGCATGACGTCGCCAGAGAGAATACCGGCGTTCAAATTCCACTTGGTATGCACCGTTGCTTGCCCCCTGCGGAGGGGAGCGGCATCCATGATGTCGTCATGTACCAAGGAAAAATTATGAAAAATTTCTACCGCATAAGCCAGGGGCAAAACCGGCGTCAAATCAGCATGAAAAAGTTCGTAGGCCATCAAGGCCAACACGGGGCGGAGCCGTTTTCCTCCCAAAGCCATAATGTAATTAACCGGATCGTATAACTCGGCAGGTTGGCCATTGAATGAATGCGCTAGGCGGTATGCTTCAAATTTTTGATGGTAATCTTGGATAACTTGCATAAATACGGGTTAAATTAGTGCCAAAGATAACGAAGCCTACAACTGGAAAGTACCTATCTTTGTTCGAAAATAAACTTAAGTTTGAAAATATGCTGCATTACGACGTAATCATCATTGGTGGAGGCCCCAGCGGAATCAATTGCGCCATCTCAGCCGTAAATAAAGGATTGAGTCATTTGGTTTTGGAAAAAGGCGTTTTGGTAAACTCGCTCTATCATTTTCCCATCAATATGACTTTTTTTTCCACGTCCAAATTACTCGAAATTGGCGATATACCTTTTATTTCTCACGGCGATAAGCCAACACGTAGCGAAGCGTTGGAGTATTATCGGCGTTTGCAGGAGCGCTTCAAACTCAATATTCATTGCTATGAGGAGGTATTGGGACTAGCACGACAAAATGATGATGATTATTTGGTTACCACGAGCAAAGGGAGTTACCAAGCGCAAAGTATCGTGATCGCCACTGGTTTTTATGATACGCCGCGCAAACTCAATGTCCCAGGAGAGGACTTGCCTAAGGTGAAACACTATTTTGATGATCCGCATCCCTATGTCGGTCAAAAAGTACTGGTCATTGGTGCGCGCAACTCAGCTTGCGATGCGGCGCTTGAAACCTATTACAAGGGTGCAGAAGTGACCATGGCCATCCGTGGAAACGACATCCACGAAGGCGTGAAATACTGGATCCGCCCCAATATCCTCAACCGCATCAAAGAAGGCAGCATCAAAGCTTTTTTTCATACTACGGTTAAGGAAATTCGGCCGCAGGAGGTGGTACTCACTGGACTGGAAGGCGACTGGGTACTCGAAAATGATTTTGTTTTGGCCATGACCGGTTATTCGCCCAATTATCCTTTGTTGCAAAAACTGGGCATCTCGATTCCTAGCGAGGGAGAATGTGTGCCCGTTCACGATCCCGGAACTTTAGCAACCAATTTACCCAATGTCTACTTGGCGGGAGTGGTATGCAGTGGTAAGGCCATCAACAAACTGTTTATCGAAAATACCCGCAATCACGCCGATGTCATCATGGAACAGGTTGCCAAAAATGCAAAGCAAATTCAGCATGGATGAATTTAAAAAAAGGGATGAAATGAAAAATAAGCACTACCGCAATTGGCTCATTCAGGCACCTTTGGGTTTGGTAATCATTGGATTTGGCGTTTGCTTGGTAGCCGAGTCGGCGATATTGAAAGCTTCTGGCGCTTCCTGGCAAGCATGGGTTCCTGCTGGAACGGTCTCTTTGTGCGTATTTAATGCTGGATTATGTGTTTTTGGGAATGCTATTTTGGAAAGGATCCGGTACGAACGCGACATTTAAGATCAATCCTTTGGCGTACCAACTCCAATAAAAAAAGCCTTGAACGACCCAATCGGTTATTCAAGGCTTTGTGTTTGTGGAGGTAAGGGGACTTGAACCTTTGTTTTTCTTTGTTCGCCATTTACTTAAAAAAGCCCATGAATAAAGGGTTTTAGATAAAGCAAGTACAAAAAAGAGTCAAAGAAGCGCAATAAAGAACAAAAAAACTGGTAACTATTTAGGAAACTGGCTATCTTTGGGAAAACTTAAAGGCAATGGCGAAGAAAGTTAATTTCAACCTCAAACACAACCCAGGCCAAACTGATAGCCTTATTCTTCTTCGACTCAATTTTAATGCAAAGCGCTTCCAGATAAGCACTGGAATAGCCATTCCAACAAAGCACTGGAACCCCAAAGCCCAAAGGGTTAAGGAAACCCAAGCCTTCCCATTTTACAAGCAGATTAACCAGCGCTTGAATAGCCTGGAAGCAGATACCCTTCAATTATTCTTCGATTACACGTCCAAGGGGGTAACCCCTACTTTAGAGCAATTTAAGAGAGACTGGTTGGCTAGAAATAACCAGACGCAAGAAGAAGAATCAAAAATTCTACCCTTCATTAAGCAGATTATTGAAGAACGTAAAGGAATGAACAGGCCAACAGGCAGTATTCAGGTTTACAAAAACTGCTTAGGACATCTAGAAAGCTACCAGACCGCCAAACGTAAACCCCTTACCTTTGAAAGCCTAACCCAGGCTTTTCTTCCAGATTTTACCGCTTACCTTTTCAGCAAGGGCTATTCAGATAGTTACACCCACAAAATTCTAACCACTTTGAAAATGTTTGTCCGACTGGCAGAAGATAGGGGCATTTGTGAGAACTCCCCACTGCTTAAAGCAAAACTGGAAGTGAAGAAAAGGGAAGGTGATAACGTGTACTTAAATGAAACAGAGCTAAGGTTCTTGTTCAACATGCCATTAGAAGGCAGGTTGGCCAATGTTCGGGATTTGTTTCTTGTCGGCTGTTTTACTGGGCTTCGGTTTAGCGACTATTCCCAAATCAAACCAGAAAACGTTCAGCCAGTGGAACACTTAGGTAAAAAGGTTGAATGCATCGTAATAACTACCCAAAAAACCAAACAGAAAGTAATTCTTCCAATCACAAACCCCATGCTTCGGGTTATTTTAGAAAGGCACGGCTGGAAAGCACCCAAGCGCATTTCAGGCCAGAAACTAAACGACTATCTGAAAGAACTTTGCCAGAAGGCAGGTTTCACCCAAGACATTGAAATCAACGAATACAAGGCTGGAAGGCACGAAAGAAACACATTCAAAAAATGGGAATTGGTAACCAGCCATACAGCCCGAAGAAGCTTCGCCACCAACGCCTTCAAAAGTGGTTTACCCGGTGCTAACATTATGTCTTTTACTGGCCATACTACCATTGCCAGCTTTATGAAATATATCAAGGTAACCACCGAAGAAACCGCTGTTCTTTTATCAGAACATGAATTCTTCACCGGGAAGCCGAAGCTAAAAGTTGTGTAAGCTGAAAAAAAAAGTTGTGTTCAGCCTACACTTTCTACACTTGCTACACTGATTTGAAAATTGTTACTCGGGAACAGATGCCCAGCCGTACCACTTGAAATAAAAAACCCGCCCTGCATTGCCGGGAAGCATCAACAGAGCGGGAATTGATTGACAATTTTTAACATGCAAATTTATGCAAACTTCTTCCACATTACCCAAAGATGAAAGATTCTTTGGTGATTATGCAAGTTTAACGCCGACATTGGTAAAACTTGGATATTTAGCCCAGATTGTAAGCGCATTAACCGAATTCGGCGTATTGTATGCTTTGATCCATCTAGCCTAAAAGATATTCTTCCAAGTTACGCGCCCTTTGCCGGTTTATTCGGCGCAATCATTGGTACGGCCTTTATTGAAATAGGCCTTCGAAAATTTATTCCTTATTCAATTCGTGCTATTCTGTACAAACGCTTCGCTGGCCTTCATCTACCGATCACAGGATTTATTTTCTCCATCACCCTTGGATTATTAGGCGCATCCGGTTTTCTATCATTCCAGGGAAGTAAAAAGTTGGTTGAAATTTCTATACCCGGGCCAAAGCAACAAACCACGCGCGCAATTGATGAAGAGCGAACCGCAACCGATACCCAGATTTCAAGCCGGTACAAAAATGATAGCCTGGAAGTTGCAACTCGCTTCGCCACCATCACAGATGCAACCCGGGCAAAGTACCAGGCTTTACTTCAGCAAGCTAAGCAAGAGTTAGCAAGGGCAATAGCCAGGGGCAAAAATTACAGAACCCAGGTCAATGATGCCAAGGCCAAAATAGCCGCGCTGGAAGCCTTACAAGCCAGCGAGCAAGCAACAGTATCACAAGATAGATTCAAAGCACTGGAAGCCCTTATAATAGCCCGAAATGGCAGTTTAACAGCAGGAGTAGTAAAGCACCAACAGCAACTACAAAAAATTGAGCAAATTAACGGGAAGGCTGAAGCCACCACGAACAGCCAGGTTAAAAATTACGGGAATTCCTTGGCATGGTTTACTATCATATGTTTAATTATTTTAATACTATCAATAGCAATTGACGAAATACACAAGAAAGGATCCGGTATTCAAGAAATGGCACAGCCAACGCAATATTACTTCAGTGAGAGCATAGCAGCAGCCTTTTGGGGAATGCTAAATGAAAAGATCAACTACTATTCCAGAGCCTGGATAAACAAATTAGCAGCACGCACGCCCGAGCCTGAGCAACCAAGAGAGTCAGCAGGCATTTGGGAGCCAACGGGAATGCAAATCAAAAAGAAAATACCCACCACAAACCCTAACGGATTTCATTACACACAAGCCCCGAGCAGCGACAACGACAAGCACCTTAACAATTCAGCCAGCCCTTTATTGCAAGCCCAGGAGCGGAAGTATATAGGCTTTCAGGAGCACCCCAAAGCATCCGTTAATAACGAAATTCGTTATGAGCACCCCGAGCAGCGAGTTCTGGAGGTAGACCGGTCTATGAAACCTTGCCTCCATTGTCAGCAGATGTTTAAGCCAAAAACGACCTGGCAAAAATATTGTGGCACTGAATGTAGATTAGCATTTCACGAAAAAAAGCACGGGACAGCATTTAGCCCAGGACAATATCATAAAAGTAAAAATCGGAAGGTATGAACAACGAAAACTTACCAAAGTTGGGTGAATTTCTTTTTAAAGAAGCCCAACAAAATGGCCAGAATAAATTCCAATTATGGAAAGACACCGATTTTCAGACTGAAATTGAAGGTTTAACGACTAAGGAAAGGCACTTTCTGATTAACCAGATTTTACTTTCACTCAAGTCATGGTATAAAAAGAATGTCAAGGTAAAAGCTTTGTTTGACGTTATTAATATGCCCGAACCGGAGCTTTTGGAGGAATGGATTAACGTTTTTGATTATCTTACTAGCGTAGGAGGCAAAATTTATGATCTAACTAGAGGACACAAAGAGATTCCAGGAAATACCGAATTTACTAAGTGGAGTTTAAACATGGGGCATGTTGAGCAAAAATTCAATTTATATAGCTATGATGCTGAATTTTGGGAAAATCAGGAACCTAGTGGTTTTGCATGTTGCTATATCGCCCTAAGTGAATGTTATAAAGTAAAATTTTGCCTTGGATATTTGGAAAACTTGCTTTCCAACAGCCCGGATTCGACAAGACAAGAAGCCAATACTAAGAAATTGGCTTTGTTCTACTGGTTCCTAATGGAAGCTAATGTAATGCCTGAAATTAGGGGGGCAAAGAAAAGCCTTAAAGAATTAGCCCAAAAGCATAACCTGGGGGAAGACAATTTTTACCAAACGTTTAATGCAGTCAATCGAGGTAAGGCTAAAGACCCAATGAAGCTTGACATCCTGAAAGAAGTTATTCCAATGCTGGATGAATACCCAGAAGCAAGGGCTAAAGCTGAATTGGAGTTAAAAAAGCACACCAAAGAATAAAGTTACCCCATTCAGTTACCCGGTTACCCTAGCGAATCAGAGCACCCAAGCGCATATTGCACGAAAATTAAATCAATATGCATTCTACACTGGCAGTAATTGACACCGAAGTATTCTTCCAACGACTGGAAGAAATCATTGAAGCCAAACTTCAAAAATTTCCCGAACAACAGCCGGAAGGGGATACCCTACCCGAACTGCTTACCCGTAGGCAGACTGCTGATTTTTTGTCTGTTTCCTTGGGGACGCTGGACAACTTGGCCAGGGCTGGAATAGTGCAAAAGCATTACCTGGGCAGTTCGCCCAGATTCAAGCGGGAAGAAGTTCGAAAGGCTTTCGAAAGCTGGAAGAAATACCAGCATGTTTAAACACTTTCAAAATTTCACAGCAATGGATAACAGTATCATAACAATACGAATTCCTGAAAAACTGGACTTGAACAGCGTCGAAGATTCTGGAACAATAAGTTCAGCCCCAAGCGCCGCAAAAGAAAAACTTTCGCAGCCAAAAAGTAAACAAGCGATTTTGGAACAACTACTTACCAGAATCAAACCAATTGATTTTGAAAAAGAGTTGGGAGAAAGCCCAAAGCAAAAATACATCATTGTTGAGGTTGTTGAAAAAGTTCTGGAAACAGCTAAGACTGCCAAGCTCGATTTGGCGATGCATTACGACTTCCTTTATCTTTTCACCGGGAAGCACTGGCAGCAGGTTGCAAAGGAAGATATGAAGAATTTCCTTGCTAAGGCAGCGGAAAAAACGGGGTATTCAGCCAGGGAAGCCCGCTATTATGAATTCAAAGACAAGCTTTTAAAGCAATTCTTTTCATCGGCACACCTTCCAACACCCGAAAAGGACGCCCAGCAAGTACTGGTTAACTTCCAAAATGGGACGCTGGAAATAAACGCCAACAAAAAACCATGTTTACGCGAACATAGGCCAGATGATTTTTTAACTTATGTTATGCCTTTCGATTATAGCCCAAACGCAAAAGCGCCACAATTCCAAGCCTATCTTCAGCAAGTGCTACCTTACCAAACATCCCAAGCAGTCCTGGCTGAATTTGTGGCGTACTGCTTCACTTCATTGAAGTTGGAAAAAGTGATTCTTCTTTACGGTTCTGGGGCTAATGGAAAATCCGTTTTTTTTGACATCATCCAAGCCTTACTTGGCCGGGAAAATGTAAGTTGTTACAGTCTTTCAAATTTGGCTGAAGAACACAACCGCGCGATGATAGCCAATAAGTTAATAAACTATGGAAGTGAAATAAGCGCTGGAATTGGAAAGGACTTATTTAAAACCCTTGCCAGTGGAGAACCTGTTCAGGCACGGCTAAAATATGGGAACCCATTCCAAATGGAGAATTATGCAAAGCTAATGTTCAACGCCAACGAACTTCCAAAAGATACAGAGCAAACCGAAGGTTTTTTCCGTCGCTTCTTGATTGTCCCTTTTTCCATTCATATACCAGATGAACTTCAGGATAAAAGTTTATCCAAAAGAATAATTGAAACAGAATTACCTGGGGTGTTTGCTTGGGTACTTCAGGGGCTGGAAAGGCTGAATAAGCAGGGGAACTTCACGGATTGCCCCAGGGCAAAAGAAGCCCTTCAACAGTACAGAAAAGAGTCTGATTCTGTGGCTTTATACCTGGAAGATTATGGTTACACGCCAAATGCCCTGGCAGAACCAACACCACAAAAAATTATATTCAACGAGTATCGAACTTTTTGCACTGATTCAGGCTTTCGCCCCGTTGGTGGGCGAAATTTTAGCGACAGGTTACATAAACATGGTTTTGAAACAGTTAGGAGAAACGCCGGGATGTTTCTTTACTGCCAACGTAACCCGCAATGACGTCTAAGTGTAGCAAGTGTAGAAAGTGTAGGCTGAACACAACTTTTTTTTTTATGGAAACAGCGATTCAACATAGCATTCTAAACGTGGAAGTTTCTGCTTGGGGTAATTACTTTGAGGCCAAAACTCCAAAGCCAGTTAGCCTAATGAAGTGGTTAACTTCTTCCAAATACGCCCCCCAGGTGGAAGCGATACGGAAAGCAACAACCAAGCAGGAACGCGACGCGATGAAAGCCCAACTTCCAGCCATTACCCCAAGCGGTACATTCAGCAGCAGAGAGGAAGAAGGGCTACTTCAGCATTCAGGCTTTATTCAAATTGACATAGACTTCCAGGATAATACCCACATAACCAACTTTAACCAATTGAAGGAGGAACTGGCCAAAGTAGAGAATATCGCCTTCTTAGGGCTTAGCGTATCTGGTACTGGCTTTTGGGGATTGATACCAATACTTCACCCGGATAAGCACAAACAGCACTTCGCAGCCCTTAAAAACGATTTCTTGGCATTGGGAATCCGTTTGGATGAAAAGCCGGGAAACGTGGCCAGTCTTAGGGGTTATTCCTGGGACCCTAAAGCACACTTCAACCACAATGCAATACCTTATGCAAAACTTTATGAAGTAAAGCCAGAAGCCTACAAACCCAATCCTTCAGTGCGTTTCGAAGCCAGTACCGAAAGTGAAAAGGTGGAAGCTATTCTAAATCAGATAGAAGCCCATGCGAACGATATCACCTCAGGGTATAGCAATTGGTTTAATTTAGGTTGTGCTCTTGCAAATGAGTTCGGCGAAGCAGGGAGGGATTATTTCCACAGAGTGAGCCAGTTCAACCATGGCTATTCTCAACAGGAAACCGACAAACAATTTGATCGCTGTAAAAAGAACTACAAGATTAAATTAGCAACGTTTTTTTTAATCGCAAAGCAGCATGGGTTTACATGGAAGGAAGTTCTGGTTAAACCACCGAGCAAGTCAGAGCCACTATCAGCACCACCACAGCGCCCCAAACTACCCCCGGGAATGGCTTTGGTTAATGGAACGCTAGAAGTGGATGGGCTACCGTTCCAATGGCTAACGGAGGAAGAGCAGCGCCAGGCACAGATACGCGAAATAGAATGGATTTCAGGCACAGCGAGCCGCCCGGATGGGGAACCAGCCACACGGGGGAAGATTTAACCAAGTGACAGATTTTAACCAAAAAATAATACGCAAATGGAATATACAAACCGCCATTCCCCACCCCCTAAATGCGGAAATAATATTTTTGGA
This sequence comes from Chitinophagales bacterium, assembly GCA_038240665.1. Lineage (GTDB taxonomy): Bacteria > Bacteroidota > Bacteroidia > Chitinophagales > Saprospiraceae > Haliscomenobacter. The sequence goes on along the minus strand of JBBRGN010000035.1, from coordinate 98 downwards.
CGGAGGCGCCAAGTAAGTCAATGATCTTTCGTTTGGTATCGTTTAGATTGAGAATAACCGTTTGATTATCATTGAGATAGAGTGTATGAATTCCAGCC
>JBBRGN010000034.1:0-24294 GCA_038240665.1 Chitinophagales bacterium | reverse complement strand
GATGGAAATTTTTAACGACTACTTGGTACTTTCGGAAAGAAAAGCTGGCATCACCCAATTGCGGGTTCGTCCTTGGCAAGGCGAGGAGCATTACATCCATTTTCCAGAAGAGGCTTATTTGGCTTACGTGGGAACCAATTTGGAATTCAATACCCAGGAGTTGCGTTTGGGTTATCAATCGCTGACCACTCCTGCTTCGGTTTTTGACTACCAGATGGCTACACGCAGCTTCAAATTACTCAAACAAGAAACGGTTTTAGGCGATTTTTCGGTAGAAAATTACCAGTCTGAACGGGTATTCGTCACCGCAAGAGATGGGGCAAAAATTCCACTTTCTATAGTATACCGCAAAGGTTTCAAAAAAGATGGAAACCAACCTCTGGTATTGTATGGCTACGGTTCTTACGGATACAGCATGGATCCATTTTTTAGTTCTGGTCGCTTAAGTCTACTGGATCGCGGTTTTGTATTCGTGATCGCGCACATACGTGGGGGCGAGGAAATGGGTCGTTATTGGTACGATGATGGAAAATTGTTGAAAAAGAAAAACACCTTCCAGGATTTCATCGATTGTGCAGAGTATGTATTGGCCGAAAAATATACCAGCAAGGAAAAACTTTTTGCCATGGGTGGTAGTGCTGGTGGCTTGTTGATGGGTGCAGTGGTCAATATGCGCCCAGATTTATGGAAAGGCATCCTCGCCGCCGTACCTTTTGTGGATGTGATCACCACCATGCTTGACGATAGTATACCCCTTACTACCTTTGAATACGATGAATGGGGTAACCCCAATGAACTGGAGTACTACAATTACATGAAATCGTATTCACCATATGATAATGTGGAAGCCAAGGACTACCCCACCATGTTGATAACTACCGGATTGCATGATTCGCAAGTTCAATATTGGGAACCTGCTAAATGGGTAGCTAGATTGCGGGTCCTGAAAACCGACAACCATCCACTTTACTTGTATACCAACATGGATGCCGGACATGGGGGCGCTTCGGGGCGTTTCAAACGGTTTAAAGAAACGGCAATGGAATATGCTTTTTTGCTAGATCAATCAGGCATTAAGGAGTAACATTCATATAAATAATCGAAAAAAAGCGTCAATCGGTACAATGTACGGAATGACGCTTTTTTTCCTCAGAGTCGTTCCTAGCCTTTGCTCTTAAACCCGATTCCCGTTTTATGGAATACAAAGCTGCTTTTGTCCAATTTAAAGGTGACTACGTCTTCGTAGGTCAGGAGATTTGAGGGCGTGTTTTCGCGTTCTGCTGGGGATAAAGCAGCCAAGCGTAAATTTTGATTTTTGATGGCTTCGGTGATGACTACCCTGACCGTTCGCGCATTGCCAAAGTACTTATCACGGTATTCGTAGATAAATTCCAGGTACTTGCTGAGGTGCGCTTCCGCTTCCGAAGTAGGAATCAAGTTGTTTTCGGTCAACATCAACAAAGCGATTTGCAACAATTCTGCGGAGGTATAATCTTCAAATTTGAGAATTTTGTCAAAACGGCTGCTCAAGCCGGGGTTGGCTTTTCAGAAAGTCTCCATGTTGTCGGTATAGCCAGCTACAAAGACAAAAAATTCGCCCCGATGGTCTTCCATGCGCTTCAGCAGGGTTTGAATGGCTTCATCTCCAAAGTCTCCGTGTGCGCCAAAGCTCTTGGCAGTCAAAGCATAAGCCTCGTCGATAAACAAGACGCCGCCGATAGCTTCTTCAATTTTTTCGTTGGTTTTGATGGCGGTCTGGCCCATATACCCGGCCACCAGTCCCTGGCGATCGGTTTCCACCATGTGCCCACGTTCTAGCATACCCAAGGCTTTGTATATTTTGGTCAAAATACGTGCTACCGTGGTTTTACCCGTTCCCGGATTACCAATCAAAACGGTGTGCAAGTAAAAACGATTGAGTACATCTTTGCCCGTTTCCCGGTAATACCGCACCAAACGCACCATTTCACTGATTTGGGATTTTATTTTATCCATCCCAATCATCTCGTGCAATTCCGTTAAAGACAAGGCGAGTAAGGCTTCATCTACCGGGATTTCCGGCAATCCTTTGCGCGGTTTAGTAACGATCGCGTCGATGTCCACTTTTTCGATGGTTTCGAGTGATTCGCGAGCAAGACTGCGTGGGTCGTCTCCGCTCATGACCCGTAAGGCAAGGTTGACTTTTGCTTTTTCGATAAGGTCAAAAACAAAACGGGCATTACCAAAGGTTTTGTCCCGGCGACGGTAGGCGTCAACGATGATTTCATCGATGCGTTTTTTGGCGTCTTCGGTGAATTTCACCCCTTTTTGAACAATGGCAAAATCGGCGATCTTTGACAATTCCTGCGGTAGGTAGTCGCTGAATTCAAAATGCAGTTTGAAACGAGATTTCAAACCTGGATTCGAATCCATAAATTGCTTCATTTCCTTGGGGTAGCCCGCTACGATAACCGCTAAGTCACCCAAGCCGTTGGACATTTCTCGAACCAGTATTTCAACCACTTCACGGCCAAAATCTTTGGTGTCTTCAGTAGAACGAGCCAAAGAATAGGCTTCATCGATAAACAAGACGCCGCCGCGGGCTTTTTCAATGGCTTCTTTTACTTTGGGGGCCGTTTGGCCGATGTATTCCCCTACTAAATCGCCGCGATCCACTTCATGAACATGACCTTTGGAAAGGATACCCATGTTGCGATAAAGCTGCCCCATCATGGCTGCTACCGTTGTTTTTCCAGTACCAGGATTACCTATAAAAACGGAGTGGACTTCAATATTGTCTTTTTCTTCAAACCCTCGCTCTTTGCGGAGTTGTAAGAATTTGATGTACTTGGCGTGATTGCGTACCTGCTGTTTGATGTCGTTTAATCCAATCAGCCCATCCAGTTTTGCCATCACATCTTCTGCGAAAGGCTGAACAGTGGGCTCCAATAAAAAAGGATTGGCGTAGCCCGATAACCATACTGGATTGGCGCCTTCTTCTTGTTCTTCCCCAACCTCAAAAGGGATCACCGCCAAAAGTCGATCCATAAACACCAGCTCCGCCGTATAGCGATCCGGTCGCCAAGACCCCTGAACATTGGAACCCCACCCAGTGGTAATGCGTATAAAGTTGTCTTTTTTTTCTACCCGATGGAGGCGCACCACTTGGCCTTTGAGCTCGCGAGCGTTGTTGTAAAACTTGGTAAACAACTCACATTGCCAAGATTTACTAGGATATTGGTTGCTCAGCGCAATCTCGACGTAGATGTAACGAGATTCTTCGCTGCTGAACACTTTGCAATACACGCGTTCGTTTTCCAGAACATCATCATAAGGCCCTTCATACAACTTAAGGGATTCAACTTTTAGATAGTCTTCATCGGCTGAAAGTTGCATTTTACCTGCATCTTCAAGGTAAAAATATTTGGTGCCTACTTTTTCACCTTCGATCCAAGCCTCCCAATAATAAGCACCATTTTTCCAAAAAGAGCCTTCAGCGTGATTGCCCCAGCCTTCCCGAATGAAGACTACATTGTCGTACTTACTGACTTTTTTCTTTAAAGGGAGTTCACAAATTTCTTTGCGGCTCTTTTTCATGGAAAAACATTTGAGCTCTACTTCTATTTCCCAGTCTTCGATATCAAAGTACTTGTTGTAAAAGGAAAGTTCAGCGTAGACATAAGAAGTCTCAAACCGATCAAAAACTTGACGGTATTTTTTTTTATTGTCGGCCAGCCACTCCGTGGAGGAGTAAACCTTTAGTTCTTTGAATTTGTGCTTTTTAAAGCCCTCAGTCATGTGTTCCTCTTCCATTCTCGTCATCGGGGTACTTTTCTTGGTGTTTATTTGGATGGCTCTGGGAGGATAATTTCAACGATTGATCCGTCTTCCCCTGAGTGCCTGCTAGCAATGATTCAAAGTAATGGAACCCAATAAATTCCCTTTACTTACCCTAAAGTACCGCTTTTGAATCAATCCTTATCCAAGAATTAGAAAATCAAGCTACTTCGCAGCAAGCGACAATTTACTTGCTGTCGCGCTATTTTGCAAGTGTAAAAAAGGCACATCAGTAAATCTATGGCTTTTGAAGGCCACTTTTTCCAGTAATGAAACAAGTCCTTTTCAACTTTAATGGATAATCTTGTACTTTGCTTGGCGCATTTAAAGATCAATGTCAGCATAGGAATGATTCACCTAGAATTAAAAATACCGACCCTAGTACAGCACATTCAAGTTGATGGCAAGCCCTATTTTAACTTAAGCCCTCTTTTTTTGCGTGGCCCAGTGGCTACCCATCGGCGTTATCAAGAAGCCATTGCCAACTACCGTCAAGAAATCCGCCGAAATATGGCAGATTTCAAGCTTAATCGCTACAATAGCGAAGATTTTTTTTGGCTTTTTTTTCATCCTGCTATTAATTTCAAAAAACACCACTTACGGTTCAATATGGGCCGCGATGTTGTTGACGGGCTTTTTTCCACTGTTGAATTTACGACCAACAAAATGAGGGTGCTTTTGCTACCTAGTTTTGGGAACTCCATGCAAATTATTGATGCTGACCAGACAACACTCGATGCCGTGGTGCTGGAACGACTTATTCGCCGGAGATTGGTACAAGAGCGCGAAATTAAGGGCAGTTATTTTAGCCCTCAAGAATATTATGCTACTCCCCGCGATTTTATCGCTGAAATTCCGGTAAAACTAGAATTACAATTCTCTCCCAGCACCATTGGTAAGAAAGAGGATGATAACTTTTTTTTCCTCAACAATGACTCCATCGAGTTCGACGGTGCCAGCGAACTTTACAAAATCGGTGAAAATCTAAATGAGCTTTTTCCCTATGAATTGCAAAGGGCGTTTTTTCAAGAAAAAATGGTAGAGGAATTGTACAATGTCCTTTACCGACAGCAAGAACTGATCCCCATTGCCATTGTGGGAAAAGAGGGAATTGGCCGCCATACCGTAATTCATGAAGCTCTAGCACGCTATTTGGAAGAACACGCCAAATCCGATAACCAAAATCGACCCGCCAGTATCTGGCATTTTGATCCTACGCGCATTGTTTCCGGCATGTCGATCGTGGGACAATGGCAAAAAAGGTTAGAGTCCATTATAAAATACTTGATTCAACCCAATGAAGATCAAAAATCCATCCCCGACAAACTACTCAGCGACAATGCCATAGCTTTGCTTAGCGCAGGTAAGTCGGGACTAAATGAGATGACGGCTAGCGACGTGCTCAAGCCTTATCTAGAGAAAAGACAACTACAACTGATCTTAATTTTGACCCCGGAAGAATGGCTCTTGTTGCAAGAAAAGGATCGGGCTTTTAGTAGTTTATTTCAGGTAATCCGAATGAACGAACCCGATTTCATCACGGGGGTAAAAATAATTTTAGAACTACGCAAACGGCTGGAGCTCGAGCATTCTACGCAAATTTCCATACTTGCCATTGATCAGTTGTTGTATACCCATCGGGTTTACCAAACTGAAAAAGCGCTTCCGGGAGGCATAGTACGTTTATTACGTCAGTTGTCCATCAAACATCGGTTTGGCATGATCGGGGCGGTTGAAGCCCGAGAGGAATTTGGATTGATCACTGGACTTAAGGAACGATTTTTTGATCCCGCCTACGTTTTCGAACCCGACGAAGTAAAAAACAGCATTGCTCGGGAATTGATTGGTCAGGACGACGCGACCGAGGCCTTGTCTAATGTGGTGCAGTTGTTTAAAGCAAAACTCAACAACAATCGCCGTCCGATCAGTTCTTTGTTGTTTATCGGACCTACAGGAGTGGGTAAAACCCATGCTGCTAAAGTACTGACCCGTTACCTTACAGGCAATGAAAGTTACTTGTTGCGTTTTGACATGAACGAGTACTTGGATGCCTACTCGGTAGATCGTTTGATTGGCGACGAGTACAACCCCGAAGGGCAACTGACTGGAAAGGTGCGTTATCAACCTTTTTCGGTTATTCTATTGGATGAAATTGAAAAAGCGCACCGCAAGGTTCAAGATTTACTGCTACAGTTATTGGATGATGGCCGCTTAACAGATCGTTTGGGGCGTTCGGTGGATTTTACCAACACGATCATCATCATGACTTCCAATGCCGGAGCTGAAGACATCGACCGACAGATTACCATTGGGCGCAGTCCTACTGCAGATACGGATATCTACCGTACCGCTTTGGAGCGGCAATTCCGCCCAGAATTCATCAATCGGATTGACCAAGTGGTGGTTTTCAAACCGCTGGCTGAAGATCATTTGCTCGGCATTGCGCAGTTGCAGATCGATGAATTGCTGCAACGTGATGGCTTTGTACGTCGCTCTACCATTTTAAACATTACCCGAGAGGCTTTGGAGTGGGTGGCCAAACGCGGTTATGACCCCAAGATGGGTGGGCGGGCGCTACGCCGACAGATTGATCGCGACCTGACTTCATTGCTAGCGGAGCAGTTACTCAAAATTCAAACTCAAAGCCCCATCATTCTGGATATTCGCTTACAAGACGAGCGTTTGGCTCCTGAAATCCACCCTTTGGAGTTTGTAGAAGCTACCGATGCCAAATATTTTCCCGAATTGCCACGCTATGAAGATGGCAAAAAGTTTTACGATCGCCTGCTTTCAGCCACCGAGCAAATGATTGAAGACATCCAAAATCGAGAGACCAACCCTTATGAGGATTGGGATGTAGACAACAATTGGCTTTATTACGATTACATCACGCAGCTGGACGAGGCCAAGGAGCGTTTGTTGATGATGATGAATGGGTTCAATAATCCACAATTTCGGCAGATTTTACCCACCCCATTGCGACTCAAGCAATGCGATATCCTTACCAAGCGCGACAAAGAGAAAGGCACCCGTTCTTTGGAAGAAGTCAAAGCTCGTCTTTTTCAGGAAGCAGCGCTAACCGAGATCAGCGACAGTTACCAGTACGCCGAGACTTTATTTGATGGTTTGCGTACTGAATTTATCGATCATTTTCTCAATGTAGCTTTGCTGCGTCTGTATGGTCAAGCTTTTCTAAAAGGTCAATTGGATGAAATCGTTATCAGCATTGAATCCTTGATTACCGGACAAGGGCAATCAGAGATAGAAACGCTTTTTTCACAGTACATCAATTTATTGGAGCACCTCAATGTATCCTATCACTTTGACGAGAACGCATACAAAATAACAGCTGAAGGCTACGGCATTGCTCCATTGTTTCAAGGCGAGGCGGGCATCCATCTGTTCTATATGGGGCATCAAAGTCCTTTGCCGATTCGTGTGAAAATCCGACCTTGGCGGCAAGATACCGCCCAACAATGGCAAGTGATACGCCTTTATGATGGCAAAAAAACCATCACCGACCTGCGCACCCGTTTTATGAATGCCGTGAATTTGACCCCGCCCGAGTTCAAGCTAATCCTTTATGCCGGCTTGCCACTATCCATACGCGTGCTGGTTGCACCCTAATACAGGCATTCTAGGGGTTCATTATTTAGCAATGATTCAACCAATTAAAAAAAGGCTTGTTTACCAGGATGTGAAACCCTACTTTTACGCGCGAAAAAAATGCATCCATGGCTACGGTTAAGTTTATATTTGAAGATTCATCCATTGCTCAACCAGTGGTGATCGAAAACATTGAAGAAGGACAATCCATACTTGAGATTACCGAAGATCACGATATTCACCTCAACCACAACTGCGGTGGTGTATGTGCTTGTAGTACTTGTCATGTTTACGTTCTTGCAGGTGAAGATGACTTGGAAGAAATTTCTGACAAAGAGGAAGATTTTATTGATCGGGCCATCAATCCGCGTTTGGAATCACGCTTGGCTTGCCAGTGTGTTATCTTAAACCAAGATGCTATCATTGAGATAAAAATACCTGATCAATCGCAGATTATCGGTCATGAACATTGATCATCTAATTCAGTTAGGGGACAAGACTTAATTTTTTGATCAATACCAATAAATACCAACACAAAATGGCATTCGAAGAATTCGACAATTTACCCATTTACTGGCCGGATCACGAGGATATCGCCATGAAGCTCTACGAACGCTTTGGAGCAGTGTTCAATGAAGGCAAAATATACCGCATTCGTTTTACCGATCTTTTGGAATGGATTCTAGAAATTCCCACCTTTAAAGGAAAAAGGGAAGAATCTACCGAAGCACACCTGGAATTGATCCAATCAAAGTGGGTGTACGAATGGCGTGACAACAACAGCAAATAAGATAGTGTGAATCATTTAGAGCTTTTTGGGCAAATAGAGGTATTTATTTTTGACATCGATGGCGTCATGACCAACAATAAAGTGCTGGTCATGGAAAATGGAGAGTTGCTCCGCAGCATGGACGTAAGGGATGGGTACGCCATCCGTAAAGCAATTGAAGCTGGTTATCAGATTGCTGTTATTTCTGGAGGCAAATCTGAGGGTGTCCGCAAACGCTTAGAATCCCTTGGCATTACCGATATTTACCTCGGCAGGCTCGACAAGTTGGATGTGTTCAAAGAGCTGATGTCCATTTACGATTGGAATGCTCAAAAAGTACTTTACATGGGGGACGACATCCCCGATTACTCCGTAATGTGTCGAGTGGGCTTGCCTACCTGTCCGCGGGATGCAGTACCCGAAATCATCCAAATTGCATTGTACGTATCTCCTTTTTTTGGAGGATCAGGGTGTGTTCGGGATGTAATCGAGAAAGTGATGCGCCTAAAACACCAATGGGTAGAGGAATAATTTTTTGTTTGGAACAAATCAAGTTATGGCGTTTCTTCGATTGATTAGATTCCAAAATCTGTTTATAGTAGCTTTGACTCAGGTGCTTTTGTACCATTGGGTTCTTTTGCCAGCATATGAAAAACATGAAATTTCCCCTCGCTTAGAGCCCTATCATTTTTATTTGTTCGTGATGGTAACCTTATTGCTTGCTGCTAGTGGTTTTATCATCAACGACATCTATGATTTGCCAACGGATCAAGTTAATCGCCCCAAACGAGTGTTGGTACAGCAGCTAATTCCTTTGCAAGTTGCCTATTGGTTGTATGCTAATTTTAGCATGCTTGGTTTTTTACTCGCGCTTTATTTGGCTTTCTACGTTGTGCAGGTAGAGCTTATCAATATTTATTGGATCGCTAGTTTGTTTCTTTTTTGGTACACCCACCGATTGAAAAAAGAACCATTACTGGGCAATATACTGGTTGCGCTCCTATGTGCTGGCGTGACAGCATCGGTTTGGCTCGCTGAAGCACCACAAATACATCAGTTGATGCTTCAAGCTCCTATCCAAGCAGCACAAATTAAGAATACGTTTTTGTGGTATTGTCTATTTGCTTTTTTTTCCACCCTCTTCCGGGAAATCGTTAAAGATCTGGAAGATGAAAATGGAGATCGGCAAACCGGCGCGCGAACCCTCCCCATCGTTTTTGGCGAAAAAACCGCCAAACAAATAGCCATATTTACGGGAATTTTATTGTTGGCGTTGCTCTTTTGGCAATGGGCATTTGCACCCGTAGCATTCAAATTATATTTCTACCTACTAGAATTCCTGTTGGTTGGTTGCCCGATGTTGATCAGCTTTTTCTTACTTTACAAAGCCAATCAACCCAAAGCCTACCGTCAGGTAAGTCTAATTGCAAAAATAATCATCATTAACGGTATCCTGTTATTATTGTTCTCCAATGGCTAATTTGATTCACCCTTTACAACGCAAAATCATCCTTGCTTCGCAGTCACCTCGCCGTCGGCATTTGCTCCAAGAAGCAGGTTTCGAACACGTCGAAGTCCGTCCATTGGATGTAGATGAATCATTTTCGGAACACATGCCGGTTGACGAAGTAGCACCCTATCTAGCACATAAAAAAGCAATGGCTGGTAAGTATTTGCTGCAATATCCGGATGAGGTATTATTGACCGCCGATAGCGTTGTGATTTTGGGCGATAAAATCTACAACAAACCAGCAGATTACGCGGAAGCGGTATACATGTTGCAACAGTTGTCGGGACATGCTCATAGGGTAATCACCGGCGTATGTCTATGTACTTTGGATAAAGAAAAGATCATATCCGCAGAGGCCAAAGTTTTTTTGAATAAACTTAGTGAACAAGAGATCGATTACTACGTCCAACGCTATAAACCTTATGACAAGGCAGGCAGTTATGCCATCCAAGAATGGATTGGGCTCTGCAAAATCAATCGAATTGAGGGTACTTTTGCCAATATTATGGGGCTACCCGTTGATTTAGTGTATCAGGAATTACTTCATTTTTAGCGCTTTTTATAATTTAAGCCATGCGAAACCGTAAATTTTTATAAAAAAAACGGTGATTAACTTTTTCGAGTTAATCACCTCCGCTAAAAGACAAACTTGATTGGGATGTCCATTATGTGGGATAAAATACAATTACGTTAGAAAAAAGGGTTGTATAGGTATTGGAGCAGTATTTCAACTACCAAATTTGAAAAATCATCATTCTCAAGTAGAAAATACCATTAAATCTGGAATGGAAGCTGATCTGTCAAACACTAGTTTTGTAGAGGGGGGGACGCTAGTGTTGTACATGGGACGACCTAAGACGCAACACGTTTTAAGTGATCCAACAACTCAACTAAACGACCGTAATGTCAATGGTGATGACCTTGCGTAGGCGCGACTGTGCAACCGGGAAATAAAAAGTTTTACCCTTCACAGCGTTCTTTGTGGGCTTCATAACAATTTTTTTTTAGCGTTCTAACCAATAATAGTCTAATAACAATAGAGTAAAGTTCGAAAAAATAATATATTTTTTTGCAAAAAAAACACATCATTTGTTACCCAAATAAATAGGGTCTATTTTAAAGCAAAAAAATACAATCATTTGATTATCAATATTTTTTTATTTTCAATAAGTGTACAAAGTTACTTGATTGAGCCGTATACATGTATTTTTTTTATCAATTATTTAAGTTTGGATATCAATTACTTTATATATTTTCACCTTCAGTGGCATTGTTTTTTTGGTAAAAGGACGACACTTTAGCTCTAGTCTGTTTTTTTTCTAGGGTTTCCAAGATAAAAATCCATAAGTCTTCAAAGGGGATGATCTCAATTTCATGGGTTTGGTTGGCCAATTCTAGCGGCAAGGCGATGAGTCTATCCCAATATTTTTTAGACTTGATTTCAGTCCTTTCGCCATCAAAATCATTCAGGGGGATTTGTAGCAACATTTTTATAAAAAAAGTCCCCCGTTGGGTGTCCCCTTTCCGGAAATACCGGTAGCAATACTGGGAGATAGATTCGGTACAATTAATGACGATATCATACTTTTTTTCTACAATATTGATGAGGATTTGAATGATCAAAATAGTGATGTTCATCCCGCGTTTGTCTTTAGAAAAAAGCGGTGTCTCATTGAGTAACTTAGTAAGACGAAATTTTTGGATTGGATCGTTTTTCCCTTTAGACTCTATTTTATCAATGCTCATCAAAAAATAGAGATATGCAGCATGGATTTTCCAAAGTTCTTGGACGTTTTCGGGCAAAAACTCAAAGCGTTCATGCTGAATGGCTTCTAGGTAAGTGGAATAAGCTTTTTCATAGTTTTGAGTATGCATCGACAGTTGAAAATACAGTTCTAGGTATTTAAACCAATTGTAACTCCCTTCGCCTAATAGGTTCAAACAGCTTTGGGCGGCAGTCTTTCCAGATTCAAAATCCTTGAGTTGCAAACAACACACCAATTCTTGATAATAAAAGATCTGCAACGGTACATGGGCTTCGTAGTCTTTTTCGCGGTACTTTTTGATCGCTTCTTGACAAACTTTCAAAGCACCAATGTAATCGTTGAGTGTAGTATAACACATTAAGTGGATCAAATGCCCGTACAATTGAAAGCGGTAACTGGGTTCAATAGCTAGGGGTTCTTTGATCTGAGCAAAACAGTTCCAAGCCTTGGCGTTAAGGGATTCTTTGGTCTCCTTGCTATTCACATAATTCATGGCCAAGCCGATGTAGAGCTCTTCTGCCAAGTTCTCCAGTTGGTAAGTTTCATTGAATTGATGAAAAAGACGATTGTAATCTTCAAAAAGGGTAAAATCCCCTACCCTAGTACCAAAATGCAAACGCAGTAAACTACTCAATTCCAAATTCAAATGGGTAAACTCAAATCTAGAAGTTTGTCGCAAAAGTTTGACAGCCAAGGAGATTCCCGCGTTATTGGCATTGCGGCCCAAAAGGATTTTGATGGCCGCAAATTGCTTCTGACATTCGTAATAGGCCTTTTGGTACTCGTTAAAATGGGCTTGTTTGAGGTTGATGTCAAAAAGGGTATTGACCAAACGTTCGCGTAAATCGACCTTCAATTTACGGTAAGAGGAACCACGGCTTTCCGAAGGATACAAGGCCACCGCAGCTTCTTGATCGGAATGAAATTGACCGGAAAGAATACCCGTATACAACAATCGTAGTTTAGATTTAGCATTAGGACCTTGTCCCAGCGCATTGGCCACGCCAGGCAAATGATGATCAATCAATACAACCAGCTCTTTTAAATCTTGCATAGATCTGGAAAATGTTAATGCTTTTTGAATAAGCTTTCCTAAACAAATGGAAATACTCCTCAAAAATTACATCTTTTTTCTTCAATATTCTAAGATTGAATTATATTTTTTTTGGAAAGTGTTTTTCTAAATCCTTTATCTAGGGGGACAATGTTGATTGCTAAAAATTAAGAACCCGGCCAGTTTCACATGTGACTGGCCGGGTGCTTTTTGATCTCAAATGCTTAAGCTCCTAATAAATCGATAATAATTAACGAATAGGCTACTCCAAGCGTGATCACAAAAAGACTTTTACAGCGTTCAGAATCTACCGGGCGTTTCATGTGTTGTGTGATTTGATATTAGCGAAAAATGATTAAAAACATATTTACAATTCAAAAATAGTTGAATTCCCTTGAAAGTGCCAAGACAAATACGTCATGTTTTCGCCTGTACTTTTTTGGGCTATTTCCAATTATTTTTTTTTAAAACGCTATTTTTCAACTAATTAAATTAATTTAAAAAAACAAAATGAAAAAAATTACTTACGTAAAAGTATTATTTCTTTCCAATTTGACTTTTCATTATACTCGAATGCTGCTGAATTTTAGATAACCGGTTTTTGCTCAATATTTCCAAAATCATTTCCCACAGGGTTTCATAGGGGATGATTTCAATCTCGTGCGATTGATTGGCAATCTGAAGCGGGGTATGCAACAGATCCGTCCATTCTTTATTGGTAATCCGTTCGGCATACGTCACATTAAAGTGCGCTGCTGGCAACCGAGTAATCATATGCAGAAAACAATTGCTCCTAAAGTTTTCAGCTGATTTCAGATACCGGCTTCGGTATTTCTCAATGGCTTCCATTTTATCAATCACCTTGTTAAAATTCTGATCTAAAGTAAAAATCAAAATTTGGATGATTAAAATAGGAATGTTCTTTTTCTGCTTGTCCTTTGAAAAAGTTGGTGTTTCGTTGATAAACTTGCCAGGTTTAAAATTCAGGCCGTTTTCATTTACCAATATCGGATTGAGCTTTCCCAAGCGGGAAAGAAAGTAGAGGTAAGCTTCATACAGCTTCCAATTTTCCTTTATCCCAGGTGGTTGAACGGCAAATTTATCATGGGTGGAAGACTCCAAAAAAACCTGATAGGCCTCGTCATAATGTTGACTGTGGATGGCCAATAGAAAAAGTAGGCCTTGAAATTTGTACCAGTTGAAATCGCCTTCTAAGAATAATCTTTTACCTCGGTCCGCAAATTGCTTTCCTTTTTCAAAATTCTTTAGCTGGATGGCACAGATCAGCAATTGATACAAACATACCTGAGTACCTGGGTTGTCACCAAAAAAAATTTCCTCAAAATAGGCCAACCCTTCTTCACAAACCTCTATGGTTGAAGCATAGTCATTGACCACCGTATGAATTGATATACGGATCAAAAGGGCAGAAAGATACAATCGAAGCGAAGAATTTTTTTCTAAAATTGGTTCCAAAATGGCGTAATATCCAATCGCTTTTGCCTGTATTTCCTCTTTAGGGATCGATTTATTGTTGAGATAATTGATTACTAACTCTGAATAATAGCCTTCCGCCAAGTTTTCTAACCGCCACAGTTCTTTGTATTTTTTGATCTGAATATGGTATTCTTCAAATTTTTTTAGGTCTGGTTCTACCGTGCTATAATGCAGTCTCAATAAACTCAAAGAACTAACAGTCAGCTCTGTAAACTCATATTTAATGGTTTGCTTGAGTAGCTTTTGACAGATATCGATACCAATTTTTTTAGCATTCTTGGCCAGCAAAATGGAGACAGTGGCCCATTTTTTACTGCATTCTAGATAAGCGTTTTGACGGGAGCTGTATTGTGGTTCATTCAAATCCAATAGGAGCACGCCTTGGGTCAGTCTTCTTTTGAGTTTATTTTTTAAACTTTGAAACTTTGCGGCACTATTGGCGCTATTCAGAAACAACAATTTAGCTCCATTGCTATCGGAGTCAATTACTCGATTGGCAATACCATGGTACAACTGTAGCATTTTAGAGTTTTGCTCTAAAAGCCAGTCCAAACCCCCATTCGATATTTTGGAGCGATCGACTAATTGTACGAGTTCAACTATTTCTTCCAACGTTCTAAGTAATTTTACAAGCGACAAGGTTGATGTTGATCTATAAAATACATAGGCTTAGTGTAAACAACTTTTCAAAAAAAAGAATGCATCCACTAGATTCTAGTCTAATATAAAACTATACACCTTATATAAAATATTTCCTGAGTTCCGGCTATTGATGATTTTACGCAATGAAATTATTGGCCTCAAATCAGTTGAGTGCCGTCAAAAAATTCTTCAAGGTTGGTTTAGACTTTGAATTTCTCTTAATAAAATGGGGGTATAAAGGCTTGCGATATGGGAAAAGGCCATTGTAGTAAGTGCTAAGAATTTCTTTACCAAGATATCTAATCACACCCCCTTAATAACGAACAATACAAACTTAATAAAAATTTAAAATTAGAACCGTCTCTTTCAATAAGAATTCCAAAAATCATACCAAAATTAATTGGAAAGGCTCCAAATCCAATTCCCTGTGGTATCAAAATAACCGATTTTATCGCCCTGCTCGACTCGAAACACGCCATCGCCGGCATAGCGGATGTATTCAAAGTCAGGACCTACGATCAGCTGTCCTTTCAAATTTGACAATCCGTTGAAGCCTTCCACCTTAACTTTGGCATAGCCGTTTTCAAAAGCTTCGATTTGACTGTATTTGGGAGCAACAACTTCCATGCCTCGCCGATTGATGATGCCCCATTTCCCATTGACTTGAACCACCGCTACGCCATGACTAAACCCGCTGGCTTTCTGGTAGTAGGTGTTGTACATACTTGCCTGCTCGGTGATGAAGTAAAAGCGGTATTGCTCATCGCGTACTAACCCTACGCCTTCACTAAACTCTAAAATGCGGTTGATGCTGGGTTCCAATACCAATTGACCACTCGTATCAATTAATCCTGCTTTGCGCATACCTTGAAAAACGACCGCTCGCCCATCCGCAAAATCTTGACAACGGGTATAGGAAAAGGGTACTTTTGATTCTCCGTTGTGGCTAAGGTAACCGCATGCACCTTCCTTATACACCGCTGCGCGGCCTTGTGAAAATGAGCCAGCTTTATGATAGATGGCTGGGATTACCATGCGCCCCAAGGTATCGATGTATCCGTAGCCATTTTTATCCTTAACCACTGCCAGTCCTTCCGAAAAAGGCTGTATTTGTGTAAAAGATTGGGATCCTACTTGTACCCCTTTGCGGTTGATGACAATGGATCGAGCATTGTCGGATCCTTGGGTAGCGATGGCCAAGCCATGGGTATTAAAAGCGCTGATCGTGTTGTAGCGCGGTTTGAGAATTGATTGTCCTTTGATGTTGATTAACCCATATTTACCCGCCAAACGAACCCGCGCGACCCCGTGTTCAAAATCTGTAGCTTGTTCATATATAGCGGGGATCATTAATTTGCCTTCATGGTTAACATATCCTAAGCCGTCTTCGGTTTCTACCCAGGTGAGGCCATGACCGAAATTCCCTACTTTGCGGTAGCGGAAACTGATGGCTTCATTGCCTAGCTTATCCACAAAACCCCAAAGGCGTCCCAATTTAACTGCCGCCAATCCTTCGTGGAAATTGTTTACTTCCCGAAATCGACAGGGAATAACTTCCAGTCCTTCATGGTCTACAAAACCCCATAAATTATTGCGCGCCACGCCCAATCGATCTTCCCGAAATGATCCAATTTCATCATAGACAGCATTAACCGCCAGCTGGCCTAAAGTATCAATCAGCCCGTATTTTGGGCGTTGTACATACATGCTGAGGATCCGGTTGTCGGTATTTTCTAAAAAACGAATGGCGTCGTATTGACAAGGAATTAGCGCTTTGCCAAGTTGATTGATCACGCCCCATTTAGCACCCATTTGAACGATGCCCACTTCATTGACAAAGTCTTCAGCAAAAGCGTATTGGGGATTGATTTTCTTTTTTCCAGCGGTATCTACGTAGCCCCATTCGCAGTTTTCACAAATCAATTTGGCGTTATCGCGAAAAAGCTGATCATATTGGGTGTAATCAATTACCCTTCCTGGGGTAGGCAATTGAGCCATGAAACCATTTAAAGATCCCAGATTTTTATCACTTTTCATGCTGCCCGACAAGCGGCCGGCTAGGCTCATTCGCGCCAATCCATTGTGAAAAGGGCCGATATAGGCATAGTCACGATGAACCAGTTTTCCCCGTTTATCCATCAGTCCGTAGCGACCGTTGGCGGTTAAACAACGGGCAAGTGGATTGCCTGCATGAAAGTCTTCCAACTTGATGTCCCAATAATTGAGTTCAGATATCAAGGCGCCCAAGTCATTGCTTACCACTCCGAGTAGGTGATCAAAACGGTAAGTTGTGCGCTCAAATTCGTAATCGCGTGGGGTGGGCATGGCTACCAGAGTAAGACCGAGGGCGCGATCCACCTTGATCCATTGAAAAGCTGGCGTAATGGTGATGCTGCCATCGGAGATATCGCGTAGCCCCCAGCGGTCTTTAGCAGCATCAAAAAACCACTCAAATTTATCAAGGATAAAACTTTCTTCTTCTTTTTCTGATCCGCTATGGCTGCGGGGTTTTCCGGTTACTTTGATCCTGAAATGTTGCCCCAGTTGATCCCCAGAAAGGAGGTTACCAGATTCGTCAAAACGCAGTAAATCAAGCATTTCCGCAGCACCTAAAACTGAATTATGGTGATAGGCTCTGGCCTGACCGGGTTCGAGGGTGATGCGGCGATAAACGGGTTTAACGACCTCTTTGCCGGAGACGTTGATGATTCCAAAAGCTTGACCAACCTTGACCACGCTGATCTTCCCCTTTGGCGGGGCAATGTAAGCGTATTGAAAACTGGTAAGTGTGCTGTCTCCTGATTTCATCAAAGCCCATTTGCCAGCTACGCTTACCCGAAATACGGCTGATCCGTACCAAAGAATTTCGTCATACCGGGGCGACAATACTTGACGGCCACACCAATCGATCAAACCCAAGCGCTGATTTTTTCTGGTGACGACGTACCGATTGGAGAGTGGGTAGTAGTTTTCATACTCCCCGTTGGTGATTACGCTTTTGCAATTGACGGAAAGCAAAAAAGACTTGCCATTGCCTTGTAAACGATAAAAAGCATTGGCGATCCGACTGTATCCGGTGTACCTTGCTGGGGCAATGATCTTTCCACTGCCATCGGCCGCTCCCCAATTGTTGCCTTTGCGAAAAAAGAACAAACTATCGCTGATGATGTCAATTTGATCGGTAGTGGGGGCGATGACCTCAACGCCAGTATTAAGCACTAAACCTTTAAGCCCGCCCGTACTGGTGAGAAAAAAACGACCTTGGCGGATAAGGATTTCATCAAATTTTGGCGCAACTACCTGAATGCCTTTTTGATTCAATACGCCCCATTTTTTTTGGACCCTAAAAGCCAGGTACCCCCCATCCCACATTTGGAGTCGATCATATCCTTTGGGGAGTAAAACTTTTCCTTGTAGATCAATCACCATCCACTGTCCTCGTTCCATCACTGCGATGCGTGCTGAATCCAATACCCGCAAATCTTCATATTGCGCCCCTACGATCTCCTGACCAAGCTGATTCAATAAACCTACCCGACCATTGCGCTGCATGACGGCATACCCATAGCTTTTAAAATCTCCAATGGCCTCGTAATTAGGTTTGATGACCATGCGGCCTTCATTGTTGATCAAACCCCACCGATTGTTCATTTTTACGGGAAAAACGGTTTGGGAAAAACAACAAACAAAGCCTCCGGCCAATACAAAAAGGGTAAGTATATACCGCATAAGCTTGTTCAAAATACGTTTGGAGGACATATAAATGCTTCTTTCCAGCAACGCGAATGTGATCAAGATCCAAGACGCAATTGGAAAAACCTATTTACATGCTCCATTCCTAATGGGTTTAAAGGACGTAAAACTTTCTATCCTTTTCTCAGTTTATGGTTACGTAGGTAACCATTCCTGAAATGCTAAAAAGCTTACGACTAATGTGTTAAAAAAACGCAAAAATTCCTGATTAATTTTCTGATGTTGGTTCTTCAAGCGCTCCTTTCAAAAATAAGCCAATAAAATTGAAGTATATGTTTTTTCAAAACTGCATTCCTAAGGCATAACCTTGGAGCTTCAATGGCAAAATTGTACTTTACCTAGCGATAAATTCTTTGCTAAATTATTTTTTCTAAAGAATGAAACCATGTACAAAGTTAGTCAACCCAAACCGTTCTCTATGATCGAATGTCGGTATTACCAATATGAGTTGCCAGCGGTGGGTATCGATGAGGGAAGGGAAAAATAAAACCATGAATCATCAATTAAACTTCCAAGAAGAGCGCCCCGATTTTTTATCCTATGCCCTGGATGTGCTGGAAAATCGTCACCCCATTAGTCTAGCACTCGATGGTGTCGAGGATGAACGCAACTTTGGCTCTATTTTTCGACTGGCCGATGCTACTCGGCTCAAACACGTTTATACTTTCGCCCACATCAATCAAAATGAAAAAAATCTCCTAAAAAAGGTGGCGCGTGCTGCCGACAAATATGTCCCCCATACCCAACTTCGCCAATGGGAAGCTTTACGGGAGCTACATCCGCAAGCGCAAATTGTGGCGCTCGAAGTGACCACGCAAAGCATCCCAATTTGGGATTTTATACTTCAGGGTGAAGTCATTTTGGTTGTCGGCAATGAAAAAAATGGTATTAACCCCGATCATCTTCAATCCGCCGATTGCTGCATTCACATTCCCATGTACGGAATCAATACCTCGATGAATGTTGCTATGGCCACCGGAATTGCCGTCTATGAGCTCTTGCGTCAATTAGAACGGCCTAAATTGTAGCCTTTCCCCCTTTTTTTCTTCATTGAATTGGCCATCTCGATAAGCCAGGTGGCCACTGACAACCGTTGCTTCTACAGCTCCTTTGAAGGTATGCCCTGCAAATGGCGACCAACCACACCGGTAATAAATGTTTTCCGAATTTACCATCCATTCTTTTTCTAGATCTACTAGGATAAGATCTGCCCAGTATCCCTCGTCCAAATAGCCTCTTTCCGGCATCCGGAAACAATCGGCGGGTGCGTGGCACATTTTTTCAACTATTTTCTCGAGACTGATTTTTCCTTGCTGATAAAATTCCAACATTACTGCCAGCGAATGTTGTACCAAAGGCAAACCCGATGGTGCATTGAAATAGCTGTTTTGCTTTTCAGCCCAAGTATGCGGCGCATGATCGGTAGCGACGATATCAAGGCGATTGTCCAATAAAGCTGGGAGCAATGCATCCCGATGATTTTTTCCCTTTATGGCAGGGTTGCACTTGATTTGAGTTCCCAAGGTCTCATAATCAGCGCTGGAAAAAAACAAATGGTGAACACAGACTTCTGCAGTGATGCGTTTCTCAAGCAAAGGAATCTCGTTGGTAAATAAAGCCAATTCGTCGGCGGTTGAAATGTGCAAGATATGCAAACGAGTATTGTGACGCCGAGCCAGTTCCACCGCAAAGGAAGACGAAAGCAAACAAGCTGCAACAGAACGGATTTCTGGATGGAACTCAATGGGAATATCTTCCCCATAACCAGCCATAAAAGAAGCTTCATTGCGTTTAACCGTAGCCTCATCTTCGCAGTGAGTAGCAATCAGCAATGGGACTTGACTAAAAAGTTTTTCCAGTGTGTGGGCGTCATCCACGAGCATGTTGCCGGTACTTGAACCCATGAAAATCTTAACCCCGCATACGTTTTCGGGATCGGTACGCAATACTTCTTCCAAGTTATCATTACCTGCCCCCATAAAAAAGGAATAGTTGGCCAAAGAGCGTTGTGCAGCAATGGCATATTTTTGGGCCAATAAATCTTGTGTAAGCGCCGGAGGTTTGGTATTGGGCATCTCCATAAAAGAAGTCACCCCGCCGGCAACCGCTGCCCGCGCTTCGGTATAGATTTCTCCTTTATGGGTCAGACCGGGTTCGCGAAAATGCACCTGATCATCAATGATTCCTGGAAATAGATGCTTGCCTTCCGCTGCAATTTCAAGTGCATTGGGTGCTTCAATTATTCCCCCTACCCTTTCGATCCTTCCATTCTTGACCCAAAGATCGCCTTGAATGATCTTACCACGGTTGACGATGTGGGCATTTTTGAAAACGATTTCTGACATATTACACTGCTTTTGGAAGTACAACCCAGGTACTCTAATTTTGTTTGGATGAATATTTCAGCACTACAATTGCTAAGTTTTCGCTTAGCTCGGTAAGTTTATTATGCTTTCCTTGCCCCTAAAGCTACAAAGGCCAAAAGATTCTTATTAGCTTTGGCCAAGATAAAAATTAAACAGTATGCGTCCGGCATCGGAATTAATCAACACCGACTTCAAATTAGGGGTATTGGGTGGAGGTCAGCTTGGGAAAATGTTGGGGTTGGCGGCAGCAAACTGGCATTTGCCACTTTATTTTCTCGATGCTTCTCGGGATTTGCCGGCAGGCGCCCTGGCGGCTTGGTTTTCAGAAGGTAATTTTGCAGATTACAATGACGTGTATTCCTTTGGTAAAGACAAAGATACGCTTACCATTGAGATTGAACATGTTAACACTGATGCCTTGCGCCGCCTGAGTGCAGAAGGCGTGGTGGTGCACCCAGATCCTGATAAGCTTGACATCATCAAGGACAAAGGGCTACAAAAGCTTTTTTACCTAGAAAAAAACCTACCCACTACACCATTTAAGCTCTACGACAATCACCAAGCGGTTCTCGATGCGGTGGAAGCAGGGGAATGGCAATATCCTTTTGTTCAAAAACTTAGAACAGCTGGGTATGATGGCAAAGGTGTAGTCATTATCCGTAGTGCTGCCCATCTCGACAATTTGTTGGATGGGGAGTGTTTGATAGAACCCTGCGCGGCTATCGAAAAAGAGCTGGCCGTCATTGTAGCCCGCAACAAAAAAGGTGAAATAGCAGTCTACCCTGCAGTGGAAATGGATTTCAACCCCGATGCCAACTTGGTGGAACGGTTGCTTTGTCCAGCTCGGATTGATCCTGCCATTGAAGCAGCGGCAAAAAAACTGGCCGTTGAAACCATAGAAGCTTTTGATTTGTGTGGTTTGCTGGCGGTTGAGTTGTTTTTGACTCCCGACGGGGAATTACTAATCAATGAAGTAGCACCACGTCCGCACAACAGTGGTCACCACACCATTGATAGTTGTTACACTTCACAGTTTGAACAACATTTGCGTAGCATCCTCAACCTTCCATTGGGCAGTACTGTCATGAAGTGCCCTTCGGTGATGGTCAATCTTTTGGGAGCTGAGGGTTCCAATGGTACCGCGGTTTATGAAGGATTAGAAGCTTGTCTGGCTTTACCAGGGGTTAAATTGCACCTCTACGGTAAGGCCAATACCAAGCCTTTCCGTAAAATGGGTCATGCTACAATCCTTGCCGATACTTTGGAAGAGGCTATGGACATTGCCCAAAAGGTACAACAGACCTTGCGCATTGTCAGTATGGATTGATCTTTAAGCTCCTTTACCGCTTTTTGTATTCTGCAAACCATTCGGCTAAAGTAGCCCGATCAACGGTATGAGTACCGGTGAACCTACGTTGAACAACTGGGATTTGATTGTTTTGGAAAAAGGTTTGGTAATGATCCATGCGCTCTGGGGTGATGAACTCATCTTGGGTACCATATATAAAATGTACATCCCGATTCATCCAAAGATGCACATTGGCCAGATAATCCAGATCATCGGGCATCATTCCTGCCCACAAAACCAGGGTATCAAAAGTAGGTTGATCCTGGAAAACCCACCTCATTTGGGTAGCACAGCCTTGTGAAAAACCGAACAAAATGATTTTAACATTTTCCGGTAATATCTTTTTATACTCCAAGTAAAGTTGAGATAAGTACCGACAATAATCCAAAATTTCATCCAAACGGTGTTCTCGGGTCATCCAAGATGCCACGGGGTCGCCGCTAAAACCTTGCCAGTAAAATTTGGAAAGCGCTTCCGGAGCGATGACCAAGGTATCTTCGCCAGCAATACCATCAAATTTGCGGATAAAATTTTTCGCCAATTGACCATACCCATGACAGGCAATGATACAATATTGGGTACTCGGCCCGGCGATTCCCAAGGTATAAAAATGGGCAGTGCGGGTAACTTCAATCTTGTGTGCTTCCATCATTGGTTTTAAATAAATATTCCAGCGCTGCAAAATCAGGAATTTTTACCATCATCCCAACAAGTTCTTATCTTGGTAAAAAAAATCAGTATGCAACCCATCAATTTGGACGCACCTACATCCATCCGTATTGGGGAAGAATTGCCACTCCTAGTGCTTTCGGATTACCTCAATGCTGAAATTCCTGGATTCGGATCGATCACCGCGGTGGCGCAATTTCCAGGAGGGTACTCCAATTTGACCTACTCCATCAAGACAGATAAGCAAGAATATGTATTGCGCCGTCCACCATTTGGAGCAAAAACCATCAAAGGCGGTCATGCGATGGAAAGGGAGTTCCGCTTGTTAAAACTATTGGAACAAGCTGGTTTTGCCAAAATCCCCAAACCGATCCATTGCTGTGAAGACGAAGCCGTTATGGGGACTCCTTTTTACTTGATGGAAAAGGTCAATGGGGTCATTCTGCGGGCGCATATGGCCAAAAAATTGTCACTAAGCCCCCAAGATTTTCATGATTTATCTGCTGTTTTGGCGGATACTTTGGTTGCGCTTCATGCCATTGATATTGAAACCTCAGGTCTGATTCAAATTGGCAAACCAGAAGGGTATATTTTGCGTCAAGTAGAGGGTTGGATCAATCGTTACGAGGCTGCTTTTACCGATGACATTCCAAACATGACAGCTTTGAGCGCCTGGTTGCGTGTGCACCTGCCCGAGGAAGGCAAACCTGCCTTGTTGCACAACGATTACAAATACGATAACCTCATCCTCAACCCTGAACGATTGACGGATGTGCTGGCGATCCTCGATTGGGAAATGAGTACGGTTGGCGATCCGATGATGGACTTGGGAACGGCCTTGGCATACTGGGCAGAAGCGGGTGATGGAGATTTTGAAAAAAACTTTAGCTTGACATGGATGCCCGGTAACCTGACCCGCGCCGAATTCCTAGACCGCTATGTTGAAAAAAGCGGACGCGATGTTTCGAAGGTATTATTTTTCTTCGTTTTTGGAATTTTCAAAAACGCTGTGGTGATCCAACAATTGTACAGTCGCTACAAAAAAGGATTGACCAAAGATGAGCGTTTTGCCCAAATCATTTTTGGCGTGTATATGCTTGCCGAAAAGGCCGTAAAAGCCATTGAGAAAGGAAAGGTGTAAGAAAAAAGGTTTTGACCGATCTTGAGAAGTACCAAATCGGTCAAAACCTTATGCTGTTTCAATTCTTTTTCGGCGTACCGGGAATTTTTTTGTCTCTGGTGTCCAATACTGGCGAGGGCCGCGGCGCATCTTTCAATACGGTAACGGGTAATTTTTCCAGATACACCAGTTTATCTTTCATGATTTTAAAAGCCTCGTAGCTGCCATCAGGAACGTACGTTGGCCCTTCGCCATGTTGGCCTTCCATGGAAATCACGTGATCAAATACAATCATTCCCAGTGCTTGATCGTAATTCAATTTCACCGAAGCCTCCGCAGAAAATTCCAACACAAACCGGTTGACTGGCTGGGTATTGC
>JBBRGN010000033.1:0-24399 GCA_038240665.1 Chitinophagales bacterium | reverse complement strand
GGGCAATTCTAGTGTCGGTGCCGAGTTTGAACGCTTGATGACTACCTTTCGGGTGACTGCAGAGAACACGCTTTTTGTTTACCGTTTTGCTGTAGTCCTCCAAGATCCTAACCACAAACCGGTTCAGCAACCTAAATTCGATGTACGGGTACTGGATGGTAAAAACAAAACCATCTCCTGCGGGTATTATCGGGTTGCTTCTGCCAGCAATATTCCTGGATTTAAAAATCAGCGGGATCTGCGTTACCGCCCCTGGACGACTGCCGCGATTGATCTGCGCGATCACATTGGCGAGTTGATCACCATTCAATTCACGACCTATGACTGCACGGAAGGGCAGCATTTTGGCTATGCTTACATTGATGCCGAATGCATGAGTTCACGGATTTTTCCTTCCTATTTTTGTCCTGGTTTGGATTCAACCCTCACGCTCAATGCACCCGATGGATTTGAAAGTTACCGCTGGAGCAACGGCGCTCGTACGCGCAGCATCACGGTGAAAAAACCTGCTCCAGGAACGAAGTATACGGTGTTCATGAAACCTTTTTCTAGCTTGTCCGATAATTGTGAATACCCGCTGGAATTCATCATGCCGGAAAGATTTGAACGCCCTTTATTGGCTGAAGATACGGTGAAGTTTTGCGGCAGCAGTGATATCTCAGTCCGCGCCTTAGACGAAAAATTTGACGCTTTTGAATGGACTTATGGCAAAAACGGGCCGGTGGTTTCCCAGGCGTCCAGCGTTCAAATCAATAAACCTGGATTGTATTTTTTACGGGCAAAAGACCGTACTTGCACCTTTATCGATTCGGTGGACGCAAAACAATTACCTGCCCCAACGCTAAATTTTGTCGCCGAACCACCAATTTGCGCCGATCTGAATGCTGGAAAAATCAGTTTAAAAAACAGCACCACCCCGGGACTGGAATTCCTTTGGAGTACCGGCGACACCACCGCTTCTATACTTAATTTGGCTGCGGGCATTTACACCGTTACCATTACAGATAAAAAGCAAGGCTGTACCTTGGGTCGAACTTTTGAATTTCCTAACCTTCCAGCTTTTACTGCCAATGCTCAACTGCTGCGTTCACCCAATTGCGACAGTACCGGAAAAGCAGGCAGCGCACAAATACGCATACAAGGTGGACAAGCACCATATGTCGTCCGATGGAGCAATGGTGATACCAGTCGCGTTACAACCATTACCTCCGCGGGCTTATTTAGGGTGAAGGTTACGGATGCAAAAGGCTGTCTGCAACAGGATAGCGTGTTCGCGCAAAAATTAGTGATCCAAACCAATGCTGTACCACCCAAATGTGTAGGCGATAAAAATGGATTGATCCAAGTCAAAGCGCAAGGGGGGACGCCCGACTATCAATACCGCTTGGGCAACAATCCTTTTGGAGGCGATTCCATTTTTCAAAAATTAAGTCCCGGCTCCTACCCGATTACCGTACAAGATCGCAGCGGGTGTTGGCAAAAAAGCACGGTTGTGCTTCCCCCGCCAGTTCCCCTTGTTGCTAATTACCAGACAACTTTGCCGCGTTGTGTGGGCGAAAAAAATGGTACCATTGAGCTATCAGGATCGCGCGTTCCGGGTTTATCCTTTCGTTGGAGCAACGGCGATACTACTGCCAACCTCCGAAATCTTGCTCCCGGCTCATGGCTCGTCACGATCACTGATTTGCAGCGTGGGTGTACCCTCCAACAGACGTTCAATTTACCCAGCCCTACGCCGCTCAATGTCGGTGCGAAGTTACTTCGCGCTCCTGGTTGCGATAGTACCGGCAATGCCCAAGGAAGCGCTGAGGTACGAATCTTGGGTGGTAAAGGTCCTTTCAAAATTTTGTGGAGCAATGGCGATACCAGCCGTACACTATCGATTGCCACTGCCGGTCTGTACCGCGTCAGCATTTCCGATGCCAATGGATGTCGACATTTGGACAGCATCATAGCCCACAAAATGACCGTGGATCTGCAACTGACGCCCAACAATTGTGCGGGCGACAAAAAAGGCGGTATCCGCATTCAGGTACGTGGCGGCCTACCCGATTACCGCATCAAGGTAGGCAATGGTGACTTTGGTCGGGATTCTATTTTACGGCAGTTGTCGGGAGGGAAGTATAAAATTTCGGTCTTGGATCAGTCGGGTTGTTTGTGGAGCAAAACGGTGAGTTTACCCGATCCCCCGCTATTTTCCATTCAATTACCCAAGGATACGGTCCTCAAAATGGGTGCTTCGCTGGTATTACGCGCTCAAGCCAACGAGCGACTCAAAAGTTTTTTGTGGAAAAGCGATCAAAAAGAAGCTTGCACTACTTGTCCTGAATTATCCCTCACGCGCTTGCTCAACAGCCAATTGGTTTCCTTGAGCGCCATAAGCCAAAACAACTGCACTGCGTCGGCTACTTTACGCATTACCATTCAAAAGGATTATCACGTCTACATCCCGAATGCATTTAGTCCCAATGGCGACGACCACAATGCCTTTTTTGAACTGTTTCTGGGCCCCAATGCGGAGCGGGTACGTACTTTAGAAATTTTTACCCGCTGGGGCGAAAAAGTCTTTTCCTTTGATGCTGATAACGGCGGCGGAGAACCCAAATGGGATGGCTTTTTCCGTGGTTCGGCTATGGCCAATGAGGTATTGGTATACAAGGCCGAGGTTGATTTCATTGATGGCGAGCGGAAGCAGTTTGCAGGGAGTTTGGTGTTGGTACGGTGACAAAAAAATGGGCATCTTTTTTCAATAGTTGCATACTATAATGTGAAAAAAAGATGCCCATTTATCAATATAATTATTTCAATCTTAAAAGGGCATAACGCATCCATCCTCGCGTGTAAAGCTCCTAATCGAAAAAATTTGGGGTGGTCAAATTTGAGTTAATGTACCTTATTTTTTCTACTAGAAACCAATATTTTTGAACTAGTCTTTACGCATATTCTAGAACGAAATTAAATTTCTGGTTCGGACTTCCGGTTATTAGCCTAGTAGATAATAATAAGGTGCTGAAAATCTGAAGTCTAACCTTATTATACTACCACATTACAACAATTTCCGATTTGGGAAGTACACGTTTAAAGTTGGTTTGGCGCTAGATTCGGGAATCATCACTTTCCAAAGGTTTCGATTTGCTACAATGGCCTTGTTGATGGTTTGAAAATACGTGAATGTCTTAAACCGGAAATTGCTGACCTCACTACACCCGAATTTTTAGACCCCTACTCCTTGCCTCCATTCTAAATATTTTTTACTTTTGCCCTAAGAAAAATCGAAATTTGCGTAACCCATGTCTTATTTTTTCGTAATACGTGTTAATACGCAGCTTGACCTTACATTCATGAACAATATCCTAAAAACCATCTGTTTCTTTGCCGGCTTATTCCAGGTCTTTGGCCAACTTGACGCTCAGACAACTCCCGACTCCATTCGTCCACAACAACTTAAGCAAGTTACTGTCAAAGGCTACCGCAATCAATTGCGTTTGCTGGGTCAATTGCCTGATGTGCAAGGCAGTTACATTTATTCGGGCAAGAAAAACGAGGTGATCAACGTACAAGAATTACCCGCCAACTTAACGGAAAAAACGGCACGGCAGATTTTTGCCAAGATACCTGGTGCTTTTGTCTACGACATGGACGGATCAGGCAACCAAATCAACATTGCTACGCGTGGTTTGGATCCCCACCGCAGTTGGGAATACAACATTCGCCAAAACGGGGTGGTAATCAACTCTGACTTATATGGCTATCCTGCCAGCCACTACAGTATGCCCATGGAATCTGTTGAGCGCATTGAAATGGTGCGCGGAGCAGCCTCCTTGCAATATGGCGCAACCTTTGGTGGGATGATCAACTACGTCACCAAACAAGCGGACACCACCCGTCGTTTTTCGTTTGAAAGCATCAATGCTGGCGGTTCTTTTGGTTTGGCTAGTACTTATAATGCCATTGGCGGCAAAATCGGTAAATTCCAGTATTATGCCTATGCCCAATACCGCCAATCCGACGGGTACCGTGCGAATGGAAACTCAAAAGCCAATGCTCAATTTGCCAGACTTCAGTATGATTTTTCCAAAAAATTCTTCGCGCGGGTTGAATTTGGTCGTAGCAATTATCGGTACCGTTTACCGGGCCCGCTGACCGACAGTCTGTTTTATGCCGATCCGCGACAAGCTACTCGAAGTAGAAATTATTACTCTCCGGATATTTACGTGCCATCAATCACTTTGGAATGGAAAATCAACGCCAAAACTACCCTCAATTTGGTGACCTCGGCGGTATTGGGAACCCGCAACAGCGTGCTTTTTGACAATTTTGCCAATGTCAAAGACCTGCCAATCGATGCTGCCAATAACCTCTACAAATCTCGGTTTGTTGATATTGATCAATTTCACAGTTATACTTCCGAGCTCCGTTTGTTGCGCCAATATCAAATCGGAAGGCTAAAAAGTACGCTGGCGGCAGGCGTGCGCTACATCAATAACGATTTGCACCGTCGGCAAAGAGGGCCGGGTACAGGCGGTACGGATTATGATTTGAGCGTGAATGGCGCTTTTGCACGCGATCTGCATTACTTGACACAAAACGTGGCTTTTTTTGCCGAAAACCTGATCTACCTGAATCCCAAATGGTCGATTTCTCCGGGCGTTCGCATTGAAGAAGGACAGACCCGCATGACTGGTTATTTGAGTTATTTGGATCCGGCAGATGTGCCCAATACCATCCGGCATCATTTCCCCCTGTTTGGCATTAACTCCGAATACAAGCCCAATGCCAAAACCCGAATATACGGCGGGATTGTGCAGGCTTATCGTCCTGTTTTGTTTAAAGACATCATTCCTACCTCCATTTTGGAAAGAGCCAATAAGGACTTGAAAAATGGACAAGGGTACAATGCAGAGTTGGGCATCAGCAGTTCTATTGGAAACTGGCTAAAATTTGATGTGACGCTTTTTCAATTGCTGAACCAAAATCGACTGGGCAATTTATTGCTCAACGACAATGGGAAAAGCTACATCTACAAGACCAATATCGGCAACAGCCTGCACCGCGGGGTAGAATTGTATGCTGAAGCTACCGCCATTCAGTACCCCAATGGGTATCTTTCGGTGTTCACTTCTACCAGTTATTTAAATGCGCGCTATCAAAACGCCTTTGTAGCTGCTGGTGATAAAAACCGCGACATCAGCGGCAATCGGGTGGAAAGCGCGCCGCAATGGATCAGTCGCAATGGATTGCAAATGGCCTACAAAAGCTTATCCGCTGTTTTACAATACAGTTATGTGGCTTCTACCTTTGCAGATCCACTCAATACCCTAACTCCATCAGCCAACGGCGCGGTAGGTTTGGTTCCCGCCTATGGCATCTGGGACTTTAACTCCGCCATTCGTTTCAATAAAAGATACCAATTGCGCTTGAGTGTCAACAACATAACCAATTTGCAATATTTTACCAAAAGGCCTTTGTTTTACCCTGGGCCGGGCGTATGGAGCTCGGATGGAAGAGGTTTCGTGGTATCATTTGGTGTAAAACTGTAAAACCCTGGCAAGACATTTTCATTTTTTGGCTGCATTTGCAGCTCGGCAACTTTCAAATTGTAAGCGTTTGTCCTAGGGGCAAACGCTTTTTTTTAGTACCGTTCCATATCCCTTGGTCGCCACGCTTTGCTTTGGCGATTGAGGTCGCCAAAAGTTTGTGTTTTTCCATCTGATCCTAGGGGTTTCAAAAGTGGTGATAACAATGCTGGAACCAAAGCAAAAGGACTGCCTGGCTGGATAAAAAAAACGTTGCGTCCTGGATTGCTGAGTCCCCACAACTGATTGGCCATGGATCGGTTGGCGTAAGGATACAATATTTTTTCAAACCAATTGGCGCTTACGCCAGATCCCAAAACCTTAAAAGGATCAGGGTAATAAACAGGGTATTGGGGTTTTTGGCCCTCTTTTTTAATGGGCAGCAGTTCTCTTTCCGCGCGCAGTAAGGCAAAATTATCGCTAGGCTTCAGGAGTTGTGTTTGATTGGCATAGCGCCCGTATTGTTCACTGGTAGAAATCAAAAAAGAGTTTTTTCCTTCGCTCGTCTTGGTCAAGGGCGGCGGCGTAAATTGTGCTAAAAGCTCCAAAGGCAGCACAATCAGCAGGAAAGCAATGTTTATTCTTGATCTCATTTGAATTTCAACTTAAGTAGATCATAACTAAATCAATGGCTTTTGAAGGCCTCTTCTCCCCTTAACCTGCTTTAAAACGCCACACCGTAGCGATCCTAGGGCTGCATTTTTTGCTTTGGTTGATGAAAAAATAGTCTCCTCAAAATCCATCATCTAATATTACAATCTACTTAACACTTTTTATGTTATCCGCGTCAAAAAGTTCAACAATTTTTTATCTTTGTTGGAGACAAGTAAACATCAAACCAATTTAGGGCCACATGCCCATTTGTAGCAGTCTGTTCGAAATCATTTATAGTTTCTCCCGTTTTCAACTTCCCTTTTTATTTTATTAATTCTGGCAATCAAAAAACTCATCGAGGATGATCAAAGTAGAAACTAAACCCAATCTCCCCGCACCCGAACTGGCTCAACTGTTTTATCGCGAACTGCAAAAAATTGCGGAACACCCTTCGTTAAATCCATTGGAAAAAACCGAAGGGTATTATCACTTATTGGTATTGATTTTAATTGAAGCAACCCGCCAAGAACGATTGCGCTTTACGAATTTGTTTTCGCGGATGGCTTATGCCGGGCAAAAATACCGGTTGGAACGATCGCTACAATACTACCTCCACACCTTCAGAAAGCTCGCTCAGGAAGCGCGTAGGGATGGTGAAATTTCGGACAACTTGGCCTTCCTCCCCGAGTTTGGTCGCAATGTAGTGCTGGGAACCATCCGCGGATTGTTTCAAATCGATCCGCAAAAATCGATTCCTGCGCTGCTGCCCGGAAAATGGCCCCACGCATTCCGACCTACCGATGTACAAGCTTATCTTCCCAGCGTACGCGTACTTGCAGTGGATGATCGGCCTTTGGAAAAATGTTTGGTGGTAAAAGAAGAAAACCGCCCAGAAGAAGAGACGTTGGTACGTTATGACCTTCCCGAGCGCAACGAATTGTTCAATCCCACCATCGAAGCCATTCGCGACGTATTTGGTTTCCCGATCATGCTAAATTTATTGGATGTAGAAGTGGATAAGGATGGTCTTTACCGACCACGAGCCATTGTTGTGGAACCGGATTATTTGATGGATGTAACTGCGATTGCTGAATGTTTTCGCGAGTTTGGAGCGGTGCCAGAAGGACATTTATTGAAAAAATTCTTGCCTTTTTCCTCCAGCTCAGCCTTGTTACTGGGGAATATTGCAAACTTTTTTTTGGATGAATTGATGCACGACCCTGAAGCGAGTTTCAAAACGCTTTTCCCCAAAGTCTTTCATTTGAACCCGCTGGCGCTGTGTTTGATCCCCGATGAGGAGTTGCGCAAAGTGATGCAATCCGCACAAAAGCATTTTCTTCATCTGTTACAGGTGATCAAAGTTGATTTCGCCGAACAACAGATCGATCCCGACAAGTGCTACCTGGAACCTACTTTTTACTCCAGTCAACATGGTTTGCAAGGGCGTTTGGACGTTTTTTTTAAAGATGGCAACCAATCGGCCATCATTGAATTGAAGAGCGGCAAATTGTTCCGCCCCAACAGTTATGGCATCAGCACCAATCACTACATCCAAACTTTGCTTTACGACTTGATCATTCGTGCTACTTTTGGAAAATCGGCGGATCCCGCCAACTACATGTTGTATTCCGGATTAGACGACCGCCGCTTGCGTTTTGCCCCCGCCGTGCGCTCCCAACAGTGGGAAGCACTTCAAGTTCGCAACCAAGTGTTAGCCATCGAATATCGGTTGATAGAACTGGGGCTTAAAGGAGAAAATCAACCCAGTTTGTCTGAGCAAGGTCAACAATTGGCGGGATTGCTTCATCCCAATCGTTTTCCCAAAGCGGCGAGCTTTTTTGCCCGCGATTTGGAGTTGTTTCAAAACATGTTTCAACAGCTCAGTCGGTTGGAGAAAGCTTATTTTACAGCTTTTACCGGTTTTATTGCGCGTGAACACAAATTGGCCAAAACCGGAGTGGAGGAAGTCCAACAACACAATGGCCAAGCTTCCCTCTGGTTGAACCATTTTTCCGGCAAACAAGCTAGTTTTGACCTCATCAGTCACCTGAAAATCATTGACAATCAAGCGCGGGGGGAAGAGCCTTTGATCCGTTTTGCCAAAACTGAATCCACCAACCAACTGGCGAATTTCCGGGCAGGCGACATCGCGGTCTTGTATCCTTTTGCCAACGTCGATGCCAGTCCGCTCCAGAATCAACTCTTCAAATGTACCATCATCGAGATCAGCGTCAAGGAAGTAGTGGTACGACTGCGTTCCCGACAATTCAATGAACAGTTGTTTTTGGAATGGCCGTTTTGGAATTTGGAACACGATTTATTGGACACCAGTTTTGTGGGTTTATACCGCGGCTTATTTGAATTTGCGAATAGTACACTTGAAAAACGCGAACTATTGCTGGGTTTAACGCCGCCTCAAGCCGTAGAAGTCCCTTTTAGTGTTCCCCAAATCGCGGAGTTTACTACTGAGCAACAAGCTATTTTTGGATCCATTCTCAATTCGCAAGACTACTTCCTACTCTGGGGCCCTCCGGGCACGGGCAAAACATCGGTGATGCTCAAAAACTTGGTGGGGCATTGGATCGATCATACCGCGGAAAACTTGCTATTACTGGCTTATACCAATCGGGCTGTAGACGAAATCTGTGAAGCCATTGAAAGCTATCATCCGGGAATTCGCGGTCATTACTTGAGGATCGGTTCACAGTATTCTACAGCGGCCACCTTCCAAGGCCAATTGCTCAGTAAATTGACCGATAAGATTACCAACCGCAAAGAACTTCGCGACCTGATTGATAGTCGGCGAATTGTAGTGGCTACGGTAGCTTCCATTGCCGGAAAACCCGAGTTATTTGACCTCAAAACCTTTCATCGGGTCGTTATCGATGAAGCGTCCCAGATTTTAGAACCAGCTTTGGTTGGTTTATTACCCAAATTCAAGCATTTTCTCCTCATCGGCGATCACAAACAACTCCCGGCGGTCGTTGCCCAAGACCCTGAATTGTCCAGAATCGAAGACCCTGCGCTGTTGAGCATAGGGCTAAATGATTTGCGGAATTCCTTTTTTGAACGCCTTTACAAACGCTGTCAAACCGAAGGTTGGGACTGGGCTTTTGCTCAATTGAGCCACCAAGGGCGGATGCACCGCGATATCATGGAGTTCCCCAATCGCTATTTTTATGAAGGAAATTTGAAAATTTTACCCTTTGAAACCAAAGGTCATCTTCAGCAAATAGCGGCGTTGGGGTTTTTATCGCAACAGGCCAAAGGAGAATGGGAAGCATTGTTGAGTAATCGGCGGATGCTTTTTTTGCCCACCCCGGTTGACCAAGCTGGGGCAGCACAAAAAATCAATCGGCATGAAGCCATTTTGGTCGGCGACTTAATAGATGCCATCACCAGATTGTATTCGGCTCATAATCGGGAACTTAACCCTCGCAGTATTGGCGTTATCACGCCTTATCGGGCGCAGATTGCCCAGATTAGGCAAGTATTACAAGAACGCGGTTATGCCGACGAACTCTTTACAATTGATACCGTTGAGCGCTATCAAGGTGGTGCGCGGGACATCATCATCATTTCCTTGAGTACCAATTCGCTGAGTCAACTCCAATCTTTGATCTCTCTATCCGAAGAAGGGGTAGATCGCAAACTCAATGTAGCGCTCACCCGC
This sequence comes from Chitinophagales bacterium, assembly GCA_038240665.1. GTDB lineage: Bacteria > Bacteroidota > Bacteroidia > Chitinophagales > Saprospiraceae > Haliscomenobacter. The sequence goes on along the minus strand of JBBRGN010000033.1, from coordinate 14,556 downwards.
GCTCGGGAACAACTGATTTTGCTGGGTAATCCGGAGCTGTTGGAAGGGAATGGGATTTATCGGGAGCTGATTGGTTATTGCAAGCGATAGTATTTCACCCATTGAAAGATTAAGGGGCGGGAATTAAGGTTGAAGCGAAAGACTCCATCTTAATTCCCGAACACCTACTTAACTTTCAATCGACACGGTGGAAAGGACAAACCAATCCCCAGCTTGAGCCGTGATGCCGTTGGTATCGGTATCAAAATCGATTTGTGGCAATTGACCAGCTACATAGATTCTTTTTCTGACTCCGCCAGTATTTACCTTAAACCATCGCTGATGAATCAAATTGTCCAGGAGGAGATCGCGTAGTACCCGCCATTTAGTAGCTTGTTCGCGGTAAGCAGGTTCCCAGTAGACAATTTCCCCATGAGCAAATTGGGTGATCTTGTCCAGATAATGTTTGAAAAAATACTGGTATCCGTTGGTATCAAGGCGTTCAAGTATCGCCCATTCTGCATCAATGGGTTCATCAGGGGCTTGGTCGGGGAAAAAAAGTTTTTGTAGATCGCTGGTAGAGAAACGCTCGCCAACTTGCTTTAGGGTAAAATGATGTACAGTAATGGGTTCATCCGATTCGCTGGGATACAACAAAGTTGCGGTTACCGTTTCTAAAGATTGTAGAAAAGTGGTCGGTTCCGGTGAAAGACGCTGTAATGGCATGGAATTAGGTTTCAAGTAATGAGACCTTGTAAATGCTCATTACTTAGTTAAAAAAAGAGATTTTACGCTAACAAATTAACCAAACTCCGTATTGATTACGCGTGTAAAAAAAGAATTAACAATTTGATAATAGAGGGTTTATCTTCAATTTTGATACACGGTGGTTAAAATCTGACGCCCTAATAAATTTCTTAGCAAGAAATGGGTTGAGCGGCGCAGTATGGCGGCGTAAATTGCCCTAAAATTGAAAGCATCATGACAGATTATCAACGCGTAGCTCAGGCCATTACCTTTTTAGAGGCCAATTTTCAAGAACAACCTAGTTTAGAAGAAATAGCTGCACAGGTACACTTAAGTCCTTTCCATTTTCAAAGGTTGTTTACCAGTTTTGCCGGAGTGAGTCCGAAAAAATTTTTGCAATACCTCAGCCTCAATTTTGCTAAAAACTTACTCGCCAACCCCCGTTTACCCTTGACCGAAGTGGCTTATTATACTGGACTTTCGGGTAGCAGCAGGTTGCATGATTTGTTCATCCACATCGAAGCGATGACACCTGGAGAGTACCGTCAAGGCGGCATCGATCTGACGATTAAATACCATTTCGCCGATAGCCTTTTGGGGAAAGTGCTGCTCGCATCCACTGACAAAGGACTTTGCTCCGTTGAGTTTGTTCAAGGCAACGAGAAGGAGGCGCTTATAGAGATTCAACAAAAATGGCAAAACGCCCGCTGGATCGAAATCGCTACCGAATTCCACCACCAAGCGCTTGAACACCTCTGGCCTGGGGCGAGTAGCGCTGGAAAACTGCGTTTACACTTGAAAGGAACTCCTTTTCAAATCAAAGTCTGGGAAGCCCTGTTGCGGATTCCCGAAAGCGAAGTCCGCACCTACGGCGACATCGCCAACGAAATCCAACAACCTGCCGCTATGCGGGCCGTAGGGACTGCCATTGGCAACAATCCTACCGCTTTTTTGATCCCTTGTCATCGGGTAATTCGAAAAAATGGCGATCTTGGCGGCTACCATTGGGGGCTAAATCGCAAGAAATTACTCTTGGGTTTAGAGACCATTGAAAAAGAAGTTGTAGATATAAGTGAATGATATAGCTTAATGAGTCAAGATACGATAATGTTGCGCCAAGCTACCCCGGAGGATGCTCCGGTGATTGCTTTATTGGGCTGGGTGGCCTTTGCCGAAACTTTTGGTCCTCTTTTTGTGGGCAACAACTTGGAATACTACCTGCGCATGACCTACGGCGTCGAAAAAATCCGCCAAAGCATCAGCAAACCTTATAACCGGTTTTGGATTGCTTATTGGAATGGCATTCCGGGTGGATTTATAAAAATCAAATCCAATGTGTCGCCTCCAGCTGATCATTTGGAAGCAACGGCCCCTTGGCAATTACAAAAAATCTACGTTCAGCAACAATTTTTGACCAAAAAATTGGGACAAGTATTATTCAACCAAGGCGTCGATTATGCTACCAAAAACGGCGCTACTTTGCTGTGGCTATTGGTGCAAGAAGACAATGCCCGTGCCATTCGGTTTTACGAAAAAAATGGCTGGTCAAAAGAACGTTACTTGCCATTTACTATCGGAATTCAGACTTTTCATTTTCATCTAATGGCTATTCAATTGAAATAGCAATCAACCATTTATATGAACAACTTAGCCAAATACAACCTCGACCAAACCCTCGATCCTTCGAATTGGGAACCATTGAATCAATTGGGGCATACCATGGTGGACGATGCCCTTCGTTTTTTGGAAGAAGTACGGCTGAGACCGGTATGGCAAAAAACGCCAGAATCCACCAAGGATTTAGCCAATCAGCCTTTGCCGATGGAAGGTACTGCGCCAGAAGAGATCTACGCCGATTTTTTAAAACATATATTGCCTTATACCAAAGGCAATATCCACCCGCGTTTTTTTGCCTGGGTTCAAGGAACGGGGACACCATTTGCCGTTTTAGCTGATTTGATGGCTTCCACCATGAATCCCAATGTGGCCATTGGCGATCATGCCGCCATGTACATTGACCAACAAGTGATAGAATGGTGCAAAACATTGTTCAATTTTCCTGCTCAAGCCAGCGGCATGTTGGTCAGTGGCGGTACCAATGCCAACATCACTGCCTTAACGGTTGCCCGCAACTCTTATGATCCAAGAATCCGTGAAGAAGGGCTTGGTTGTTTGCCCGGACAATTGGTGTTGTACAGCTCCATTGAAACCCACAGTTGCAATCAAAAAGCGGTAGAAGTGCTAGGTATAGGAAATGCCAACTTCAAGCGCATCCCCGTTGATGACCATTACCGGATCGATATTTCGGCCTTAAAAAAACAGATCGCTGCGGATCGCGCTGCAGGACATTTACCGTTTTGTATCGTAGGCAATGCCGGAACTGTCAACACGGGTGCGATTGATCCTTTGGATGAGTTATTGGACATTTGCCGCTCCGAAAACCTTTGGTTTCACATCGACGGCGCTTTTGGCGCATTGGCAAAAATTGTCCCCGAATATGCAGACACGCTCAAAGCCATTGAACAAGCCGATAGCCTGGCCTTCGACTTGCACAAGTGGATGTACCTTCCATACGAAGTGGGTTGTGTATTGATCCGCAACCGGGATTTACACCGTGCAGCTTTTGCCCTTCAACCCAGTTATTTGGTTAGTCATGAACGGGGTTTATCAGCAGGGCCAGATCCTAATACCAATTATGGGTTGGAGCTTTCACGGGGTTTCAAAGCGCTCAAAGTATGGATGTCGATTCGCGAATACGGCATAGATCGCTACCGCCAACTTATTGCACAGAACATTGCCCAATGTTTTTACTTCGGAGAATTGATCGAACAAACGCCCCATTTGGAATTGCTCGCTCCGGTGACGCTGAACATTGTTTGTTACCGTTATAATCCTGGGGGAATTTCCCTACCAGCGCTTAATGACCTGAACAAAGAAATCCTCATGCGCATGCACGAAAAAGGAGTTGCAGCGCCTTCTAACACTTTTTTGCAAGGTCAATATGCCATTCGAGTCGCCAATGTGAACCACCGCAGTCGGAAAGCGGATTTTGAAGTTTTGGTAAAAGAGACGGTGCAGTTGGGGGAAGAAATAAGGGGTGAAGGGTAAATGGAGGCTAAAAAGCGTTCCATTTTTTTCTAAGGAATGATCAAATCAGAGGTGAATCTATATTGCTTACTATCAGTCCAGATTTGTCTTGATTATGTCCATCGGTTAGGCTGATAACTATAGTACGACATTTTAACCAGGAAAGACTTTTTTTATTTCTTGGTTTAAATTCGATATTTTTTGATTGAGCTTTCTTTGATTGGGATTTGGTGGATTGAATTCACACCAAAAAATAATTTTTACTTTTTTAAGGGGTTGGTTGATAAGGTTTTCATAGTGTTTCCATTTTTCAGATTCGTTCTGATCCCGACAACCCGAAACAATGGTAGCCAATGTACCGACTACCTTTTGAGCTATTGTATTTGGTAATTCGCTGATGACTTGTTTTTCACGATCCCTTGCACCCCGATAATCTTTTACAAAATTGCATTTAATTTTTTTTGTCATGCTCTTTCATTTCCATCAAGAAAATCTAAGGCTGAATACGAATATCCAAGTCCCTGATGAGCAAAAAGGATTTTAAGCAGGTGTGTTTTTCCTGAACCATTCTCACCTATAAACAGATTAATACCAGTCGAAAAATCAACATCTAAATCTGAAAAACAGGTGAAATTCTTAAGATTAAGCCCTGCTATTTTCTCTATGATTAACCCCATGAATGTTTTTATCTTATAGATAATTGAAAATACGAAAAATGCAAACCTAGGGTTACAGATTTAGAAAATGTACTGCGCCTCCTCCAACCCCGCCTTCAACCCCAGCGGCGCATACCCCAAAGCAAATGCCGAACTACTTTCCAAACTCACATCCGCGGGACGATTCGCGGCCATCGGTAGTTCGGCTTGGCGAATGGCTTGAACCAATTGGGGATCAGCGCCGATCACCTCAGCGAGCATTTTTGCAAATTCATAGCGCGATAATCGTTCCTGCCCGCCCAAATGCCAAATGCCGCTTACGCCTTGATGCAACAGCAACCACAAACCCAGGGCCGCATCACCGCCAAAAACGCAGGTCCGAAACTCATCGGTAAAGGCTTTGATGGGCTGGTTCGCTAGCAGTTGGCCATGCCATTGCGCCAAAAAGTTACCTTCCTGACTGAATACGCCGTACATCAGCGGTAGTCGAGCGATGGTAGCTTGGGGGTAAGCAGCCAGCACCAAACGCTCTGCTTCTACTTTTTGTCGACCATAAGTATTGATGGGTTCAGTTGGCGCATCTGGAGCGTAAGGCGCTTTTTTTCCGTCAAAAACCATATCGGTAGAAGTGTACAAAAAAGGGATGGATCTATCTGCCGCATAGTTTGCCAAGCTTGCGGTGGCCTCTACGTTGATTGCCCATGCTGCGGTTGGGTTTTGCTCACAAGCATTGGCATTGGCTTGCGCTGCCAAGTGAAAGATGGCATCCGGTTGTACTTTTTGCAAAAAGGCGGTTACCGCTTTTTTAGCTGTCAAATCTACACCCATGCCGCGAAAAATAGACAAGCACTCCCAATTGGGCGGTCGCGTTTTTTGCACCCAAGTTCCCAGAAAACCGGAAGCACCCGTAAGCAATAATCGGTGCATAAACTATGGTATTTGGAGGATTTTGTGGGTTTGCAAGCTCAGTCGCCATTGTGGATGTTGCAAACAATAGTCTAGGGTCAATGGGGTGTTGATGTCAATCAGCGGGCCATCCATGGGTTGGAGGTAAAAAAAGTCAAAATCCATTTTCTCGTAGTGTTCCGGTTCGGCGTTGGATTGCGGGAACACCAATTTTAGCTCTTGTCCGCTGGTTATGAGCAATTCGGTGTTGGCTTTGGGACTGAGGCAAATCCAATCGATGCCCACCGGGGCGGTTACGGTGCCATTGGTCTCCACGGCTATCTCCAGTCCAAACTGGTGAAAAGCATCCACCAGGGCATTGTCCATTTGCAACAAGGGTTCGCCGCCGGTACACACCACGTAAGGCTTGCCCACCGAAAGCGGAGCTGGCCACAGACTGGCCACTTTTGCTGCTAATGCTTCAGCTGTATCAAACTGACCGCCATTTAGGCCGTCCATCCCCACAAAATCAGTATCACAGAACTGACAAATGGCTTTGTGGCGGTCTTTTTCCCTTCCTGTCCACAAATTGCAGCCCGTAAAACGACAAAAAACCGCAGGCCGACCAGCCTGTGCGCCTTCACCTTGGAGGGTGTAAAAGATTTCTTTGACTTTGTAAGCCATATTTTTTCCTACAAATTTACGACTATTGCGTATTATTGTTCTCTGCTAATTCAAACGGATAATGCAATTTATATACCCGGCTTTTTTGTGGGCTTTATTGACCCTGGCAATCCCTGTCATCCTGCACCTTTTTTACTTCCGAAGATTCAAAAAAGTGTACTTTTCTAATGTACGTTTTTTGAAGGAGGTCAAAGAGGAAACCAGCGCCCGTTCTCGGTTGCGCAATTTATTTGTGTTGTTGATGCGCTTGTTGGCCTTACTGTTTCTAGTATTGGGGTTTGCACAGCCTTTTTTGCCCCAAAAAGGAGCAGAGAAACAAGGAATCAAAGCGGTGAGCGTCTATGTAGACAACTCTTTTAGTATGAGCGCGCTTAGCCAAGATGTACCTTTGCTCGAAAAAGCCAAACAAAGGGCGCGCGAAATCATCAGCGCGTATCGTGCCGAAGATAAGTTTCAGGTACTTACCAATGATTTTACCGGTCGCCAGCAACGCTTGGTCAATCGCGAAGATGCGCTGGCGTTGATAGAGGAAATCACCACCAGCCCTTCAGTACAGTTGTTGTCAAAAGTAACAGCACGCCAAAAACAGGCGCTTTCCAATGCCAAGACTGACAACCAAATCGCCTACCTGATCTCTGATTTTCAACGCAGTAGTACCGATATCGCCAAATACCCGGATACGATTCCGCAATTGGATTTGATCCCGCTGCAGGCGGTTCAAGAAAAAAATATTGGTATTGACTCGGTGTGGTTTGAATCTCCGGTGCGCATGGTCAATCAGACCAACTTACTTTTTTTGCGCATTCACAATTATAGCAACGATCTGGTAGAAAATGCCCGTATCTCTTTGAAATACGATGGACAATTGAAACCGCTTGGCGTGGTGTCCATTCCTCCTCAATCTGAAGTAACCGATACCGTCAACCTTACCATTTTACGCACCGGTTGGCATCAAGCGGAGGTTAGTGTTACGGATTTCCCCATACAATTTGATGACAGCTACTTTTTTTCTTTTAATGTGGCTACTGAAGTAAAAGTGCTGGCGATCAATGATGCCTCACCCAATGCTTATCTGGAAACCGCAGTGAAGGGGATTCCCTACTTCAAAATGATCAATGCCAATAGCCAGAGTTTGGATTATTCCCAATTTGGCAGTTATCAGCTGATTGTACTCAACGATTTGAGCAATGTATCCTCTGGCCTAAGTACCGAGCTCCAAAACTATGTGGAACAAGGCGGGAATTTATTGGTCTTCCCTGGAAAAGCGGCCAATTTAGCAGCTTACAAAACTTTTTTACAAGGTTTCTCTGCCAACGAGCCCCAAGATTTCGAAACACAAGATCGCATCGTAGGCGAAGTCAATACTTCGGAATTTGTGTTTAAGGACGTTTTTTTGAACCGCAGCAGCACCAATCTGCGACTACCAGCTACCAAAGGAAATTTTCGGTTTGGTCGTTTTCACTCACGGGCAGAGGAGCGCTTACTGACTTATCGCGATGGGAATCCTTATTTGTCCAAATACCGCAAAGGCAAAGGTGATCTTTTTATCTGCGCAGCACCTTTGGATCAACAAATCAATAACTTGGTTAACAATGGGGAAGTTTTTGTCCCGATGTTGTATAAAATGGCCATCTCTTCGGGAAGTGATCCGCGGATTGCTTATACCATTGGTCGGGATGAACTTTTAGAAGCCAATCATTTGGCGACTAGTGGTGAAATTGTGTACAAAATGAAAGGCGAAGGCGAAGAATTTATACCCCAGCAACGGGTGGTGGGTTCCAAAGTATTTCTCAATGCCAACAACCAGATCCGAAAAGCTGGTTATTACGATCTTTTTCTAACCAGCGATAGCTTGTTGCATCTTTTTGCCTTCAACTATAACCGTAAAGAATCGGCACTGGAATATTTTCGCACCAACGAACTGGAAGAATGGGTGGGGAAAAACGTCAACATTATTACTGCTCTGGATAGCTCAGTACTCACTGCTAGAATTCAAGAAAAAAGCCAGGGTATTGTACTTTGGCGTTGGTGTGTGATCCTGGCTTTGCTTTTTTTGGCAGTCGAGGTCTTATTACTTCGGTTCTGGCGCGTTTAAAAAAACAACAAAAGCTTAAAAAAACCTGCACTTCATCTAGAATTGATTCTATTTGGACGATAATATGTGGGCTGTAAGGTCAATAAATTTAACTTTTTCCTAACTTTCATCCACTCAATTCTTTCAGTATGAAATTGCTCATTCGGAAAGCAACCATCATTGATCCAAATTCACCGTATCACCGAAAGTTGGTGGATGTGTTTATTGAAAATGACAAAATCACTTCTATTGGTTCAGCCCTGAAACTCAAGGCCGATCAAACCGTGGAAATGGATGGTGCTTATTTATCCCCAGGTTGGGTAGACATCGGCGTTCAAACTGGCGACCCGGGTTTTGAACACCGCGAAGATTTGCGCTCAGTTTCCGCAGCAGCAGCAGCCGGCGGTTTTACTACCATCGCAGCGCAACCCAACACCGAACCGGTAGTAGACAACAAATCGGGTGTCAACTATTTGCTCCAACAAAGCAAAGGCCAATTGGTCGACGTGTTGCCTATTGGTGCCATGACGGTTGGGTGCAAAGGTAATGACATCACCGAAATGATTGATATGCGCAAGGCTGGCGCTATTGCTTTCTCCGATGGGGATCACCCGCTGCAAGACAATGGCATGATGCTGCGCGCTTTGCAATACGTCAAAGCTTTTTCAGGCATCGTCATCAATCAACCACTGGATCAAGCCATTGCACTGAATGGCGAAATGCATGAAGGGGTTGTTAGTGCCTCTTTGGGTTTAAAAGGCATTCCCAATCTTGCCGAAGATCTCATCGTGCAACGCGATATTTACTTAACGGAATATGCCGATTCGCGGCTGCACTTGGCCAATATTTCTACTTCCCATTCCGTAGAACTTGTGCGTCGAGCCAAAGCCAAAGGATTGAGGGTGAGTTGTTCGGTAGCGGCACTTAACTTGGCCTTTGACGATCGCTCATTGGTGGAGTTTGACAGTGCTTTCAAAGTTATGCCTCCCCTGCGCGCGCAAGAAGACATTGCTAGCCTCAAACAAGGACTTAAGGACGGAATCATTGATTTGATCAGTTCCAACCATGTTCCTCTGGAGGAAGAGCAAAAAAAATTGGAATTTCCCTACGCTGGATTTGGTGCCATCGGCTTGGAAACCACCTACGCTATTGTCAATACCGCTTTAGATGGCTTATTGAGTACAGATGAATTGATTGCAAAATTATCAAGTAATCCACGCCGGATTTTTGAACTTCCTGAAATCACCATCCGTGAAGGAGCAAAAGCCAATTTAACTTGGTTCCACCCCACGCTAACCTGGACTTTCAACCGCAACAACATTTACTCCCGATCTTTGAATACCCCATTGCTTGGTCAGCAATTGCGGGGTCGTGTTTTGGGGGTAGTCAACAATGGTAAAGCTTTTTTCAATCCAACTTTATAAAATCCTCTTCATTCACTAACGCTATAAAAACCTATTAAAATGAGCACTTTTGACCAAGACATTAATTCTGCGCCGAAGCCATCTTATCGGAATACTGCCGTAACCTATGGCGCGCTTACCGGCCTTGTATCCATTGTAATTGGATTGCTTTCTTACTTAGCTGGTTTCTCCGATCCTTCCAAGCAGCAAGGTGCAATGGGCTGGATCAACTTGCTGATCTCGTATGCAGTGATGATTGGCGGACTGGTTTTGGCGGTTCGCAAACATCGGGATCAAGAATTGGGCGGTTTTATTACTTTTGGACGTGCATTCGGCGCTGGTTTTCTGACTATGCTGGTATTGGCACTCATCACTGCGGTTTGGACTTACATCTTCTTTAATTTCATTGCCACCGATATGCTGGATCTAATCAAGGAGACTAGCATCAATAGCATGGTGGAAAAACAGGGTATGTCTATTGAACAAGCGGAAGCGGCTATGGACAATCCAATCAGCAAATCTATGATGAACCCTGCCATGTTTACCGTATTCGCCTTTTTCGGTATTGCCGTTATAGGCACTATTTTTGCGCTGATTGTCGCGGCAATCATGAAAAAAACGCCGCCAGAAGCACACGCTTAACCAATTGGTAGTTTGATATTAAGAATGGGGAAAGCTTTCTATTCCCATACAAATACCACTTCTTGTGGGTCAATACGAATGATGAGCAATCGCCATTCGTATTTTTTTGTTTTGGTATAAATCAAAACTCGCTGCTGTTTTTTTTCTCCATTCTCTGCTTTACATGACAATTTTGCTATTTTTGGATAATCAGACAACAACTCTTTTTTGATAAACATGAAGAACACAATTCAAACCGCCTTATTGCTCTTGGCAGTACTGGGAATCACCCAAACTGCCATTTGCCAAGACATTCCCTTAAGTGTCCTGCCCTTAGATGATTTGTCCAACTTTCGCCCAGCCAGCAATACCTGGAAAATAGTGGGTGAAGTGCTGATGGATCAACAAAACCCTGGTGTACAAGTTACCGCCGGTAAGGGGGTTCTGGTCAATCAGGTTTCGGAAAAAGACCATGCCGAAATTGAACGCTTAGGAGCTGCTAAAGAGTGGGACAAACTCAACAGTTACAAGCTACTGACTACCTGGTCACATGGCGACATCGAACTCGAATTTGACGTCATGCTGCCCAAAGGATCCAATTCAGGGATCTACTTGCAGGGGCGGTATGAAGTGCAATTGTACGACAGCTGGGGCGTTACTGTTCCAAAATTCAGCGACCTAGGCGGTATTTATCGCAACTGGGAAAATGAGCCTGGGAAAATTTACCTGGGTAAGGCACCACTCAGTAATCCAGCCAAAGCGCCAGGGTTATGGCAAAAAATGCACATCATTTTCCAAGCCCCTCGCTTTAACGACAAAGGTGAAAAAATCGCCAACGCCAAATTCATCAAAGTAGAGGTAAATGGCGTTACGATCCACCAAAATGTGGAGGTTCCGCTTCCTACAGGCGGCCCTCTCGAACCCAATGAAACTGCCGCCGGCCCCTTGATGATTCAAGGAGATCATGGTTCAGTCGCTTTTCGCAACATCAGGTACCGCATGATTGGCGCACAAAAGGCCAGCTTGAGCAATATTAGTTATCAGTATTTTGAAGGCGCATTCAAATTCGTCAACGATTTTGCCAAATTAACTCCCAAGGCTAGCGGTAAACTCAATGAACTAAGTTGTGAAGTGGTACAAAAAACCGACAAATATGCAGTGCGTTACCAAGCTGATCTCCAGGTACCTGCCGACGGGTTGTATTTTATTTCCGTAGGTTCTACTGGAGGACTTACCTTGGATGTCGATGACAAAAACCTCATCAATGCTCAACATCCTGATGGTTGGTATGGCAACAGCCCGGTGAAAATTGAACTAAAAGCGGGAGTGCATCCCATTGTTTTGTCGACCTACAAAGACGCATCCTGGATGCCGCCTCGATTGGCCTTTATCCTTGAAGGCGCGCCGATTCAGCGTTCGGTGATGCAGACATTTGGTTCTTATCCGCCGGATCCCAATCCTGAATCGCCGATTTTGCTTTCAGTGGGCAGCAAACCAAAGTTGTTGCGCGCATTTTTGGACTTTGATGGCAAACGCGACCAACGTATTACCCATAGCATTGCGGTTGGCGATCCCAGCGGTACGCATTACATCTTTGACTTAAAAAGCGGCAGTATTGCCTGTGTATGGCGGGGTCAATTCATCAACGCCTCCCCCATGTGGATCGACCGCGGCGATGGTAGTTTCCGTCCTGATGGCAGCCCGCAATATTTGTTTCGTGGCCAATCATTGGGTGTTCTAGCTACTTCCGATGCCCAATTCCCTACGGAATACAAAGAAGAAGACTTTCGTCCCAAAGGGTACGACATCGAAGAATCAAGTAGTCGTCCGGTTTTTAAATACACCTATCAAGGCGCTGATATTGAAGACCGCATCTATCCAAGCGATGAAAACCGCAGTCTGACGCGTGAAATTAAGATCACCGGCAAAACGGCCAATCTTTTTTGCAAGCTAGCCGAGGGCAAAAACATTGTTGCTTTACCGGATGGTTCTTATCAAATTGATCAGCAATACTATGTAGCGCCTGCGAAAGGTCAAAAGGTTTCTATCCGCGATATCAATGGTCAGAAAGAATTGATCATGGCGGTGGATGGCTCAAGCATTAAGTATGCTATCGTTTGGTGAAATTGTGAAATGACGAACCTCAAGTATAAGTTCGTCCATCTTTTTATGTAGAAAAAAAATTGCCATGAAAACGCTTTTATATACCGGCTTTGTAATTGCTGGGATGTTTTCGATTTATTTGTTGAGCAGCTTCATTTTTCCTGATCCGCCAGCGCAAACCCTTGCTGCGGCGACGCCCAAGGAAGAAGACTATTACAAAATCATTACCCTTCCTACGCCGGAAGGCATATTGCTCGAGGTAGGCGGCATCACGACCCTACTCGACGGCAGGATCATGCTCTGCACACGCCGCGGCGATGTGTGGCTGATTGAGAATGCCAGTATGGAAAACGACAGCAAACCCGTTTATAAATTGTTTGCTTCAGGGTTGCATGAGCCATTGGGCTTGGCCTATAAAGACAATGCCGTCTACATAGCTCAGCGGGGCGAATTGACCAAACTCGTGGACAAAGACGGCGACGATGTAGCCGATTCCTATCAAACTGTTTATGCCTGGCCCATTTCTGGTCATTACCATGAGTATACTTTTGGGCCAAAAATAGCGCCGGATGGCAGCATGTTTGTTTCTTGTAATGTCGCTTTTGGTGATGAAGAATGGTGGCGGGGCGAAAGCCGCGTGCCTTGGCGTGGTTGGACCATTCGCATCACCCCTGATGGCAAAATGGAGCCTTGGGCAACCGGGATGCGCTCGCCTTGCGGATTGGGCATGATTGATGGCGAACTTTTTTATGACGACAACCAGGGTGACTACATGGGCTCTGGCGGGATCTGGCACCTAAAAAAAGGTGTTTTTACTGGGCATCCAGCAGGTTTACGCTGGACGGGTATGCCTTCTTCTCCGGTCAAATTAACAGCTGCACAGTTCAACGCCAAAGTAGATCCTCGACAAACCCGTAAAGATGGCGTTGCCGTTAAACCCGAAAACATCGTCAACGAACCCAATCCGAATTTGCTTTATGCCGTAAAACAAAGTTTACCGGAAGTTCAGACGCCTGCTGTATGGCTTCCTCATGGGGTGTTGGGTATTTCGAATGCTGAAATCATAAAAGACGAGACCAAAGGTGGGTTTGGACCATTTGCTGGTCAGATTTTCGTGGGCGACCAAGGGCAAAGTAAAATCATGCGCGTCGATATGGAAAAAATCAACGGCGAATTCCAAGGCGTGGCTTTTGATTTTCGCAGCGGGTTTGAATCCGGCGTCTTAAGGATGTCATTTGCCCATGATGGTTCCCTTTTTGCAGGCTTAACGAACCGCGGCTGGGGATCAGCGGGCAGTACCAACGCCGGTTTGCAACGCTTGGTTTGGACGGGCAAAACACCAATGGAGATGAAGACAGTGCATGCTATGCCCGACGGTTTTGAAATCGAATTTACCTTGCCGGTTGACAAAGCTTCGGCTGAAGACCTAAGCTCTTTTGCCGCAAGGAGTTACATCTACAAATACCACCCTGTATACGGTAGCCCTACGATTAACGAAGAGAAACTGAACATCAAAGGGGTGAAAGTTTCTGATGATGGCCTTAAAGTAAGGCTCCTTGTTGATAACCTTCGCCCTTATTATCTACATGAATTGAGTGTACCGGGCATCCGGTCGAAGGAAGGCGCACAGCCATTATTGCACGCCAAAGCTTATTATACCCTCAACAACATTCCTAGCGGTATTAAGCTTTCTTTAAGCGAAGTGAGCACCAAACGCAGCGGGGCAGCAAGTACGCCAGCCGCCAAAGTTGCAATTCCAGTAAAAGGTGGAACAGCTGCGGTCAAAGCGCCGACTTGGGAAAAAATAAAGCCGATTTTGGCGGAGAACACCTGTTTGGCTTGTCACAATCCGGATACCCGTCAAGTAGGACCTTCGTACAAGGAGATTGCCAGCAGGAAATACACTCCTGAGCAGATCGTTGACCTGATCTACAATCCAAAACCGCAAAACTGGCCAGATTACGCCACTCCGATGGCGGCAATGCCACAAGTGAGCAAAGAAAATGCCATGAAAATTGCTTTGTGGATCAATACCTTGCAACCTAAAACGCCATAATTTTGGGATGAATTTTTTATTAAAAAGCGGCTTGAGGTACAGGATCTCAAGCCGCTTTTTTTTGTCTTATTCGGCAAACCCATTTTTTGCCCAACAGGTAATTTTTGCGATATCCTTTGCTGCTAGTTTGGTTCCATTGTTGGGCATGCGGCTGCAAGTGCTTTCCCAATTGATGGCGCACAAGAGGGAATGTATGTTGAATTGGCTTTTTGCAGTAGCATAGGTAGCTAGGTTCAAGCCATGAGCTGAATTGACTGCCCC
>JBBRGN010000032.1:0-24537 GCA_038240665.1 Chitinophagales bacterium | reverse complement strand
GGGTTGTAGTTCTTACAAACCACTATCCAACGAAAAAGCAAACAATACCCAAACACCAACTGAAATAGTTACGACACATTTACGAGCCGTTGAAGCAGGAGATTGGGACAAGGCAAATAGTTACCTTTCAGGAGATTACAAAATGAAAATGAAAGGAATGCCATTTTTCGTGAGTATTAAGAAAAAGGATGCACTAGAAATGCACAAAGCAAGAAAAACTGCATTTCCAGATTTTAAATTCAACGAAAAAATTGAATACGCAACGAACAACCAAGTGAAAGTTGCTATTTACTTGACAGGAACTCATACAGGACTTTTGGACTACCCAAAAAATGTTGGAGTGCCAAAAACAAATGCAACAGGAAAGAAAATAGATTTACCCTCTGAATATTTTATTTACAGTGTTGAGAATAACAAAATTGTGGACACTTATGGAGAAATCCCTGACGGACACGGACCAAAAGCATTAATGAAACAACTTGGAATAACGAAATAAAAAACTACTGCCAACAACCAGGTTTTCGTGGTGTCCAACGGACAAGCCATGAAAACCCTGTTGAACGGAACCTACGGAAGCGTTCTGAGGCCTGAAAAACCAATCTTATGCCAGCAATTTCCGGTTTAAGATGTACCCGTTTAAAGGTGGTTTGGAAGTAGATTCGGGAATCACCACTTTACAAGGGTTTGTATTGGTTAAAAATTAAAAGCGTTTATTCTTGACTTATAATGTTTAAGCATTAAATCAAAACCCCCGACCCCTGAAGGGGAGAACAAGGTGCTGATATTTTGCCCTGTGCTAGGTTCTGACCACGAGCACAGTGTTAAGCTTACCCAAGGAGTTCTCCCCTTCAGGGGTCGGGGGTTCTTAAGCAATTGTAAAATATTGAAAATCAAAGATCTATTCTTAAATAATGCACTAAATTTCCCTTCTTGATGCCCTTAGGGCAGCCATCTTTGTAGAAAAAATGGCATAAATCATGCAGCGGCCCTTAGAGTAGCCATCTAAAAGTGCGTAATTAGATACCTACCCTAAAGGCAGCCACAAACACGATCGGATTTTTTTCTACCAAGATACCCCCCCGCTGGGCAGGGGGCATCTTCGGGAAGGATTATATTTTGTATGTGGTCAGAAAAAAGCACGATTTTGAAATTTAGCGGGCTGTTTTTCCCTTCATTGATTGGGATACTGAGGGATCTACCGATTAGCTACAATGACCTTGTTGATGGTTTTAAAATACGTGCAGGTCTTAAACCGGAAAATGCTGGCATGATGCCAGCATTTTTGGCCAAAGTTATTGGCAGCGTTATTGGAAACAGTGGATTTTTTTTTGAATACAACTTTCTAAACGCGACAATTTGAAATGCACCCCCATCGCCTGGACAAATTTCTTTCGCCGAATTGTAAAAGATTACGAGTATACAACATTATCTTCTGCTACTTGGATGATTTTAGCCAACATGACAATTATTTTGAACCGAATACCCTCTGTAACCAAATAAAATTCTCGAACACGCTCTTAATTTCTTATTGTAGCAGCAATTTCAATGTTTTAAAATTATATCTTTTTTCAGTAGTAATATTGTTGTAAATAACGGTTATTTAATCCCCATTTAGCCTTCCTACACCAGCTTACCCTCCATATCCTGAATGATCTCGTACGCCAATTTCAAAGCCTGGTAACCATCCTCAATACTTACTTTGGGCTTCGCCCCCAAGCGGATGCTTTCACCAAAAGATTCCAGTTCCATTTTGATGGCATTGACTGGCTCAATCGCAGGCATATCCACGTGGATCATTTTGGTACCCGTTGTGGTTTGCAATTCGAGCAGATTGGCATCAACCGGTAAGTTCGGGGCATCTTTTTCATACAATCTTACTACCTGCGCGTTTTTCTCCAAAAAATCCAAACTGATATAGGCATCGCGTTGAAACAAACGGACTTTGCGCATCTGCTTGAGTGAAATGCGACTAGCGGTAAGATTGGCAACACAGCCGTTGGCAAATTCAATGCGGGCATTGGCGATATCGGGGGTGTCGCTGACAACAGCCACTCCATTGGCACTCACTTTGACAACCGGCGAATCCACCATGCTGAGTACAATGTCCAAATCATGGATCATCAAATCCAAGA
This sequence comes from Chitinophagales bacterium, assembly GCA_038240665.1. Classification (GTDB taxonomy): domain Bacteria; phylum Bacteroidota; class Bacteroidia; order Chitinophagales; family Saprospiraceae; genus Haliscomenobacter. The sequence goes on along the minus strand of JBBRGN010000032.1, from coordinate 22,405 downwards.
CCACCGATACATCCGTACCGCGCGGATTGAAGGCCGCTAGGCGGTGCGCTTCGATGAACATGGGCGCGAGTTTTATGTCTTCAAGCGCCAGCAATGCCGGATTAAAACGTTCCACATGCCCAACCTGTACCATTACTTTGTATTCCGCACTCAATTCCATCAAGCGCTCGGCTTGTTCCACGGTTTGGGTCAGCGGTTTTTCTATAAAAATGTGTTTCCCTTTGCGGATGGCTTTTTCAGCCAAATCGAAGTGGGTGGGCGTTGGCGTCACCACATCCACGACATCCACAGCATCCATCAAGTCTTCTATGCTTGCAAAAGCCTTGATTCCTAATTGCGCTGCCACCTCCTTTGCGCCGGGGCTAGGATCAAAAAAGCCAAGCAATTCATAGGTTTCACTGGCCAATTGGAGGCATTTGAGGTGAATTTTACCGAGGTGACCAGCTCCGAGTACGCCAATTTTCAACATGCTATCTGTTTGTCCGAGTTGATGGATTTATTTGCGGCTACAAAAGTACGCAGCAGTAAGGATTCCCAACAACTCCTTACTCGTATTGTTTCCGAAAATACATCAACACCGCGCCAAAAAGGGTGATGATCACCACCAATACCGTTGCCATACGGATGGAATACTGGAGGTTGTTGACAAAGGCTTCTATTTCCTTGCGCAGGTGCGGGTAACGCGGCATGATCTCCGCTTCCATCTTGGCTTTATTGAACAGGTGCGCCGCCCCAAATTCTACTTTGTTCTGAGCCAGTACTTTGTGCATCTTGAGTACGCGTGCTCGAAAGTAAACGTTCAAAAAAACCATGGCGACAAAGAGGCCGAGGAGGATAAAAAGTAGTATTCCTTGGATCATAACAACTGGTGCTTTTGATTCTGATTTGGTATTATTGAAGCCGAGACGCTCAAGCGCTTAACTCGGTTTGGGCTGCAATATCTAGCTTTTTAGGGAGTACGGATCTATTTTGATTCAACTGATCTTATCCGGCACAAATCCCCCTACCCCAATATTGCCTGCAACTTCATCGCCACGCCCATATCGCCATTGATTTTCATTTTACCGCTCATCATCGCCGTCATAGGGTTCAGTTCGCCACGGATCAACGCGTTGAAATCCTCCAGGGTGATGTCTACCGTACAATCGGCGCTACTGTCCTGGGTATGTACCACATTGCTTTCTCCTGAACCGTCCAATACCAGTTGTTGTCCACCAAAATCAAACTTCAGGGTGGAACCCAGTACCTTGGCTTTGGCCGCCCGCGCTGTAATGGTCGGCAACAAATGATCTAGCATGGGCGTCATCGGAGGGGTTGTTTTGGCGGGCGCTGCTTTTTCGGTTTTTGCGGATCGACCATTGCTCGCCTGGGGTCTGGCTACGTCAGCGTTTCCGTACGACTTATCATCGATGACCATCTTGGCAATGATTTCGCGCATGATCTCGGAAGTGCCGCCGCCAATGGTGCCGATCCGACTATCGCGAAACATCCGCGCTATTTTGTATTCTTCCATGTATCCGTAGCCGCCAAAAAATTGCAAACACTCGGTCATCACTTTATTGGCCAGTTCGGTAGCCAGTAATTTGGCCATCGAACTTTCTTTTACGGCATAACCTCCATCGTTGTGGATGCGCGAACAGTGATAAACCAAGGCTTTGGTGGATTCTATTTCGGCTGCCATTTGAGCTACGCGGTGACGCAGTACTTGGAATTTATTGATCGGTCTTCCAAAGGCGTGTCGCTCCGACATGTACTGTAGCGAATATTCCAAAGCGTGTTCGCATCCCGCAACGGCCGAGATCGCTCCCGCCAATCGCTCCAATTGCAAGCCGCCCATCAGGTAGTAAAAACCCATGCCTTCTTCGCCAATCAGGTTTTCAATAGGTACTTTGACGTCGTCAAAATTAAGTTCGGCGGTATCGGAAGCATGCCAGCCCAGTTTTTTCAACTTGCGCGCTGATACGCCCGCACTCTCGCGATCGATCACCAAAAGGCTCACGCCGCTGGTTCCAGCTTCGGGATTGGTTTTGACCACCGTAATCAAAAAATCGCCGTAATACCCATTGGTGATGAAGGTTTTAGCTCCGTTTACGAGGTAGTGATCTCCCTGTCGTTCGGCGCGGGTTTGGATATTGGCGGCGTCAGAGCCCGCGCCTGGTTCGCTGATGGCGATCGAGCAAATCAATTCGCCGCTAATGGCGCGGGTTAGGTATTTTTCCTTCAAAAAATCGGATCCGTGTTTGAAGATATACGGCGAAGCCATGTACTGTTGCACGCTGGGGGTAATGGTAAATCCGCCTGAAAAACAACGCGATATTTCTTCCAAAAACACCACCGAAAAAAAGAAATCGGCATCGATGCCGCCGTAAGCTTCGGGATAGTTGAGCCCCAAGTAACCCATATCGCCAAATTTGCGCCACAGTTCCTTGGGGATTTTCCCTGCTTCTTCCCAACTATCAACATGGGGAATGACTTCCTGTGCCAAGAAATCACGTAACCCTTGCCGAAATAATTCATGCTCTTCTGTAAAGTAGTAGGAACTCATATTCTTTGATTTTTTTTGCTTCGTTTTTCAAATCTAATTTCAACCCATCACTGCCTTGGCAATGATTTCACACATGATCTCCGAAGATCCACCGCCAATGGTACCAATGCGGCTATCGCGAAACATCCGCGCTATTTTGTAATCTTCCATATAGCCATACCCGCCAAAGGCTTGCAGGCATTCGGTCATCACTTTATCGGATAGCTGGGTAGCCAATAGTTTGGCCATGGCGCATTCTTTGACTTGATAAGCACCATCGTTGTAGGCTTGTGCCAGGGTGTAATTAAAAACTTTTGCTCGACTTATTTCGGCGGCCAACTGCGCCATGCGGTGCCGCAACACCTGAAATTTATTGATCGGTCGTCCAAAAGCTTGGCGTTCGGCCATGTATTGCAGGGTGTATTCTAGGGCATCTTCGGCAGCGGCTACGCCAGATATCGCCATCACCAAACGCTCCAAAGCGAAGCGTTGCATGATGTAGTAAAAACCCATCCCTGCTTGTCCTATGAGTTGTTCCGCTGGGACACGCACTTCATCAAAGGCAATCAACCCCGTATCCGAGGCGTGCCAACCGAGTTTGTGCAATTTTTGGGCAGAAAGTCCTGGTGTACCGCGGTCTACAACAATCAGACTAATTCCTCCAGCGCCCATTTGGTTTTCAGTTTTTACTGCCGTTACGATAAAATCGCTCAAAACACCATTGGTAATGAAGGTTTTGCTGCCATCAATTTGGTAGTAGTCGCCTTGCTTTACTGCTTTGGTTTGCAGGTTGGCCACATCTGATCCAGCACCAGGTTCCGTAATGGCCAAAGCGCCAAATAGCTCCCCATTGATGCCGGAGATCAAGTATTTTTCTTTTAAAAAATCGCTGCCTGATGCATTGATATGGGTCAAGGCCAGGATAGGATGAGCGATCATGGCAGCGGCAAATCCCGCAGAATTACAACGACTCAGTTCTTCAATAAAGATGACTTGATACCAAAAATCCAAGTCCTGCCCTCCATATGCCTCAGGGAAATTCAGCCCAAAATAGCCCATTTCGCCAAATTTACGCCATACCCAGCGCGGGATCTCGCCCGCGGTTTCCCAAGCATCGATGTGGGGCAGGATTTCTTGTGCCAAAAAATCTCGGAGGGATTCACGAAAAAGCTCAGGTTCTGGCTCCCGGGCGTAGACATCGATCATCTGACCTTAATTTTTTATGGAAAACAAGGCACTAAAAAATCCAATCGCCAATAATGAATGCAATACCGCCGGTCGGAAATCAGGGTTGTGTATAAATTGCGTCGTGGCTAAACCAATGTGAAAAACCAAAAAAACCACCACTCCCATGCTGAGCGCCTCAGGATTGTATTTTTGTCGACTCAGCAAGATGGAGAAAAGTGCCAACGTGATCGCTGCTACGCCATACATGTTGATGAGCATGGTGACGCCATCCAAACCAGCAGTGGCTTGTAACCCTGGTAAGGATTTTATCAATTGCGGGTAAAAAATAAAAATTAGCCCTATGACGCCTTCCAGAGCGGCATTGGCAAAAAGGAGGTACTTGATCCAAACGGGCTTCATGATGTATGCTTAACGAGTTTGTAAATAATGCCGGGACAAACGCATGACCCAGGCTTCCGGTAATATGGCAGTCAATTTTTGTACCAAAGAGAAAAGTATCCCTCCTGGAATTACCATATCTCGACCCGAAAAAAGCGCCTGAAAAGCATCCTTCGCCACCACATCGGCAGTCACGACCATCCAATTGTCAAAGGTATTGGTGTTTTGCATACCAGCTCTGATTTGAAAACCAGTTTGCTTCACCGGCGTCGGACACACAGCTGTTACCTTTACTTTTGAGCCTTTTTCCCGCAATTCATAAGCGATGGCTCGACTGAATTGCAATACAAAACTTTTGGTAGCTCCGTAGGTCGCCAGCATCGGATTGGCTTGAAAAGCCGATACGGAGGACAAATTGAGGATGTAGCCTTCGTCGCGGCGCACCATGTCGCGTAAAAAAAGCCGCGTAAGCCGGTACAGTGTGATGACATGCAGGTTGATCATGGCTACATCTTCTTCGATGTTGATGTCGTTGATGAAACCGTAAGTCCCAAATCCAGCATTGTTGACCAAAACCTGAATCTGGTTGTTTTCGGCACCAGCAAATGTGTACACTTCTTGTGCACTTCCTGGCAAAGACAAGTCAATGGCCAATGTTACAATGCCCGTATTGGGGTATTGTAACATCAAAGTTAATTGAGCCGCTTCGAGTTCGGCGGCAGGTTTGGCAACCAACAACAAATCATAGCCATCCGCGGCAAAAAGCTTCGCCAGCTCCAACCCAATTCCGCTGGAACCGCCAGTAATCAAAGCTTTTTTCATACCACCCATTTTTGAAGCATTTCTACCAGCCATTTCACCCGCGGCGTATAGGGCGGATAAATCATGCTCAAGGTTCCCCACTTCCGGTGAACGATGGCTTTTTCATTGGAAAAACCTACAAACCCGTAAAAGCCCATGTATTTTCCAATTCCACTATTGTTAACCCCACCAAATGGAAGTTCTGGGTTGGCATAGCCCAACATAAAATCATTGATGACTGCGCCGCCGGAAGAGGTATGATTCAAGACGTAGTTGATCAATTTTCGGCTATTGCTGCCGATGTAAAGGGTCAATGGTTTGGGGCGGCGGTGTACAATCGCTACGATTTCTTCTGGCGTTCGGTAAGTGATTACGGGCAATACTGGGCCAAATATCTCTTCTTCCATGATGGCCATGTCTTCGTTGACCAGCTGCAAAACCGTAGGTGGAATGAACCGATCCGCAGCATTCCAGACGCCGCCTACAGTTTCTTCGGCGCCTTTAGCCATGGCGTCGTCGTACAATCGTTTGATGCGCGCAAAATGTCGATCGTTCACAATTCGGCAATAATCTGGAGATTCTGATACTCCTTGCGGATACAAGGCCTGGATGTTTTTTTGATATGCCTCCGTAAAAGCTTTTAAGCGGCTTTCATGCACAATGGCGTAATCAGGAGCAATACAGGTTTGGCCATTGTTCAAGAGTTTTCCCCAAACCAACTTATTAACCACGGCGTTCATCGAAGCCGTTTCGTCAATGATCACCGGCGATTTACCTCCCAATTCCAAAGTGACCGAGGTAAGGTTTTTGGCTGCCGCTGCCATCACCACCTTGCCTACTTGCGGACTACCCGTGAAAAAAATATGGTCAAAAGGCAAACCCAACAACTGTGTAGAGGTACCAGCATCCCCTTCTACGACTGCAACCTCATCATCAGAAAAAAGATCGTTTAGCATTTTTTTGATGAATGCCGAAGTATGCGGTGTCATCTCGGAAGGTTTCAGGATGGCGGTGTTTCCGGCGGCGATGGCGTAAACCAGGGGTGAAAGCGCCAAATTGAAGGGATAGTTCCAAGGCGCAATGATCAGACACACGCCTTTGGGTTCGTATTGAATATAGGACGAAGTGCCGATTAGAGTGCTGGTTCCTGGCACTGGTTGGTTTTTCATCCAGTTGCGCAGATTCCGACGGGTATGGGCAGCATGTTGACTTACGATCGAAGCTTCGGTAAGGATCACATCGACTTCCGATTTTTTGAAATCTTGGTACAACGCGTCTTTTAACCCCTGCATTTTTTGCGCATCTTTGAGGTACCGCTCCAGGCGTTTGAGTTTTTCGATGCGTTCAGCGGCGGTGGTTTGTGCTATGGCCGAGGTATTGGCGCGCTGGCGCTCAAACAGCTGATCCAAATCAAATTGTGTATCGTTTGCAGTGGTAACCATAATGAAATTTTGAGATTATTTGGTTGAGGCGACTAAATGGCGACTAAACATGTTTTTCAATATCATATTTGCGCATGACTATTTTCTCGTACGATCGAGGAAACAGCCAGGCCAAAAAGCTTACAAATTTGGCATCTTTTCCAATCAAAATCCGGGGATTGCCTTTGCGTATTCCATCGATGATGACTTCGGCAGCTGTGGCTGGAGTAGTAGGGGCTAACCGATCAAAAGTACGCGCTAATCGTTCTTTGCTCTTAAGGTCGGCGGTTTCAATGTTGTTGACGATGTTGGTCTTAATCCCGCCAGGATGAACGCAATGCACTTTTACTTTGGTTTTGGCCAGCTCAATGCGCAGCGTTTCCGTAAACCCGCGTACGGCAAATTTTGCGGTTACGTAAGGGCCTAGATCGGGGTAAGCTGCCATGCCAAAAATGCTGGAAATATTCACCAATGCTGCTTCAGGTCGCGTTTTTAAATGCGGCAAAAAAGCCTTGGTTCCATAAATAACGCCCCAAAGGTTAATGCCTAACAATTTTTCAAAATCAGGATAGTCAACGGTTTCCAATTTTTGTTCGGTCAGGGCAATTCCGGCATTGTTCACCACGATGTCTACTTGACCATATTTTGCCACGGTGTCTTCGGCAAACTGATACATCTCCTCCCGATCTGCGACGCTGAACGCCTGCCCAGATGCTCGCCCGCCTGCGGCTGTTGTTTCAAGCAGGGTATTCTGATGCCAGTCGTTGAGAACCACCGTCGCCCCTTCCTTTGCCAATTGCAAAGCCAAAGCTCTTCCTATGCCTGATCCAGCGCCAGTGATAACGGCTATTTTTCCTTGAAAGTTCTGCATAAAGTTTAATTATACTATTTTTAAAATGGCAGCTTCCTGCGGTTTTTCCCAAAGCACCGAATCCGACTGATCGTACCATTTAGGCAACAGATCGGCATAACGGCGGTTCAATTCATTGCGGCGTATTTTCATCGTTGGGGTCAACACGCCATTTTCTACTCCCCAAGGTTCTTTGACAATGACCAGTGTTTTTATTTTTTCAAAATTGGCCAAATCGGCGTTGACATTGACTAGGGTTTGGCGCAAGGATTCGGTCACTTCTTCAGGATCGGCTTCCAATCCTATTTCTGATAATACTGCCAAGGCCAAAGGCTGCGGAACCGACATCCCCAGTACGCAAACTTGTTCAATAAAGTGGTTCTCCGCAAAACCCCATTCCATGGGAGCGGGCGAAATGAACTTTCCTTTAGCAGTTTTGAAGGTATCGCTTACCCGTCCAGTTATTTTAAGGTAACCATTGGACGCCATTTCTCCTTGATCTCCAGTACGCAACCAGCCATCTTGTAGCACTTCCCGCGTTTTTTGAGGATCATTGTAATACCCGTTCATCACCCAGGGCGCTTTCATGGATATTTCTCCCGTTTCTGCATCGATTCGCAAAGCTACGCCGGGCAAAATTTTGCCAACCGATCCTGGTACTAGCCCATTTGCTGGCATCAACGTGCAGCCGCCAGCATTCTCAGTCATGGCATATACTTCTTGTAAATTCATACCGATTTTCTGAAAAAAATCTTTTACCGAATCTGGCGTAGGGGCAGCCCCCGTGAGCATGATACGCGCTTTGGCCATTCCCAAACTTTTTCTAATTTTTTGCCTAAGCAGTGCTCCAATGATGGGGATCTTAAGCAGGAGATTAAGCTTTGCTTCTGGCAAACGGTGCAAAATCCCCAATTGAAATTTGGTCCAAATCCGCGGTACTGACATGAACAAAGTAGGTTGGGTCTCTTGTAAATTCCGCGCAAAGGTCTCCAAGGATTCGCCAAAAGAAATGGTACCTCCGGTTTGCATGGCTGCGCCTTCTACAATGATCCGTTCAGCGATGTGATTTAAGGGCAAGTAAGAGAAAAAACGATGTTCCTTCCCTGAAAAGATATTCAAGTTGTTGTGGACAGCTTCGTTGTGCATCAAAGCTGCGGGCTGAAAATAGTTCAGCATCACGCCTTTGGGCGCGCCAGTTGTCCCGGAAGTAAATATGATGGTCCACAAATCATTGATTCCTGGTGTAGGGTTCCCCTGGATGGGTTGATAATCGCTGATCAAGCGTTCCCAAGACAAGCCTTCGGAAATGACCGCATTGCCTGGGTAGTGTGGAAAAGTAATGAGTTGTACCCCAGCTGGGATCCCCAAGCGCAACTGCGCCCAATCGTCGAGTTTGCCGACAAACAATACTTTGGCTTCGCTGGCCAACACCACTTCATTGAGTTGAGCAGCGGTAAGGGTTGGATAAAAAGGAGCGGAAACGAATTTCCCCATCATGATCGCCAAATCTGCTATGATCCAGTGGTAACAGTTTTTGGAGACGATTCCCACTTTATCGCCTTGTTGGAGTCCTAAATTTTGTAAAGCCGTGGCCATTCTACGAGCTTGCTCGCCTACTTCCCGCCAAGTGAATTGCTTCCAGTCCCGACCATAGGGTTGGCGCAGAAAAGTTGCGTTCGGTTGCTTTTTTTCCCATTCGTAAAAAAAATCGAGATGGGTTTGCATCTCACTTGCAAGGAATTCCATGATCAGGTATTGAAGCGAATATAATTTTTTAATTCCTAAAAATAAACAAATATGTCGTTGTCCGATGGAAATAAATTGATTTAATAATTGTTTTTTTTTCATCATTCCTTACTTAAACCAAGCTTCAAGTGCGGAGCATTACAATTGAAACTGCTGTCCAAATAGCCGTTGGCCGCCATCGATATAAACCGTTTCGCCGGTGATGTAAGCAGCCATCGGGCTGGCCAAAAACACCGTCAGCCAAGCTACTTCTTCCGTGCTACCCAAACGTTTCATGGGTAAGGTATCGGAAATTCCTTGTAGCATTTCCACCGGATAGTTTTCCAAACCCGAAGAAAAAATGATTCCCGGGGCTACGGCATTGACGCGGATGTTGTACTTACTCCATTCCACCGCCAAGGTTTTGGTTAGGTTGTCTACTCCCGCTCTGGCCGCGCCAGTATGCGCCATTCCTGGAAAACCCCGGAAAATGTTGGCAATGATGTTGACAATGATGCCATCTTTTTGGGGAATAAAAAAAGAATTGGTCATCACTTGGGTAGCATACCAAGTCCCGTTGAGGTTGTTGTTGATCACGGCATTCCAGCCTTTTTCAGAGATGTCTTCGGCGGTAGATGGGAATTGCCCCCCCGCGTTATTGATCAGAATATCGAGTCGACCAGCTTTTTCTTGGATACCCGCAGCCATGCTGCGAATTTGGTCGGGATCACGGATATCACAAACGAAGTAGTCGACTTCCCCCAAGGCTTCCAATTCTTTTTTTGCCAATTGGAGTTTGTCTTCTTTGCGTGAAGCAATAAAAACCCTTGCGCCCAGCATCAACAATTGCCGGCTGATCGCTAATCCGATGCCGCTTCCGCCACCAGTCACTAGAGTTATTTTATCTTTAAAAAGGTCGGTTTGAAACATGTTTTATTTTTTTTCAATTGAAACCCATACGCCATTAAAAACAGCATTTCCAGTCATTCCATCCACCAAGCGATCATCGGTCAAAGCATTGACATTGACGCCGGGGTGAATCTGCGCCAACCCCAACTGAGTATCCGCAAAAACATGCCCCCAACCATGTGGAATACACAAGGTGCCGGGCATCACCTCCGCGCTTACTTCGGCTTTTATGTCCACTTGTCCTACTTCAGAGCATACACGAATGACCTCACCGTTTGCCACGCCATGCAGTTGGGCATCCTGAGGGTGAATCAGCGCGGTACAGGTATCGCCGCGTTTCATCAAGCGAGCATAACCATGCATCCAAGAATTGTTGGTATGCAACTGTCGGCGACCAAACAAGCGAAATTTTCCTACTTCGCCAGTGTCGGGGATATAAAGTGCCTCAACTTTAGGCAATTGCGCGGTAATATTTTCGGGTACAAGGTTGATTCTTTTGTTGGGCGTAAATATTCGCTTGGGCAGTACGGAGGTTAATGCACCTAGATCAATGCCGTGGGGTTGGGCTTTAAGGCGACGCAAGCTAAGTCCAGTTTTAGAAAACAGCCGCCCGCCCCATACACCATGCGGTCCGATGCGCATGGCCAAATCCAAGCGGCGTTCGGGAGTTAATTGTGCCATCACCGCATGTTTTAGCACCACAAATAGTCCGTTTTTTTGGCGTTCTAAGCGCTGCTGAAGGCCAAATAAAATCTCCCAATCGTAACGTGCAGTGGCTGGTTTTTCAAAAACCGCCGGAGAAAAATTAGCCACATTGCGAATGGCGATGATGGCCAAAACAAAATCGTAGTGTAAAACCTCCAACCCCGCTGCTGGTGGCAAAATGAGGTGGGCATGACGGGTAGTTTCGTTGAGGTACAAGTCAATGGACACCATGAATTCCAATTGCGACAAGGCCTGATCCACCTTTGGGCCATTGGGAGCTGAAAGTACCGGGTTGCCCGCTACGGTGACCATTCCTTTGATTTGCCCTTCACCAGGAGTAAGTATTTCGTCGGCCATTGTAGCAGTAGGCAGATCTCCCGCTACTTCCGGCAACCTGCGTATCCGGCTGAACCAGCGCAGCGCCTTGGCTTCTTTTTTAAGCAGGGTCAAAAAATCAATGGCTGGCAAGGTAAACATTAACCCACCTGGGCGATCGAAATTGCCGGTGAGGATATTGATGGCGTACAATAGCCAATTGCAAAGGCCGCCAAATTCTTGAGTCGCCACGCCCAGTCGGCCATAAGCAATGGCGCTTGGTGCTGCTGCAAATTCGCGGGCAATGAGGTACATATCAGCGGCTGATATTCCACAAATTGCTGCTGCTTTTTCGGGTTGATAGGGCGCAACCAGTTTTTCCAATGCGGCTACGCCATCAATGTAAGGAGCAACATTTTTGACCAATTTTTCGGCAAAAAGAATGTGTACCAAAGCCAATAAAAACAGCACGTCGGTACCGGGCCGGATCGGCAAATAAGTATCAGCGACTTGGGCGGTAGGGGTACGCCGTGGATCGATGACTACAATTTTTCCTCCCCGAGCCTGAAGTGATTTGAATTTTCCAGCAATATCTGGGGTGGACATAATGCTGCCATTGGACACCAAGGGATTGGCGCCCAAAATCAGCAAGTATTGTGTGCGCTCCAAATCAGGTACCGGAAACATGGCCTGATGTCCCCACAATTCCCCATTGACGAACATTTGCGGCAATTGATCCAGTGAATGTGAGGCAAATCGATTGCGGGTACCTATCGCGTTCATAAAATCGTAGAGGTACAGAATGGTTCCGGTATTGTGTACAGTAGGATTACCTGTGTAAATGCCGACTGCATCGCGACCATATTTTTTTTGTAACCTGATAATCTGAGTAGCTACTTCATCCAAGGCAGCTTCCCAGGAAATGGGCTCCCAACCACTGGCGGTGCGGCGCATGGGTTGGCGTAGGCGGTTGGGGTCGGTGTGAATGTCTTCTAACGCCACCGCTTTGGGACAAATGTGACCTTTGCTGTACACGTCCTGTTTATCGCCGCGGATACTCGAAACAGCATCCCCTTCGGTCTTGATTTCTAAGCCGCACATTGCCTCGCAAAGGTGACAAGTTCGGTAATGGGTTTGCTGCATCTAAGTTCTTTTTAAATTTATGATACCCGAATCAATTGCCCAAACTGTTGGCTACGACCTAGATCGGTCGCTTTTTTTCCATTTTGCCAAGCGATGTTTCCATTGATCATCACCAGCGGAACAGCATTATCGTTGCGCCGCACTAATCGCTTAAAGCTGGGCAATTCTGGCATCTCGGCTTCTACCATTTCTGCCAATTGATTATCCAGACCCGCAGGATTAATAAGGAGCAAGTCAGCACGTTTTCCAGGTTCGATGACGCCTAGATTGGGCAATAAAAACCAATTTGCTAGATCCTTGGTAATTTTTTTTACCGCTTGCCCTATGGTTAGCGTTTTTTGTCCTTTCATGGAGCGATCCCCTACAAACTTGAGTAACCGCAAGCCAAAATTGTAGTGCGCCATATTTTTTAAATGCGCACCAGCATCGCTGAATCCAATGTGACAATCCGGGTGTTGTACAATCCAATTGAGTTCCTCTTCTCGATCGTTACCCACTACCGTATACCATCGCAAATCGTTACCATACTGGGCAATGAGGTCTAAAAAATGATCAATCTCTTCTTTACCCAGGGTTTCGGCAATTTCTCGAAATGAGCGTCCATTAAGCGACGGATCGGGACATTGGACAATGGACGTATCTTTTAATTTGCGGTGAAAAACCCGTGGCATGAACTTAGCTTGCCATTGGCCTCGAAAGCGACGGCGGTAATCGCGGTCGGCCAATAGTTCCCGGCGATTGGCCACTTCTTGGAGATGGAGGTACGAGGTACCGGTCTCAAATTCTTCAAAAAAGGGCGAATCAAATCCGTGGGTGACCACGTCAAAAGGTTCAGGAAGTCCCTGGAATTTCACTTTAGCGCCCAGAAAGCTATTGGCTAGTCGGGCAGCATGACCAAAAACGCGATGGATACCTCGCGCTGCTTTCCCATCAATCATGGCCAACATGGAAGTTTTTAGGCCATTTTGGTTCCACCCACCACTTTCCCAAATGAAACTAAAAAAAGTAAGTGGATTGGCGGTATTCGGTACGGTTTGCAGCACGCGATTTCTTTTTCGAACGGTGCGGAAGAGGTGTCGATATTCTCGCCAATCCGCAAAAACCGAAGGCGTTGGCCGGGATCGAAACACGGAGCCGTCCATTTTGTCAAACTCAAGCATATTGACCGAAAGACCAAGATAGCCTTGATCAAGCGCCTCCTCTAGCAATTGCGTCATTTGCTCCAATTCTTTGGCGGTAGGTCGGTTGTTTTGGGTAAGGCTTCGCTCCAAGCCCATCACATAGGAACGGATAGTAGAGTGACCTAAAAAAACGGCTACATTCGGACCTAAATTAAGTTGCTCCAAATGTTGAAAATACGTGGTAGGGCTGTCCCAATTTTTTACCCGGTACAGCATGGATTTGATGTAGTCGCTAGGAATACCTTCAACACGGGTAAACATGTCCGACAGTTCCTCGGGATCACCCATGACCATGCTGATGCCACAACTTCCCATAAAAATGGTGGTAATGCCATGCCGAACGGATTCATCTAGTTCGGGCGCGATTTCGATTTCACCATCGTAGTGCGTATGGATGTCAATAAAACCGGGCGTTAGCCAGTAACCTGTTCCATCAATGTAGTCATATTCTTTACCTGGACTCAAAGGCACCGTAGTTACCGCTTCAATGAGACCGTTTTTAACCAACACATCGCCTGTAAATCCTCGACCGCCGTTGCCGTCATAAATGGTTGCATTGCTGATGTGGTAGTTCATAAAGCATTGGTTTGGTGATGCGTAAACTCCGGTTTGCGGAATAAAAAAGGAACCCGCAATCCTTTGACACTTCCTTTTTCTCCTTCCGCGATGGAAAAAAGTGTTTTTCGCGCTTGGTGATGCGGATTATCAGCAATTTCCGACATGGTCAATACTGGGCTTAAACAGACGTCTAATGCCATTTTTTCCGTCAGCGCAACCCATTCGGCTTGCGTTTTGGTTCTGAAAAGGGCTTCGATTTCATGTTTTGGAAAAACCTGGATCGACAGTTCCAATAATTGCTGGCGTTGCCAAGTGGGTTGCCCAACAAGGGTACAGAAGGCGTTCCAAAACTTAATTTCCAAGGCTCCTAATGCCATCCAGCGCGTATCGGCACATTCGTAGACATTGTAATTCACCAGGCCGCCACTCAGTACATTGAAGGTGTAAGGATCCATTCCACCAAACTGCTGCGCTGCGGGTATGGCCAATAATGGTACTAAGGCATCCAACATGGCAACATCAAAATAAGCACCCTTCCCCGTGCGGCTGCGCTGAAACAAACCCGCTAAACAAGCCATCACTGTACCGTAAGAACCGCCCGCGATATCAGCGATCTGTACGCCAGGAATAATGGGTTTTCCTTGATCATCGCAATTCAAACTCAGCATTCCACTGTAGGCTAAGTAGTTGATATCGTGACCCGCCAAATGTGCATATGGGCCATCTTGACCATATCCCGACAAGGAAATGTAAATCAATTGGGGGTTAATCTTTACCAAATCTTCATACGCCAAACCCCATTGCGCCATTACACCCGGACGAAATTGTTCGATCATCACATCGGCAGATTGGATCAAAGCCAGTACTTTATCTTTGTCCGGCGATTGAGTATAGTCCAATGTACGGATGTCTTTGGCAAAATTAAGCGATTGGTACAAAGTGGAACTACCATTCACAAATGGCGGTTGACCTTTGGCGATGTCGGCCCGCTTTGGATGCTCCACTTTGATGACTTCAGCACCCATTTGTGCCAGCAACTGCGTCGCTAGTGGGCCAGGCAGGAGGCGGGTAAAGTCCAGTATTTTTACACCTTGCAATATTTCCATGACGACTATTGGTATACCTTGGCGTATTTTACATCATCGATGCCCATTTTGGCGATGATTTCGCGCATGATCTCCGAAGTTCCTCCAGCAATGGTTCCTACCCGCGTATCTCGATAGGCTCGGCAAATGGGGTAATCTTCCATATAGCCATAGCCGCCAAACATCTGAAGACACTCATCGGCTACTTTTTTTTGCAATTCCGAGGCGTGTAGTTTGACCATTGAGCACTCTTTTACTGCAAATTCGCCTTGGGTATACAACCAGGCGGTATGATGCGTGAGCTGCCGACAAGCTTCCACTTCAGTCATCAAATCGGCCATGCGATGCCGCAACGCCTGGTATTTGGCGATAGGGCGACCAAAAGCTTCGCGTTCCTGCATGTATTGTAAAGTCATTTGCATCATGCCTTCGGTAGCACCCAAAGACATCACCCCACCCACCAATCGTTCGAGTTGAAAGCTGTCCATGATGTAGTAAAAACCCATGCCTTCGCTACCCACCAAATTTTCCTTAGGTACCCGTACTTGGTCAAAACTAAGTTCGGCAGTATCCGAGGAGTGCCAGCCCATTTTTTTGAGCTTGGTTCGGGTCAGGCCTGGTGAATTGCCTTCAATCACCAATAAAGAAAGTCCCTCGCCGGTTTTTACCAGCGTTGTAATAAAGTCGGCATAAAAGCCATTGGAAATAAAAGTTTTTGAGCCGTTGACCACGTAATAATCGCCATCCAAGACCGCTGTGGTGCGAATACCTTGTACATTTGACCCGGCATCAGGTTCCGAAACGCCGAGGGCAGCAATGGCCTTACCTGCTATTCCGGGGCGTAGGTATTTTTCTTTCAAAAAACCGTTCCCGGCCCGAGCGATGTGGTTGAGCGCCATGTACTCGTGTACACTGACGGCGCAACTGAATCCGCCATTGCCCGAGCGCGCCAGTTCTTCCAAAAAGACTACGGTAGTAAAAAAGTCGCTTTCTACGCCGCCATAGGCTTCTTCATGGATCAGTCCAAAGTAACCCATGCTGCCCATTTTTTCCCAAGCCCAACGAGGGATCTGTTGCTGCGCTTCCCATTCATCGTAATGGGGAGCAATTTCTTTGGCCAAAAATTCCCGCACCGATTGCCGGAACATTTCGTGTTCTTGATTGAAAAATGGCGATTTCATATTTTTTGGATTATAAAAGAGGTTAATTAAGCAGGTGTTGGATAAAATTTATTGCCCAATTTCGCTCTTTCCCGCAAGCTAGCCGGGACTTGGAAACGCTCGCCAAATTGTTGGGCAAAAACATCGCAATCCGCTACAAACTGTTCCATACCAACATAATCAATATAGCTGAACACGCCGCCAGTGTAAGGAGGAAAACCAAAACCCAGCAAAGAGCCTACATCGCCGTCTTTGGTACTGCGCAAAACGCCCTCTTCCAAACAGCGGTAGCTCTCAAGGGACATGATGTGGAGTAAGCGTTTCCCCACGGTGTTGGCATCCAAGACAGCTGGTTTGGAATGAAAAACTGTCCCCAATTCCGACCAAAGTTCTTTGCGGCCACTTACCGGATAATCGTAAAAGCCTTTCCCCGCTTTTTTGCCTTCTCGGCCAAATTCGGTAACCATTTTTTTGTACAAATCATAGATGCGCTGGGTGGAAGCCGATTTGTGGGCAATGTTGTCCATCACATGGATTCCTAAGGTAAGGGTCACTTCATCCGTTACGGCCAGTGGCCCCACGGGCATTCCCAAAGATTTGGCTACGTTTTCGATGACGATGGCTGGAACGCCTTCTTCAAGCATCAATGCACCCTCTCCGGTGTAAGTTCCGAATACCCGGGAAGTAAAAAAACCTTGGCTATCGTTGACAACAATTGGTACTTTATCAATTTGTGTGACATAATCCACAGCTGCGGCAATGGCGCGTTCGGAGGTTTTATTGCCCACAATGATCTCCACCAGCGGCATTTTATCTACTGGGGAAAAAAAGTGGATGCCAATAAAATTTTCTGGTCGCGCGGAAGCCCCAGCCAAAAGCGTAATGGGCAAGGTCGATGTATTGGAAGCAAAAATTTTATCGCTGCCCAACACGGCTTCCGTTTCCTGGGTGACCGTAGCTTTCAATTGAGGATTTTCAAAAACCGCTTCGATGATTAAGTCGCAGCCAGCTAAGGCGCTCGACTCGGCAGTAGGTGTGATGAGCTGGAGTTGTGCTTGCTTGGCTTCGGGCGTCATGCGTCCTTTACCGACGCGCTCTTGCAGCAACTTCGCGGAATAGTCTTTGCCTTTTTCGGCGCTTTCCGGTGACACGTCTTTGAGCACTACCTCCATACCCGCTTTGGCGGATACATAAGCGATGCCTGCCCCCATCATTCCGGCACCCAAAATGCCCAGTTTGTTTACTTTATAAAAATCAAAACCCTTGGGTTTAGCTTTGCCTTTTTTGGCTTCATTGACAAAAAAGAAACCCGTACGGATGAGATTTTGCGCCTCTTTGGAATAAAAAGCTTTGATAAAATACCGCGATTCTACTTCCAAACCCCTTTCAATGGGCAGTTCAATGCCGTCATGGATGGCGCTCATGGCATATTGCGCGCCGGGGTAATGCCCATGGGTTTTTTTGCGCAAATTGCCGATCCCACCTACAAAGGTTTGTACACCATTGGGCGTCATCAAACCGCCGCCAGGGATGCGGTGTTTGGGATTGTCCCAAGGTTGGATGGCGTTGCCTACTTCCAGGATCCATTTTTTGGCCGCTGGAACCAATTCCGCTTGACCCTCAACGAGATCGTCAATCAAACCTTCTTTTTTAGCGGCTTGAGGTGCCAATTGTTGGGCTTGCAGAATCACTAAAAGTGCATTTTGGATACCGATGATCCGCGGCAAACGCTGGGTAGCGCCACCACCAGGAAAAAGACCCAATTGGGTTTCGGGTAATCCTATTTTAATCTTGGCATCATTGACCGCGATCCGGTAATGACAAGTCAGGGCTAGTTCATACCCGCCGCCTAATGCATTGCCGTTGATAGCGGCTACAAAAGGTTTTTTTCCTTTCTCTACTTCGCGCAGGGCGGTGTGCATCTGTAGCATGCCATTAAACAGTTCCTCTTTTTCAGCCGGCGGATTACTCAAAAATTTAAGATCTGCCCCCGCCATAAAATCTTTGCGGTTGGAGGTGACCACTACGCCTTTCACTTGGGGGTCGGCAATCGCTTTTTGAGCTACTGCTACATACTGTTGTACAAATTCAGTACTGAACAGATTGGTAGGTTCTTTTTCCATGTTGATGGTGATCAAGGCGATGCCATCGGCATCCACATGGTACTCAAGGATATGATTTAAAATGCTGTTATTCGACATTTTGAAATGGCTTTTGAAAAAAAATAATTGGTTTTATAGCCGTTCGATGATGGTAGCAATGCCCATGCCGCCGCCGATACATAAGGTAATCAAACCCGTGTTTTTATTTTGACGCTCCAACTCGTCGATTAGGGTGCTCATCAAGATACAACCTGTGGCACCCAAGGGATGACCTAGCGCGATGGCACCGCCATTGACGTTTACTTTATCGTGGCCTACGCCTAAATCGTCCATAAACCGCAGCGGCACTACAGCAAATGCCTCATTGACTTCATATAGATCAATATCGGCGTGGTGCATTCCTCCTTTTTGCAAAGCCAGACGACTGGCCGGCGCTGGCCCTACCAACATCATGGTAGGATCGGTACCGTATACTGCCATAGAGTGAATGCGAGCGCGGGGTTTGATTCCCAGTTTTTTTCCAATGGACTCATTGCCAATGAGCGCCAATGCGGCCCCATCAACAATAGCCGAAGAATTACCGGCGTGGTGGATGTGTACAATGCGGTCTACTTCTGGATAACGATCAAGGGCAACCGCATCAAACCCGCCCATTTCGCCAATCATGGCAAAGGAAGGATCCAGGCTGGCCAGCGATTCTACGGTAGTACCAGGACGGATGTTTTCATCTTGTCCGAGTACCGTAAAACCATTGATATCAGTAACGGGAATGCGTGATTTATGGAAACGGCCTTCGGATTGAGCCTGAGCTGCTCGTTGTTGTGAAATCGAGGCAAAAAGATCGGCATCTTGACGCGAGTAACCATATTTACTGGCGATGAGATCGGCAGAAATGCCTTGTGGAACAAAATGACCGGGCAAAGCCACCGCTGGATCCATCGCCATAGCACCGCCATCGGTTCCCATTTTTACCCGCGACATCGATTCTACGCCGCCGGCAATGAGCAAATCTTTGAACCCCGATTTTACATAGGCAGCCGCTTGGTTGATCGCTTCCAATCCCGAACCGCAAAAACGATTAAGGGTAACGCCGCAAAGTTGGTCTCCATACCCTGATTGTTGGGCAGCTGTTTTGGCGATGTTGGCGCCCTGATCCATCACCTGGGTCACACAACCCAGAATAAGATCTTCCACCAAACTGGTATCCAGGTTGTTGCGTTCACGAAGAGCGTCCAATAGATTGACCAACAAGTGGGTTGGCGTAATACCCAATAGCGCGCCTTTGTTGTTGCCGCGACCACGGGTAGTTCTTACTGCGTCATAGATGTAGGCTTCCATATTTTATTGATTGCCCGCCGACTTGAGTCGGGGTAGGTTTACGATTTAAGCTACTTTAATTTTCATCTTCAAAATTTCCCGTGCCTCCGCTATGCTCGCTACCGAACCACCAGTGAGGTGAACCAGTTGCACCGCTTTTTCTACGGATTGGCCGTTGGATTGCGATAATTCGCCATTGGGCAGGTAGAGGTTATCTTCCAAACCTACCCGAATATTTCCGCCAAGCGCGATGGCCGCGGCAAGCATTTTCCATTGTTTTGCGCCAATCCCGATGACCTGCCAAAAAGCGCCAGTTGGAACCTGACTTACCTGATGTACCAGGTTTTCAGCGGTAGCGGGTATGCCGCCCAAGACGCCCATTACCAAGCTGAATTGTAGGGGCGTTTCCAGCAATCCCATATCGATTAGAGGCTGCGCATTGTTGATGTGTCCGGTATCAAAACACTCCATTTCGGGGCGAGTCCCCGCTTTTTTCATGCGTTCGAGGAAGAAAATAATGTCCTTGAAGGGATTGGCAAAAACGTGGTCGTGATAAAATGACTTGTGTTTTTTGGAATAAATGGCATAGTTCATTGAGCCCATGTTGAGCGCCGCTATATCTGGTTGGAGGGCGTCAATATGGTGAATGCGCTGTTCATTTGGGATTCCAATAGCGCCTGTAGAGTAATTTATGATCACATCCGGACAGCGTTTTTTTAATTCTTCATCAATCCGCGCATAAGTCTCGACATCAAAAGCTGGTAAGCCATTGTCTTGTCGGGCGTGGATGTGCAGAATGCTAGCGCCAGCTTCAACAGCGCGCAGTCCATCTTCGGCAATCTCTTCGGGGGTATACGGAATATACGGCGACTGATGGCGCGTGGCCAGTACGCCAGTGAGGGCAGCGGTGATGATGGTTTTTTCTGACATGAAACAAAATGATGAATGATGAAATTTTGATACTGAAAAACTTAAGAAATTTCCTAGCTATTGTGTAGGGTTCGGATGCGTATGATAACCTTACCTTTAGCACGTTTCGTTTCTAAGTACTCGTGTGCAGCAGCAGCTTCCGCCATCGGTAAAATGCGATCAATGATGGGCAAAAGCCTACCTGTTTCAACCCACTGGGCAATCAGTTCTAAGTCATGTTGCCGCGAGCGCACAACCACTACTTTTGCGGCCCTGCTTTTTAGGGGATTAAAAACCCGGAAAAAATTAATCGGATTGGGAATGGTACTCAAGTGTCGCCCATTTTTTACGATTTGATGGGCTACTTTTGGCAAAGGCATGTTGCCATAAACGTCGAAAAACACATCATAAACCGCTCCCAACTTGCGGATGTCATTTTGGGTATAATCCACTACCTGATCCGCTCCGAGCTTTTTGACCATTTCGGTATTGCGAAAACTACAACTGGCGTGTACTTCAGCACCTAAGATTTTAGCGATCTGGACGGCCATCACCCCTACTCCACCCGATGCACCATGAATAAAAACCAGTTTGCCCTTTAAATCATGCTGAAGTCCAAAAGCTTGAACCACAGTTTGGGCAGCTAAAGGCAATCCGGCTGCTTCTTCAAATTTCAGGTTCAGCGGCATGCGCGCTATTTCCTGGGTGTCAATGGTCAGGTATTCTGCTAGAGCTCCCCCGCGCTCAGGTGCTAAAAAACCATAAACAGGATCACCATTGGCGTATTGATCTACGCCAGGCCCCCGATCCACCACAGTACCCGCAAAATCGCTGCCCGCAATGCGTGGAAAACGCCAACCCGTAACCAATTGCATATGACCACTGCGGATCTCGCAATCTATGGGATTAAGAGCGCTAGCGGTTACTTGTACCAATACCTCCCCACGTTTGGGTCGTAGCAGCGCCACTTGTTCCAATTTAAGCTCCTCAAAAGAGCCATAACGATGGTAGGTAATTGCTTTCATTATCTTTTCTGTTTCGCATCAACCGACCCAAATCGGTTTTCTTTTTTCCCGAAATGCTTGAATTCCTTCTTGAGCATCTTTGGTCTGGAGCGTCTCCATGAATTTGTTCAATAAGTACTGATGCTGGTTTTGAAAACCGGTCTGCCGTAGGTGATCATAGGCTTCCAAACCCAAGCGGATGGCCGAAGGGGCATTGTCCAATAATTGCTGGATCAGTTCCTGTACATCTGATTCGATTTGTTCGGCAATGCTGATCTGGGTGACCAGTCCCCACTCCAAAGCCTGCTCCACTTCTAGGTTGTAGCCACGCATACACCAGTCCAACACTTTGCGTTGTGGCATTACCTCAAGCAAACTTGCCATTACCTGAAAAGGGAACAAACCGCGTTTTACTTCCGGCAGACCCAGTTTGATGTGGTTGCAGGCGACTACATAATGACAACCAGCTAAGAGGAGGAACCCACCAGCATAAACATCCCCAGTCACTTTCGCAATACATGGTTTGTGGACCTTAGCAAAGAGTTCGCCCAATAAAATCTCGCCATCTGGAGCGGGTATCGTTGATGTTCGCCCATCGCTGTCTCCGGCAAAGGATTTCAAATCAGCACCGGAACAAAAAACATCTCCAGCAGCCTCCAATATGAGCACCCAAATCGATTTCCGATGGTGCGCATATCGGAGCACATAAGCCAACTCATTAATCATCTGCGGGTGCAACGCGTTTTTTTTCTCCGCTCGATTGAAGGTGATGCGCAAAGTATGATTGGCTTCTTCCAGCAATAAATAGCCAAAAGTTTGTTCGCTGTAATGACTGACTTGTTCTTGCGTATAGGCCATATCGCTTGGTTTTTGCGGAATTAGAGATCCCCTATTTTTATAAGTAAAAAACCTGCTTCAATGCGCTGTCCGTTCTGGACAAAAACCTCTTCAACGGTTCCGGCAGCTTCTGCTGCTATGGTATTTTCCATTTTCATGGAGGAGAGAACGATTAGGCTTTCTCCAGCAGCGACTTTTTGACCTACGGTTACCAGTACTTGAACAACTTCGCCTGGCATCGGGGATTCATATCCGCCGGGAATCTGCGTGCGGACTCCTTCAGGGAAACGCGG
>JBBRGN010000031.1:0-25201 GCA_038240665.1 Chitinophagales bacterium | reverse complement strand
TGGTGAAGACTGATGATCAATAACGACAAAGAAAGTAAGGTTACCACTACATGGATGTAATTGAGCACGGTAATCAACGGGGTATTCATACGTTGGGCGAGCCAGTAAGTAACAGCGATTCCAAAAACGATGAACATCAACGGGATCATCAGATTGAGCAGATTCAATTCCAGGAAACTTTCGGGGCTCAACTCTATTTTTAGGCTGGAATTACCATACCAAGCATTGATGAGGAGCAATAAAGGGATGATCAACAGGATGAGTTGATGCGGGTGTTTTGGGAAAATTCGAGCCCACATGGGTAGGGAGTTTATCTGTGTAGGGAATGTACTTCGCTGGAAAGTTAGCATTTCCTATTTGATAAACTCCCAGTTTTTCAATTATTTTACGGTAAATCCATTGCCGAAACCCGCCGTAGCACTTACAAATTGTAAACGCCCTTGGTTGTCTTCGCCAGTGAGGATCATACCTTGCGACTCGATCCCCCGCAATTTTCGTGGCGCCAAATTTGCGACCACAATGACTTGCTGACCGATGATTTTTTCAGGATCAAAATGTTCGGCGATGCCGGAAACAATGATGCGTTTTTCTACGCCTAGATCGATCAACAATTTCAATAATTTATCTGCTTTTGGCACTCGCTCTGCTTCAAGGATGGTTCCGGTGCGCAGATCTAGTTTGGCAAAATCATCGTACTGGATTTCCTCTTTAAAAGGCGGCCAAGTAGGTGTAGTTGCTGTTGTTGGCACAGGTTGTTGTTCTGCTTCCATGATGGCGGCCAATTTGGCTTTTTGCAAGTTTACAATATCAAGGCGGCTGGTGTCCTTCCGGTCGTTGATTTTTGGGAATAGCACTTCAGGTTCGCCAACTTGGCTACCGATAGGAAGCAAGGGGATTCCAGCTTCCAATTGGTCTAAAGCAATCGCCAAATCGCCATTTTTCAAAGGCGGAAGCCCAATCAATTTCCGAATACGCGGTGATGCAAAAGGAATGAAAGGTTGAGTAAGAATGCTAAGCAAAGTCACAATCTGTAGGCTGATGAACAAACACTCTTTGATCAGCGGACTATCCGGATCAGTTTTGCGAATCGCCCAAGGAGAAACCTGCTGCAAATAAGTGTTGCCCAGGGTAGAAATCTCCATAACCAATTGCGTGGCTGCTTTGAAGCTATAGGCATCCAATTGATGCGTAAAATCAAAAGCCATTTTAGTGATTTCCGCCAGTTTATCCTGAAGATCCAACTCAATGTCTGGAACCTTGCCGTCGAAATAGCTATTGGTCAGCGTTACAACCCGATTGACGAAGTTGCCCAAATTATCCGCCAATTCTTTATCGTGAAAGTCCACGAATTCATCCCATTTGAAATCGGCGTCCTTGTTTTCTGGCATGTTGCGGATTAAGGCATAACGCAGGGTGTCTTCTTTATTGGGGAAATCTTTGAACTCCTCTAGATAAGTATGTTGTTCGATTCCCCAGCCGCGTGACTTCGAGAATTTTTGACCTTCAAAATTTAAAAACTGGTTGGCAGGTACATTGCGGGGCAAGGCATACTCGCCATAAGCTTTTAGCATGGCAGGAAATACAATGCAGTGAAAAACGATGTTGTCCTTGCCGATAAAATGAACCAATTCTACATCATCGCCTTTCCAGTATTCTTCCCAATTTTTGTCGTTTTCCAGTGCCCATTGTTTGGTAGCGGAGATGTAGCCAATAGGCGCGTCAAACCACACATAGAGCACTTTTCCTTGGGCTTCGGGCAGAGGAACGGCAATTCCCCAATCCAGATCTCGGGTAATGGAACGCGACTGCAAACCTGTATCCAGCCATGAAAGACACTGGCCAATCACGTGGTTTTTCCAATCTTCCGGGTTGTGGTGTTGTTTGCCGTCCAATACGCCATTTTTTATCCAATCCCGCAACCAGACCTCGTGGTTTTGTAATTTGAAGTACCAGTGTTTGGTCGGTTTAAGAACGGGAGGCTTACCGCTCATCATCGAGCGGGGCTCAATCAGTTCGGTAGGGGAGAGGGTCGTGCCGCAGTTTTCGCATTGGTCACCATAGGCTTCATGAAAACCGCAATTGGGACAAGTACCAATGATATAGCGATCGGCCAAAAACTGGCTGTATTCCTCGTCGTAATATTGCTCTACCACCCGCTCTTCGAGTTCGGTTCCCTTGGCGTGTAGATTGGAAAAAAATTCTTGCGAAGTCTCGTGGTGCAATTGCTCGCTGGTGCGGTGATAATAATCAAAAGATATACCCAGCTGCTCAAAAGTAGATTTATTGAGTGTGTGGTATTTATCGATGATGTCTTGCGGTGAGATGCCTTCTTTTTTAGCGCGAATCGTTATGGCTGCTCCATGTTCATCGGATCCACATACCCAGACGACATCCTTCCCGAGCAGCCGAAGATAACGAACGTAAATATCCGCTGATAAGTAAGCACCGGCGAGGTGGCCTAGGTGCAAAGCCCCATTGGCATAGGGCAAAGCGGAGGTAACCAAATATTTTTTATTGCTCATGTTGTAAGGAGATATCCATTTGTGCAGCGAAGATAACAGCTTTGAACCGCAGAGCGTTCACTAGCGCTGGTTTTTTCTAGAATCAGACTTGGCCTTTTCAAAAATCAACATCCTACAATTATCCTTACCCAATCAAATCCAATCCAGACTTAAGCTAATGCCCAAAAGGCAATTTTTTGATTTTTCTATGATTTTTTTAACTTTGTAAACGTATATATGTTTGATAATCTGTGTGATGATGAAATAAAGAGGGGTATTTTTTTAGGCGTAAAAACAAATAAAAAAAAAGTAAAAATATCCCTTTAAGGGTATTTACTTTCATGTGATAGTAAGTTATATTTGTATCGATTATTTAAAAAGAGGTTTCCTCTCTACCTCCTAGGAATAACTTTCTTTTACACTCCTACACTTTCCCCCATTAATGCAGGTGTTTTTCCTCGATAAAAAACCCTTTTCAAACAAGAAATCAAGTATACTCATGTCTCCAACTTAGCGTGGCATTTTCCGCTATGCGTACTAATTGATTGTTCTACATTTTAGGCACTAATAATAGTCTAGTTCTAACCAATTATCTGACAGCTTCCCACCTTTGGGAAGCTTTCTTTTTTTGGTAGCTAGCATGCTGGAAATAGCATGAGTTTCCCTAACTTCAACTTTTGGAAATATAGACTATGCGGATAACACCATTTGAGGCACATTTACCCAAAGTAGAGCAGATCTCCGATCCAGATCAGTTTTTTCCGGGCATCAAAGAATCCTTCGCGCAATACCTAGAGCAAGGCCTTTATTCTCGTTTAACACAGCCAGGGGTTTTTGTTTACAAAATAACTAAGGCTGCGCGTACTTACCTTGGTTTATTAGGTTGCGCCGACATCCAGGAGTATTTGAGCGGCAACATCAAAAAACACGAAAAAACCTTGATTTCGAAGCAAGAGTTGCACTTGCAACTTTTTCAACAACACCAAGCGATGATCAAGCCAGTGCTGCTGGCCTATCCGGCAGTTGCAGGCATTAGCCATTGGATGCAAGAAGTTACCACAACTGTCGACCCCAGCTTCAAAATTGATTTCGCTTTAGAGGATCAAAAACATCAGCTTTGGCAAGTTGTTGACCTTCAAAATTTAGCTTATATCCAAGAACTGTTTGCGACTTTTGTGCCGAATTGCTATATCGCCGACGGTCATCATCGCTGTGCTACGGCAGCCTCTATTTATGAGGAAAAAAAGCTGCATGGAGCCGCCGATGGTCAGTTTTTTTGCGCGCTATTTCCTTCTTCCGATCTCGAAATTTTGGATTTTAATCGGGTCATTCAATCTTTAGATGGCCAGCATTCGGCTATTTTTTTAGACCGCCTCCGAGGATTATTTACCATTACCGCGCTCGAAACACCCCAAAAACCCAGTCAAAAATTTACCCTGACCATGCTGCTTAACAATCAATGGTACCACTTGGCTTGGAAGCCGGAGGTTCTTGATCGTTATGCTTGGGAAAAAGTCATTTTGGACACCCAACTACTTAATGAATTGGTATTGCGTGATTTACTTGGCATTCTTGATGTACGAAAGGATTTCCGAGTGATCAATATTGAAGGGCCTTTGGGTTTAGAAGGCGTTGCAAAAAAAATAAACGACCCGGCCAATGGCGTAGGATTTTGTTTGTTTCCTGTAGCTTTGCAGGACATGATGACGCTTTCGGATCATGAGCAAATGTTGCCGCCCAAATCCACTTGGTTTGAACCGCGGATGAAGACGGGTTTGGTGGTTTGCCAGCTATGATACCTTTATACACCCATACAAATACACAGATCGATGATACGCAAAATTACTGCTGATGTTGTTTATCCTGTTGCCAGTGAACCAGTAGAAAACATGGTCATCGTAACGGATGAAAATGGAAAAATCCTCGAACTCAGCACTCGAGATCAACACGACGCGGCTAGTTTGGAATACCACCCCGGCGCTATTGTCCCGGGTTTTGTCAATACCCATTGCCATTTGGAGCTTTCGCACATGAAAGGGATGGTGGATACCGGTACGGGATTGATTCCTTTCATCAAAGGCGTGGTTTCTATGCGGGAAATCGCCATGGAGGTCATTCTGGATGCTATTGAAAAAGCCGATCAAGAAATGTACGAGGGTGGTATAGTTGCGGTTGGCGATATTTCCAATAAACTGGATACGGCGGCTCAAAAAGACAAAAGCAAAATCCGTTATTATTCCTTTGTAGAGATGTTTGATTTTCTGCAAGATGGGATGACGGAAAATACCTTTAACCAATACCACGAAGTATATGAGGGACAAAGCACCGCTCATGGCAACCGCAAAAGTTGTGTGCCGCATGCGCCTTATACGGTAAGTCAAGGGCTTTTTCAACGCATCAATGCGATGAATACACCGGATGCTACAGTCAGTATCCACAATCAAGAAACGCCGCACGAAAACCAGCTTTTTTTGAATAAAGGCGGGGATTTTCTTAGTTTTTTTGGCGGGTTTGGTTTCAATTTTGATCATTTTCAGGCTACGGGAAAAACCTCGATCCATTATGCTTTGGCGAATATGGATCCGCGTTGTCGTACGCTTTTTGTCCACAATACCTTGAGTACGCCTGAGGACATCCGTGCAGCGCAGAATTGGAGCGACCGCGTGTACTGGGCGACCTGTGCGAATGCCAACTTGTACATTGAAAATCGCTTGCCGAATTACCAATGTTTTATCGAAAATGGTGCGGCCATGACCATTGGTACCGATAGCTTGACCTCCAATTGGCAGCTTTCCGTTTTGGAAGAGATGAAAACCATTGCCCGTTACCAATCAAGCGTACCATTTCACACCATTTTGCAATGGGCTACGCTCAATGGCGCTAAAGCCTTAGGGTTTGATGCTGATTTTGGCAGCATTGAAGTAGGCAAACAACCAGGACTGCTGTTGTTGAATATCGGTAAAGATGAGCAGTTGACGGCGGAAACGCGGGTGAAACGATTGGCGTAAGTTAAAGTGTGATCGCTTTGCTGAAACATATAAAAAAAACCTCCGGTCTTTGAATTTCAAATTGACCAGAGGTTTTTTTATTTTTAGTTAACGCAGTTAAAAGTTTACTGCTGCACTACCAATTTTCCAGTCCAAGTTCCAGTATTTGACCAAACTCGCATCCAGTACAAGCCATTTGGAAGATCGCCAATAGCGACATCCGCGTAAGTTCCAACTACGTTTTGCTGACGCAGTACTTGACCATTTAGTGCAGTGATCACCAACTGTCCTTGATTGGGTAGTCCTTCCAAATGCACGGTTTCACGAGCAGGGTTGGGATACATTTTGACGGGTAAAACGGCAATGTCTTTTAGTCCAGTAGTCACTTGAGTAGCAATCTGCGTAAAGAAAGCCAGCGTAGCAAAACCCGCCGGATTAGTACAAGCAAAATGCCCAGCGGTAGAGTTGACATCCTGAGTCGCTAGGTTTTTAGCGCCAAGTTTTTGCATTACTGAGTCGGCAAAGACGCTGTTGCGGTAAAACACCGTCTCATCAGCTTTGCAATAAAAAAGCCGAGTTGGCGCTTGAGGTGCCCAGCCGTAGGTGTCATTCGCGCGCAAAGCTATGCGCAACGGGTGATTCGGATTTTTATCCATATTGGCCAGCAGAGAATCCTGAAAGATTTTTTTGCCGACTGTACTTCCGGTACGGGCTTTCAATTCTTTTAAAAGCAGGCTACTTAGGGTATCAGCGTTGATTTCACGACGGTAAAAACGATCTACGATCCCAGCATAGGGTTGTTTAAAATACTGCTCGGTAGTGTTGTACAGTTTGTAAGCCAAATTGTACGACAAAATAATGTAAGGTGAATAGCCGAGATAACTGCTGGGCAGATCCGATACAAAACCTTTGTACGTCTCCCCTGAAATATTGTAAGGCCCTGATAGGTGAGCAGCAGCAGTAACGGGGAAATCCGTTTTGTAATTGGCTTCCAATTCCTGGTGTAGCGCCATCGATGCATGGCCTCCTTGGGAATAGCCGCTGATGTAAATTTGTTTGTTGAGGACAATGTTTTTACTTTTTACAAATTCACGTGCGGCATACATCATATCAATGGCTGCTGAAGCTTCGGTTTTTGCATGCAAGTACGGGTGAAATCCTCGAGATCTTCCCAAGCCAAGGTAATCAGGCGTAACGGTTACGTACCCAAATGTGGCAAAAGCAGCCGTAAATTGCCACCCACCTTTCAAGTTGGATGGCACGTCGGTTCTTTCGCTCACCGTACCGTGCTGGTAAACCACCATCGGCAAGGCGCCTGGCGTACCCAAGGGGATAACCATCAAACCTGAAGCAGTGTCCAGTTTGCCTGCAATGTCTTTGGTGGTGTACAGGATTTTGTACATTTCAACTTCATATTGCGCCAATGGCCCCACTATCAATTGCAATAAGCCAACGTCTAATTGGCCAACTTTTTGGCTCTCAATCAGTTTTTGAGCTTGTATGTTGCTGCCTAATAAAGATAAACCTACAATTAAGGTTAGTATCCATCTTTTCATACGATGATGATTTTAATGATGTGAAAAAAAGTTATACACGTTTAACGTGCTAATGGGCGGTAAAAATAGGGCAAGCCATGCTCGATTTTACAATTCTCCCTTTATTTAATACAATTGCCGATCACTTTGTTGAGTAGAGCACAAAAAGGGCGGTTGCCAATTCCTGATTTTAACGCTACAAAGTGGTCAAAAAAAAGATGTCCGTGTATTTGCGGACTTCTTTTTGTAATAATAACTTTTACCTTGCTACCATCAGCGCCGATTTAAGTATCATTGCACAATCATCGCAATCTAGAGAGGGCTTTCTTGGCTCTTCTAATCCATTCCATTTCTGCTTCAAAGTCTAACTATACGCTAATTAAACAGTCTACTAAATAAGGTGGTCTGCTGACTATTTTCAAAAAATGAATTCAATGGCAGATCATCAAATCCAAAGGGCGGAGGCTTGCAGGATTTTCAATCTACTTTTGAATAAACTTCAGCTCAAAAGAGATTGTTCTTTTGCGGTAAAACAAAATTCTTTTTTCCAATTTCAATGCATTCTTATCCTTTCCTCACCTAGAAATCTAAAATAATTCAAAATCAGGAGGCACCTTTGAAAAATGAAGATTTTACTAATTGAAGACGAAAAAGAACTGGCGTTGGGTATCGAAAATTACCTAAAGGGCAACGATTATGTCTGTGAATGGGCGGAAAATATAAAAACAGCTTTGGAAAAAATTTCCAATCACCACTATGATTGCATTTTACTAGACTTGATGTTGCCTGATGGAAATGGCTTCGAAATTTTGCAAGAAATAAAGCTGCAAAAAAAGGAGGAAGGCGTGATCATTATTTCGGCAAAAGAAAGCCTGGAAACTCGAATCGAGGGTTTAACCTTAGGCGCAGACGACTTCCTCACCAAACCTTTTCATCTATCAGAATTACTGGTAAGAATTCAAGCACTCATTAGGCGTAAACAATTTAAAGGCAACAATTTGGTCTCCTTTAACGAAATTGAAATTGATATTTTCTCAAAAACGGTAAGTGTAAACAACAAAAAAATTGACATTACTAAAAAAGAAAATGAGTTGCTCTTGTATTTGATCGGTAATGAAAATCGCGTACTGTCAAAAAGCGCCATCGCCGAGCATCTTTCAGGGGATATGGCGGATATGTTGGACAACCATGATTTTGTGTACGCGCACATCAAAAATCTAAAAAACAAATTAAAAGAGGCCGGTTGTAGCGAATACATTAAAACAGTTTATGGATTGGGATATAAATGGCAAAATGACTAAAAAGCTTTTACAAAAAACATCTAGGGCGTACTTGGTTTTTGCCTGCTTATTGCTGGCAATGCTAGCACCTTTGTTTTATTTTTTTTCGGAAAAGTTATACCTGGATGATGCAGATGAAGCCTTGCAGCTGCGTAAAAATGAATTTTTGCATTACTCGATCAAAAGATTAAAAGAAGCTGATATTCCCATTTGGAACAACTTTAATCGGGATATAAAAATCAAACCAGCGAATCGATTAATCATCGATACGCTATTCTATACTTATTACTATGACACATTAAGCCAAGAGAATGAACCTTACCGGGAGCTAAATTTCCCAATCGTCATTGAAGGAAAGCATTACACTTATTCGGGTCGGATCAACCTCGAAGAAAAGGAGGACTTGATCAAAAACATCGCCGTCCTTTTTTTTATAATACTATCGAGTTTGTTGATTGGGATATTGATCATATCCACGAAGTTTTCGCACCATCTTTGGAAACCATTTTACAAAACTTTGCAGATGATTGAAGCATTTGAGATCAACAATTCCAATCATCCTAAGCTAGCGAAGACAAAAATTGAAGAATTTGATCGCTTAAACGACAGCATTGAAAAACTGATTGAAAAAAATATTTCCATCTATCGCAGCCAACTAGAATTTGTTGAAAATGCGGCCCATGAATTACAAACACCTTTGGTCGTTTTCCAGGCAACCATTGATAATTTTATCCAGCGGGAAGATGTCACGCAGCAACAGTCGGAAATCCTATCCACTTTGAACGATAATGTGGCCAGGATGAACCGCTTGAATAAAAACCTTTTGCTGCTTTCTAAAATTGAAAATCAAAACTACCACAGCAAGCAAAGTTTTGATTTAAAGGAGGGAATCGAAAAGCAACTTGATTTTTTTATCGAACAGGGAAAGGCCAAAAACCTTGCCTTCAAGCTTGTTTTAGAAGAACAAGTTTTTGTGCAATCAAATGCCGTATTGGCCGAAATTCTTATTAGTAACTTGTTCTTAAACGCAATCCAGCACAACACAAATCATGGTCAGGTATCGGTTACCTTATCTAAAAAAAGACTGATCTTATCGAACTCTGGAGAGCCCCATCCATTAGCAAAGAGTAAATTATTCAATCGGTTTTCGAAATTCAATCCATCTACGCGCGGCAATGGCCTAGGATTGGCCATTGTTAAAAAAATTGCCGACCTTAATAATTGGTCTGTAGACTACACTTTTGTAGATGGTTTACATTCCTTTTTAATCCTTTTTTAACAAATTCTAAAAACCGGAATTAGGATTCTAAATTTCTCCTAAATCTGGTTCTAAGTTTGTGTGATTATTGAATTTTCAAACACTTTTTAAAACGTAAAACAATGAAAAACTTGGTATTGATAGTGACAATGTTACTGTGTTCAACACTTACCTACGCTCAGAAAATACAAGAAAAGGATGTTCCTGCTCCGGTTAAAAATGCTTTTCAAAAGCAGTATCCAAAAGTTGCCGCTGTAAAATGGACCAAAGAAAAGGAAAAGTTTGAAGCCAGCTTTGACCTTAGTAAAGTCGACAATTCTGTCTTGTTTGATGGGCAAGGCAATGTACTTGAAACCGAGGTTGAAATTCAAACGAGCCAACTGCCGGCGGGGGTTTTGGCGTACATCAAAGCACAGTACAAGCAAACAATAAAAGAAGCGGCAAAAATTACTGATGCTAAAGGCAATATTACGTATGAAGCGGAAATCAAAGGGAAGGATTTGATCTTTGACAGTAACGGTAAATTTATTAAGTGAAGTAAAGAATAAGTTTTTAAGCTCAAAAAAATGCTTGGTGTTGTTGCCATTTGGCAGCAATACTAAGCATTGAATGAAACGTAATGCCAATAAACAGATTTTTACTCCTCATTCCGCTTCTTGTCATCCTGCACCATCAACCCTTGTCTGCACAGCATGATTTGAATTACTACATCGCTACCGCTCAGCAAAATAGCCCACTCATCAAGGACAATGGCAATTTGGTTAGTGCCAATCAATTTGAAGCGGAGCGATTGCGCGCATTGTACACCAAACCACAGTTATCTGCAACTGCAGCTTATTCGTTTGCGCCGATCCTTTCAAACGACAATGGTCGAACCAGGCTAGACCTAAACTCCGTCGGCGCTGAAAAATACGTAGGTTATGATATCGCCAGTTCTAACGGCGGTACTTATCAAGCGTTGCTGAACCTTATTCAGCCATTGTTCAGCGAGCAGCGTTTGAAAACTACCCAGGAGCAGCTGGTCGTTGGCTCGCAAATCCTGCAAAATAACGCCAAACTGACCGCGCACGATCTGGAAAAAATCGTGACCGATCAATACATCTTGTGTTTGCAAGATTACAAACTAGCCAATTATACCGAAGGGATGGTCAAACTCCTACTGGAGCAAAGAGACTTGTTTAGGAAATTGGTCGAGAGCAGCATTTATAAGCAATCGGATCTGAGTCTACTCAACATTGAATACCAGAATTTCTTGGCGCAATTGGCGCAGATTAAAGCCAACACCCGCCGGGATTTTTTTGATTTGAACATCCTCTGTGGCATTAATGACACGACTTATCTGCCGCTATTGAATGCAGAACTTATCTTAAACGGGCGTCTAGAAAATTCAGCTTACCTACAGAAGTACCGCCTCGACAGTCTCAATTTAGCCACGCAGCAAAAAATATTTGAACTCAAGTACAAACCGCAGTTGAGTTGGTTTGCCAATGCTGGTCTCAATGGGGTCTATGTTCCCAATTTTTATCGGCGATTTGGATTGAGTGCTGGATTGAATCTTTCCTATACCTTTTATGACGGACATCAAAAAGAAATCAATCAGGATAGAATCACCGTTTTGCAAAAATCGATTTCGGCTTACCGGGAGAACTTCCTCAGCCAGAACTCCGTCCGCAAAACCAAGATTTTGAATGAACTTCAATCCTATACCGAGCGCCTAGCCATTGCCGAGCAGCAATTGAAGGATTACGATGTGCTGATCAATGCTTACAAAAGGGAGATCATATCGGGGCAACTTACTATAGTCAATTATCTGAATACCTTGAAAAATAGGGCGCTGGTACAAAGGGACTACACCCTGCTTTCTTCCCAGCAACAATTGCTGATCAATGCTTACAATTACTGGAACTGGTAAATTTTAAATGAAGATGAAAAACGTCAGCTTGTTGCAGCGGGGGCTTTTGGGGCTTAAAAACTGTATTTTCTTGATTTTGCTGGGCTTTAATTCCTGCCATTCAGGGGGCGAGGCTCAAACTGAGGCCGTTGAACAGGCTCCTAAAACACCAGTCGAAGTGGTGTCGATAGATTATGGCAGCATCCACGATGACCTGACGTTTTTGGGAACCACCATCTACCTAAAGCGAAACCTTGTGACGGCATCCATTCCGGCGTTCATCACCCAAGTTACCATCAAATTAGGCGACAAAGTAACGAAGGGTCAGTTGTTGTATGTACTGCAATCCAAAGAAAGCAGGGCATTGGGCAACGATATCGTCAAAATGGACAGTAGTTTGACCAACTTCGGTGTCATCAAGGTAAGGGCTTCTGCCACGGGCATCATCAGTACGCTGGACAAACAACAACCGGGTGATTATGTGCTTGAAGGCACCCAGTTGTGTACCATTGCGGAAAGCAGCGACCTGGTTTTTCAGGTCAATGTGCCTTATGAGTACTCGTCTTTTACTAAAGTTGGCAATAGCTGCATCCTTACTTTGCCCGACAACAGTATTCATCGTGCTGTTTTTACCCGAGCCTTGACTTCCATGAATGTCCTGTCTCAAACCCAAACCATTTTGGCAAAATGCAATGAAAACCTTTTTTTACCTGAAAACATGATCGTAAAAGTGGGCATCAGCAAAGGCAGTGTGAGCAACAAGCAAATTTTACCAAAATCATGCTTGCTAAGCGATGAAATGTTGCAAGAATTTTGGATCATGAAGTTGATAAACGACAGTACGGTAGTTAAAATTCCAGTGGTCATTGGCAACAAAAATCCCCAGAAAGTGGAAATTTTATCCCCCCAATTCGATCTATACGACAAGATCGTCAGCGTAGGAAATTATGGTTTACCCGATACAGCATTGGTTTCGGTTGTGAAGCAACAACTCCAATAAATCGGGAAACATGGAAAATCAAAAAAACTTCTACATCACCTTCAAAAAGCCGATTCAATTTGTAGGGCTGCTTCTTTTGTTGGCGGGATCTTATCTGTATACCCAAATGCAGACCAACCTATTTCCAGAAGTCCTTTTTCCCCGAATTACGCTCATTGCCGATGCGGGGCAACAGCCCATTGATCGCATGATGATCACGGTTACCAAACCATTGGAGAGCGCGGTAAAAAAGGTAAAAGGGGTACAAGTAGTAAGAAGCAATACCAGCCGCGGAAGCTGCGTCATTGATATATTTTTCAGTTGGGGCACGGATGTTTACAATGCCAAAACGCAAGTAGAAAGTCGAATCAACGAAATCAAAAACTTCTTACCCGCCGGGGTGAACATTGCTACTGAAGCAATGAACCAGTCTACTTTTCCCGTTTATGGGTACACGGTAGAGAGTAAAAAACATGGCTTAGTAGCGTTGAGGGATAAGGCCAATCTGGTTATTCGCCCGCTGTTTTCCCAGGTTCAGGGCATTTCCAATGTAGTGGTGAGAGGGGGTAAAAACAAAGAATTTGTCATCATTCCTGATCCCATCAAGATGTCGTCATTGGGCATTACGCCTAATTCCATTATTACCACCTTCAACAACAACAACTATGTGATCTCCAATGGGAACGTGGAAGATTACAACCGCCTTTACCTTTCGCTCACTGATACCCGTTTGCTGGACATCGATCAGTTGGAAAACGTGATTGTAAAAAACGATGGAGTACGCTTGGTTCGCCTGAAAGAAATTGCCCGAGTGGAGGTTCAAGAGCAGGTCGAATTTGTAGCCGTAAATGCCAACGGCGCGGAAGCTGTATTGATCGATTTAATCAAACAACCGGGCATCAATCTACTGGATTTTGCCAAAGAGTGTAAACAAAAAGCCGCTGAAATCCAAAAACAATTGCCCGCAGGGATGGTGTTGAAAACCTATTACAACCAATCGGCATTTGTAGGAGACAGCATCAGAAGCGTTATCGAAACCATTTACGAAGGCTTGTTTCTAGCTATTTTGGTGATGATTGTTTTCTTGCGGTCTTGGCGGGCAAGTTTGGCAGTGATGCTTACGATCCCGGTTACGTTGGCTTTCACGGTATTGGTCTTGTCGGTCGCGGGCATCAGCATCAACATCATGTCGCTCGGCGCTATTGCTGCTTCCATTGGTTTGATTATTGATGATGCCATCGTGATCATCGAACAAATTTACCGCAAACACGAGGAGGATCCCAGCAAAGACCGTTTTAGTGTGGTCAAAGAGGCCATCCACGATCTTTTTCCAGCCATGATTGGTTCTTCCATGGCTACGATTGTGATCCATTTTCCTTTTCGATTGATGAGCGGATTGGCGGGAAGTTTTTTCAAAGAACTCTCCGATACCATGCAATTGACGATGGTGACTTCTTTTTTGGTGACTTGGCTGTTGTTGCCGGTTTTTCACATTGTCATTGGTTTCAAAGCATCAAAAAAAGCGCACCATCAAACGGAAGCGCAAAGTGTCAAAAACCTCCGCTGGTTGACCTGGTTTTTCAATAAACCCATTTTTGCATTTTTACTGGTAGGCATTTTTGCTTATTCTGCCTGGGCGAGCTTTGGCAAATTGGAAACCGGATTCTTACCGGATTTAGATGAAGGAACCATTGTATTGGATTATTTTACGCCACCGGGTACCTCGCTTAAAGAAACCGATCGGATCTTACGAGCCGTTGAAAAGATCATCATCGTCCATCCTGATGTAGAAACGTACAGCCGTAGAACAGGTATAATCATGTCGTTCAACTCGATACCCCAAACCGTTGGCGATTATTCCATTCAACTTAAACTCAAGCGTAGTAAAAAGACCGTGGATGTTATTGACGATTTGCGGAAGAAAATTGCCAGTCAACAACCCGTTCTGGACATCTCCTTCGGGCAGCGCATTGCCGACATTTTGGGTGACCTGATGAGTACGCCTCAGCCCATTGAAGTAAAGTTTTTTGGCGATAATTACGCACAGCTCCAAGAAATATCGAAAAAGGCCGAGACCATCATCGCCAAAATAAAAGGGGTTGCTGACGTCAACAATGGTCTGCGGATTGCTGGGCCATCTTTGGTTTTTATACCCAATCAAGACCTTTTAAGTCAGTACAAGATTTCCCTGCTCGATTTTCAAACCCAATTGGCAGCTTATACAAGTGGAGTGACCTTGGGAATCAATGCCAATCAGCCCGTACCTTCTCCTGCCCAGGCGGCCATGACAGCAGGTATACAGATAGGGCAAATGCAAGATGGCGAACAAATGCGCAGAATGATCCTGCGGTTTTTCGATTTCAAAAACAATGACCTAGAACGCATCAAAAGTCAGCTGATTTTTTTACCTGATGGAACCACCCGGCCGCTCACTTTTTTTTGTGCGGTAAATATTGTTCCCGGTGAAACCGAACAACGAAGGGAAAATTTGAAATCTGCCGTCGTGCTAACTGCTCGCTTGAACAACCGCGATCTAGGTAGCGCCATCGCGGAAATTCAACAACAACTTAAAACCCAACTTCTCTTGCCCAAGGGGTACTTGGTTGCTTATGGTGGCGCTTATGCTGCCCAACAACAATCGTTTAAAGAGCTATTGCTGATTTTGATGATGGCTTCTTTGTTGGTGTTTGGTGTTTTTATGTTTTTGTTTAAAGAATGGCTGCTCTCGCTTTCCCTGCTTTTTATATCCGTGATGGGAATTTGTGGATGTATTGTGGCGCTCTATCTTACGGGTACGTCCTTGAATGTAAGCAGCTATACAGGCATTATCATGATTGTAGGGATTTTGGCGGAAAATGCCATTTTTACGGTAAGTCAATACCGCTTCAACATGCTTGAAACCAATGATGTAGATCAATCGATTAACTACGCCATAGCTTTGCGCATCCGGCCCAAATTAATGACGGCCATTGGCGCTATTTTGGCTTTAATGCCCTTGGCGTTAGGGATTGGACTGGGCGCGCAAATGCAACAACCCCTGGCCATCGCGGTCATTGGCGGGTTTGTGGCGGGTTTGCCGATGTTGCTGGTGGTGTTTCCAAGTTTGATGCGCTTGCAGTATCACCAGAAAAAGAAAAAATAATCAATTGGGTTTAACCTGGGCATTTTGGAAAAAAATACGCTCTTTTTTCAAATCTAGGCCAGGATGAAGTGCTTCCAATTCAGCAATCAAACTTAACTGCTGGTTTACAAACCGTTGATGCGCAGCACTTAATGGTTGGAAAGGTCGATGCTGCGTCGCTTGTACGATGGAATGGATGGATTCGATGAGCTGCTGGGTTGATTTTTGAAAAAACACCTGGCTAAAGTAGTTCCAAATATAGTTCACCGCAGTTGTGCTGGGATGAATAAGATCCTCGCTATAAAATCGATAATCCCGCAGATCGTCCATCAAGAGTTCATATGCGGGAAAATAATGGACTTGTTCCAATTCCTGACCCAATTGTGCAATTGCAAGCAGCAGCGTAGCTTTGCTCAACTGGTTTTCGGTAAATCCATCCCGCAGGTAGCGCACTGGACTCACCGTGAGTAGGATGCGCAATTTTGGTGAACGATCTAGCAAACGTGCCAAGGGCTCGCGGAGCGCGTTCACCGTTTCATTTACGGTGAGCCGGCGTCTGGTAAAGTCCTTAGTGGGGAATTTATGACAATTGGCTACCACGCGATCTTGCGGGAGATAAGTCCATACATGTGCCGAACCCAAGGTGAGCAGCAATACGGATGTTGCTGCCAAATGTTCTTGCCCTATTCTTAGAGCCGTATTGATTTTTCCTAAAGCTTCCTCCGCAGTGGGGTAAGAAAAACGACTGTGGTGATCCATGCTGTGCCAAAGCCCCTGATGGGCAACAAGATCCGGTTCCACATAGGTTTTACCAGCCATCAAATGTTGCAAACTTTGGGCAATAGAGATGGGGTTGAACAGCATTCCAAAAGGATTTTGCAACACATTAAACTTACAACCTGCCAGTCGATCGCCGATGGATTCCGCAAAACAAGAACCCAAGCTCAACAGTTGATCCTGATGAGAAATCGGAACAAAATAACGATCCAAAGGAACTTGTGTGCGGAAAGAATCCATTAGAATAGGATAATTTGACTCAATTTGTTTTTTTAATTCGTCAAAATTAGTATTTTTATTTTTTGAAAAACGAAGTTGTTGCGCTAGTAATGGTTGATTGTAAAAAAATCACTTTTCAACCAATCCATACTGAGCTTCAATAACGTCAATCACGAGCTAGGCTATTCAAGCCAGCTGTAGAGCAAACGAAGGTTATTTATGGGCTTACTGGACCGATTGTTTAAACCTAATTCAGAACTCCAACCGCATCCTAGCATTAAGTTTGGTCGCTATACCGATTCCTACAAAAAGCCAGCGAATTACGAAGCTTGGGATCGCTCGCTCGAAAGATTTGAGGAAGAGGCCTACTTAGAATCATTTCGCCAATTTTTCCTTTACCTCCGCGATGAAGACGAAGACAATGTCCGTTTCTGGGAAGAAGATGGTGGTATTCGCTTTGAAATTTTTCAAGGCTCCAAAAAAATAATTGGCTTTGCCGACGGAAAAAAACTAAAAGCAGAAGCTAAAATAGCCCATTCTGAAATTCTGAATGTAGGCTTTATGCGCCGGCTTATCGAGAAAAATTTTGGCTTGCAATACAGCCGATTTGCCCTCGATAAAGACAACAACATCGCCATCGTTTTTGATACATTTACTTTGGACGGATCCCCCTACAAGTTGTACTACGCGCTCAAAGAATTGGCTACCAATGCCGATAAACAAGACGATTTGCTCTTGGATGAATTCAAAATCCTCGAACAGATTGACAATAGCCACATTCAATCCATTCCTGATCCTGAAAAGGAATCTAAATACCAGTTCATCACTACCGAGATTGGTAAAGTAATGACTGAAATCAACAGCGGCAAATTGTCCAAAGAGCAATATCCTGGCGGTTTTGGTTACTTGTTGCTGAATTTGATTTATAGACTCGACTATTTGACCAAGCCGGAGGGCTATATGATGGAGTCTCTGGAGCGGATGCACCGGATGTACTTTGCTCAGGAAGCCAAATCGCCTTTGGAAAAAAATCAAAACCTGATCAAAGATCTCCAAAAATTGTTGGATCGCCCGAAGGATGAGTTTTTTAAGGAAATGTATAAGGTGAAATCCACTTTTGGCATCACTACGCCAGTTAATCATGATCGGATCCTCACTTTTGTCGATGCCGAACTCAACAACATGGATTGGTATACCGACAATGGCCATGATGCGATTGCTCTTTCGGTACCTGGCTATATCATTGGTTATTCGCTTTTTAACTACGCCATCCTTAAACCGGATCGCGATCTTTTTCACCTTTTTTATCAGATTACCGAAACTGCGTTTTTTCAAGAGTTGGGATTTCCTTATGATTATTACGATGCCAATACCGGGCAGCTCAACAAGCGATCCATCAAAAAGGGCATCGAAGAAATTGTGGATCACAACAAGGCGAAGTTTACCAAGCTCAATCCAGCTTTTCAATCGCTTAGTTTTCGGACCTTACCTGAATTTGCCAAAACGTATTTGCTAATGATACGTAATTTGGATTTGACCAAGGTCGACTAATGGAACAAACTTCTCCTTCACCGGCCACGATCGCCATTTTTTCTATTTTGGCCGAAGTGCCTGATCCTGAGATTCCGGTGCTCAATATCTTGGATTTGGGGATTGTCCGTAAAGTGATCATCCACCCCAATGGGCATTTTGAGATAGTCATCACGCCTACCTATTCTGGTTGTCCGGCCATGGACGCCATTACCGTCAATATTCGCTCCGTTTTTCAAGCACATGGTTTTGGGGAAATCACCGTTACTTCCGTTTTAGAACCTGCTTGGACAACCGATTGGATCAGCGAGGCTGGCCGACAAAAACTGCTGGAATATGGCATCGCGCCGCCAGTCAAAGGAAGTATGGACAAAAAAGCGCTTTTTTTTGAAGAAAAATCCATTCCCTGTCCCCGCTGTAAAAGTATACACACCGAAATGATCAGCCAATTTGGTTCTACGGCCTGCAAAGCCTTGTATAAATGTTTAGATTGTTTGGAACCTTTTGATTATTTTAAGTGCCATTAAGTTCTTCTTGATTTTTTTGTCCTCCATTTTTCGATTTGAAAACACTTTACATGGAATCAGTCCTTTACGAAAAAATGGCAGCGGTAGCCAAGATTACCCTTAATCGCCCAGGTGTTTACAATAGTTTTAACCGTGAAATGTCGCTTCGGCTCCAGGCTTTACTAGATGAGGCACAGCAGGATCCTGAGGTTAGAGCAGTTTACCTCACAGGGGAAGGCAAAGCGTTTTCTGCCGGACAAGATCTCAAGGAGGTACAAAACAGCGAGTCAAGCGTTTTTGTAAATGCGCTGGAGGAACATTACAACCCCATCATCGAACGGATTCGCCAATTGGAAAAACCCGTTCTTGCGGCCGTCAACGGTGTGGCCGCCGGAGCTGGTGCTAATATCGCCTTGGCCTGCGATGTGGTAGTCGCTACCGCTTCGGCTAGTTTCATACAAGCCTTTTCGAAAATTGGCTTGATTCCCGATTGTGCAGGTACTTTTTTTCTTCCTCGCCTCATCGGTTGGCAACGCGCCAGCGCACTGATGTTGCTTGGCGATAAGCTCAGCGCTACCGAAGCAGCATCAATGGGCATGATCTATAAAGTATTTCCGGATGAGCAATTTGCCGAGGAGGCTTGGGCGCTGGCGATTAAATTGTCAATGTTGCCTACACGGGGATTGGCCTTGACCAAAGCAGCGTTGCAACAGTCTTTTTCCAATAACCTCGATCAGCAATTAGCGGTGGAGGTTTCCTTGCAAGCTGCTGCTGCCGCTACCGATGATTATGCGGAAGGCGTAAAAGCCTTTATCGAAAAACGGGCTCCTGTTTTTACGGGGAAATAGTCAATGCAACCAATATGAGACCTGGCGCCAAACGAAATACGGAGGATATCAATTATTATGTCGATGGTATTTTGTCGGGTAATCGGGTTGTTTTGAGTCAGGCGATTACTTTGGTGGAAAGTAAATTGGCCAACCATCAAGCGCTTGCTCAACGCATCATTGAACAGTGTTTGCCCCATAGTGGTCGTGCATTGCGATTGGGGATTACCGGTGTTCCAGGCGTTGGGAAAAGTACCTTTATTGAAGTGCTGGGGATGAAAATTATTGAAGGTGGCGGTCAATTGGCGGTGCTTGCCATTGATCCAAGCAGTCAGATCAGTAAAGGAAGTATTTTAGGAGATAAAACACGGATGGAGCGGTTAAGCAGTGCACCTCAAGCCTATATTCGGCCTTCGCCAGCCGGAGATTCCTTAGGCGGGGTAGCCCGTAAAACGCGCGAAACCATTCTACTTTGTGAAGCAGCAGGGTTTAATCATATCCTGGTAGAAACCGTTGGCGTAGGGCAATCTGAAGTAACAGTACACAGCATGGTCGATTTTTTTTTGCTTTTACTTTTACCCGGCGCAGGCGATGAATTACAGGGAATAAAACGAGGAATTGTGGAGATGGCCGATCTGCTTGCAGTCAATAAAGCCGATGGCGATGTTGCCAAAAAAGCGCAACTCAGCGCAGCCGATTACCGGAATGCGCTTCACTTTTATCCAGCTAAAGAAAGCCAATGGATACCACCTGTAATGACCTGTTCTGCACTTAACGATGTTGGGGTTGCCGAGATTTGGGAATGCATACTTTCGTATCAGGAGTTTACTCAAAAAAGCGGTTTTTTTGACCAACAACGAGAACAGCAAACCAAAAATTGGTTTCAAGAAAGCATTCAACAACTATTGACGCAGCAATTTTTTAATTTTCCGGGGATGATCGATCATTTACAATCCCTGGAAAAAAAAGTCATGGACCGGGAATTATCGCCAGTACATGCCGCTCATATG
Source organism: Chitinophagales bacterium (assembly GCA_038240665.1). Lineage (GTDB taxonomy): Bacteria > Bacteroidota > Bacteroidia > Chitinophagales > Saprospiraceae > Haliscomenobacter. The sequence continues at coordinate 4,780 of JBBRGN010000031.1, read as the reverse complement.
CTGCTGCAAACCTTTTGGGCACAACAAAACAGGAGTTGAACACCAGAAAAATAGCCATTGAGCTGCTGAAATAATTATTTTGAAGTAAAAAAGCTGTTGTTTAACGATAATTTCAGGAAATTGAGGGGAATTTTTTTGCAATGGCCTTCAATGCGTCTATTATTGCAATAATTTTATAAAAACTAAAATTACTCAAACATGAGATCTTTAACGCTCTCGGTAGTCCTAATTCTACTCGGTTTAATCGTATTTGCCACAGGTTGCAATACTTACAACTCATTGGTAAGCAATGAGGAGGATGTAGAAAATGCATGGAGTAAGGTTCAAACCGCCTATCAACGCCGTGCTGACCTGATTCCAAACTTGGTGAACACGGTAAAAGGTGCCGCAAATTTTGAACAGAAAACCTTGCAAGGGGTAATTGAAGCGCGTTCAAAGGCAACTTCAATCACCATCGACCCCGCCAATGCCACTCCAGAACAGTTGATGGCCTATCAGAATGCACAGTCAGGGTTGTCACAGGCGTTAGGACGTTTGATGTCGATAACGGAAGCTTATCCTACTTTGCAAGCCAACAAAGGGTTTGTTGATTTGCAAGCCCAATTGGAAGGTACGGAGAACCGCATCAAAAAAGCGCGGGATGATTACAACGATGTTTCTACCAATTACAATAAAAAGGTACGTCGTTTCCCGGCTAGCATTTTTGCCAGTATGTTCGGATTTAAGCAAAAAGCTCAATTCCAGGCTGCTCAAGATGCACAAAATACGCCAACCGTCAACTTTAACTAATTTGCCGACGTTGGACATGCAATAGAGGTTGTCTTTGATTTGTGGAGGTTCCATATTTTCAAAGACAACCTTCAACCATTCCCTGAAACCACATTACCATGGTTAAATTTCTTAATCCCGAGGAAGAGCAGCTCGTTATCCAGGCGATTCAACAAGCAGAACAACAGACAACGGGTGAAATTCGCATTCACTTGCAAAGTAAATTGCGGCGTACTGCTTGGGAAGATGCACTGAAAGTGTTTAACCAGCTCAATATGCGAAATACGGAGAACCGTAACGCTGTTCTGTTGTTTATTGCTCCTAATGATCATCAATTGGTCATCATCGGGGATCAAGGAATACACAACCAGGTGCTGTCCAACTTTTGGATCGAAGTTCGCGATCAAGTTCTGGATAGCTTTAAACGCGGTGAATTTGCCGATGGCATATGTTTAGGTGTTCGCTTGATCGGGGAAAAATTGCAGGCGTATTTCCCTGCCGATGCGAACCAAAAAAACGAAAACGAACTGCCAGACGATATTTCTTATGAATAAAGAGCTTAATGCTGCTCTGTAAGCTCCAATACCCTAAAATCCTACCGCTACTACACCGACGAGTCAGACATTGAACAACTGCTAAAGCTAAAAAATGAAAATCAAATCCTTGTTTCTTCTGTTGGCGGCTTCTTGCTTTTGCTTGATCCTTAACGCAAAAGAAGTTCCGCCTCGTCCTAATCAGCTTGTGAACGATTATGCGGGTAAGCTGAGCAAGGAAGAATGGCAACGGCTGGAAGGCAAACTCCGTGCCTACAACGATTCCTCTTCCACCCAAATCGCTATTGTGATCGACAAATCTTTGGAAGATGAAGACGCTTTTGAATACGCGCTCAAAATAGCCGAATCTTGGGGTATTGGGCGCAAAGGCAAAGACAATGGGGTATTGATCTACATTGCCATGCAAGAACGTAAAATACAAATCATCACAGGAAATGGCGTTCAAGGTTTTTTACCCGATATTGAAGTGAATCACCTTATTACGGACATTTTAAGACCTTCTTTTAAAGCAAACCAGTATTATCAAGGGCTGGATATGGCCACCACCCGCATTATTCAATTGGGGACTGGCGAATTTAAAAATGAAAAAACCAGCGGGGATGGTGAAATGCCGCTCTTTTTGATCTTGATCATCATCGTTGGCGTTTTTCTAGTGTTCTATTGGTTAGGGCGCTCCAATTTTGGTGGAGGTAGAGGGATCTCAAGCAATGGAAGCTATGATTACGATGGCAATCGCCGGAATCGTCGCGGTGTTAATAACGGCGGAGGCTGGTTTTTCTTTCCTCCCGGCGGCGGCGGATCAGGTTGGAACAGCGGAGGTAGCAGCGGCGGTTCTGATTTTGGAGATTTCGGCGGTTTTGGCGGCGGTGGTTTTGATGGCGGCGGAGCAGGCGGAGATTGGTAATGAATGATTTTTTGCCTAACCTGACCAGTTGTTTTTTTTAATTTTGAGAAAAACAACCAGCTATGGCGAATTTTATAAAAAACACAACATTTTTTGTAAAAACAACACCCTTTAGCGGGTCTATCCGGTCTTTTTCTACTGGATTGCTGGCTAAAGGGTGTTGTTTTTTAGCCATTTTATTTTTTTTCACCGAGACCCTTTCGGCTCAACCCTGGCTGAAGTCAAAAAAAATAATAAGAATGACCAACCCAGCGCCGGCGACCGCTCCACCGCCTCGGGATGGCCTCTTTTTGCAGCCCAGCGGTTGTCAGAATGCGCTAAATTATACCCCCAATCCCAAACACCCAGAACAAACACCCTTGAAATTGGTGCGGGTCAACGTTCATTTTGTCAATACCCGCAGTGGGAAGTACAATTACACGGGTGATCAAGGGATCGCTTTTGCTCAGGATCTGATAAAAGAAGCGAACAAAAGTTTAGCGGAAAATAAACATGTTTGGCTGCCTCATGGCAATGAAATCCCCGTTTTGCCAACCCGTTATCAGTTGGTACTTTTCCCCCAACCCAATCGACCTATCGACAAAGGCGTCTATTTCAACAATGATGATGAATGTGCCTTCTATGTCCACAAAGGCAAGGATGAAAATTTGTTTGATCATCGGGTAGTTGACCGCTATGCAGTGGGCAAGGATTCGATCATCAATTTGTTCATCATGCCGCACCAGCCGGATAGCATGCGCTCGCCCCATTACAGTCGTACCGCTAACGGCGTAGGGGTAATGATCTATGATGCCATCAAAATGGCCGGTATTTTTGAAACCAAATGGCCTGCTTCCAGTTATCGCGGCGTTTTTAATCATGAGCTGGGGCATTTTTTTGGCCTTCAACACGCCTGGTATTACGATAACTGCGACGACACTCCCGACCACGACAATCCTTGTTGGGACTGGACGCCCAATCCACCCTGCGATGTTAAAGCTTCTAATAATGTGATGGACAACAACGCCCAACAAAATGCCTGGACGCCCTGCCAAATAGGTCAAATCCATTTCCGAATGTCCACCGAAAGCAATGTTGAACGGCAGTACCTCGTCCACAATTGGTGTACCCTACAACCCGGAGAAGATCTTGTCATTAAAGATACGGTGGCTTGGAAAGGTGCCAAAGATCTTTTGGGGAACATCACCATAGCTCCGGGCGGACAACTCAGCATCTCCTGTCGGGTGTCCATGCCTGAAGGCGCGCGCATCACCGTGCAACCAGGGGGTAAACTCATCCTGGATCAAGCCCATTTGCACAATGCCTGTGGCAAACAATGGGAAGGTATTGAAACCCCGGGCAGTCTTTTTCAGAAAAAAGGACAAGTCATTTTTCAGGGCGAAATAAAAATTGAAAATACCTTGAGGCGTGTCAATTGATCTTTTGAATTGGAGTAATGAATGTCCTCTTTTCAACCTTAAAATTTTCTACTTAAAAAACAAATTTATTTAATCGTACTGTTGGGAAAATGTTGGTGTTTTTATTTCCACGTTTTTGTTTGAATCCTTAAATAGTTGCAACTTGAGAGTTCGAACTTAGTTTCAAGTTTAATTCAATATCCCAATGGTAAATTCACAGCTCCAAACTTACACTTTAGAGGAGGCGTTAAAGGCATCTTCCGAATATTTCAAAGGCGACGACCTTGCCGCGAATGTCTGGGTGAACAAATACGCCCTAAAAGACTCTTTTGGCAACATCTACGAAAAATCACCTGATGACATGCACCGGCGCATCGCAGCAGAGATTGCCCGCATTGAGTCCAAGTACCCCAATCCGATTTCGGAAGAGGCAGCTTATGACCTGCTCAAAAATTTCCAATACATCATTCCTCAGGGAAGCCCAATGTCGGGCATTGGCAACAACTTTCAGGTTTCTTCTTTGTCCAACTGTTTTGTAATTGGTAATCCTGCCGATTCGTATAGTGGGATCATTCGCACCGATGAAGAACAAGTTCAGCTGATGAAGCGCCGGGGTGGGGTAGGGCATGACTTATCGCATATCCGCCCCAAAGGCAGTCCAGTAATGAACTCAGCGCTGACTTCTACGGGCATTGTACCCTTTATGGAACGCTACTCCAATTCTACCCGTGAAGTGGCGCAAGATGGTCGTCGTGGTGCCTTGATGCTTACCGTTTCCGTCAAACACCCCGATGCGGAAGACTTTGTCAACGCCAAGTTGGAGCAAGGAAAAGTAACTGGCGCCAACGTTTCAGTTCGTATTGATGACGAATTCATGCGCGCAGCGCTGAGCGATCAACCTTACCGCCAGCAATTTCCGATCGATTCCACCGATCCTGTGATGGTCAAGGAAATTGATGCCGCCAAACTTTGGGAAAAGATCATTTACAACGCCTGGAAATCAGCAGAACCTGGCGTCTTGTTTTGGGATACGGTGATTCGCGAATCGGTTCCAGATTGCTATGCTGATCTAGGTTACCGCACCATTTCCACCAATCCTTGTGGTGAAATTCCGCTTTGTCCTTACGATAGTTGCCGTCTTTTGGCCATCAATATGT
>JBBRGN010000030.1:0-25560 GCA_038240665.1 Chitinophagales bacterium | reverse complement strand
AAAAGAAGCTACTTCATATACTTCAATCGATTTGATGTGGAGCAAGGAAGCGACATAGTCCATGGTATCCGGACTGAGCCAGCCGCCAAACTCGTGCTGTGCCAAATGCAAAATAGGCAGAATGGCTGCTTTTTGCTGATCTTCCGGATAATGGCTGAGCAAGGTTTCTACCTCTTTGAGCCGTTCGGGAGAAAATTGTAGGTTTATCGTTTCACTCATTGTTGGGACAAAATATTCTGAACATTACCGCTTTTCCCTTTGTCCAGGGTCAGGCAGATTTTATGCATCTAATTCCCCGGCAATGACGTTCATGCTACTCATCGTAATGATGGCATCAGAAAGCATCATGCCTTTGATCATTTCAGGAAAAGCCTGATAGTAGATAAAACAAGGTCGACGGAAGTGCAAACGATAAGGTTGACGCCCGCCATCGCTAACGAGATAAAAACCTAGTTCGCCATTTCCGCCTTCTACTGCGTGATAAACTTCGCCTTTAGGTACTTCCACTTCGCCCATCACAATTTTGAAGTGCCAGATCAAGGCCTCCATTTTTGTATAGACATCCTCTTTGCTCGGCAAATAGAACTCCGGAACTGCAGCAAAATATTCGCCTTGGGGCAGTTTTTCAATGCGTTTGATGGCTTCCTCGATCAGGTACAAACTTTGACGAATTTCTTCGTTGCGCACGCAAAAACGGTCGTACACATCGCCGCTTAGGCCAACCGGAATGGTGAATTCAAAATCATCGTAGGAAGAATAAGGTTCCATCACCCGTACATCGTAATCGACGCCAGCAGCACGTAAGTTGGGGCCCGTAAAACCATAGCCGAGGGCTTTTTCAGCGCTGATGCCACCCACGCCGATGGTGCGATCCATAAAGATACGGTTGCGCGAAAGCATGCTTTCAAATTCGCTCCATACAATAGGGAATTCTTTGAGAAATTGCTTGATGCGCCCGATGACATTGTCGTCAAAATCGCGTTCAAAACCGCCAATGCGACCAATGTTGGTCGTCAAGCGAGATCCACAAATCTGTTCGTATATTTCGTAAATATGCTCACGTTGCTGAAAAACGTACAAGAAACCAGTTACGGCACCCGTATCAACCCCGATTACGCTGTTGCAGATGAGGTGATCGGAGATGCGTGCCAATTCCATGATCACGATCCGCATGTAATCGACGCGTTTGGGTGTTTTTACCCCAAACAGCTTTTCCACTGTCATGTGCCAACCGATGTTGTTGATGGGCGACGAGCAGTAGTTCAAACGGTCGGTAATTGGCGTGATTTGGTAAAAAGGACGGTGCTCGGCCAATTTTTCGAAAGCCCGGTGAATGTACCCGATGGTAGGTTCACCGGAAACGATGAATTCCCCATCCATTTTCAGTACGTTCTGAAAGATACCGTGGGTAGCGGGGTGCGTTGGCCCGAGGTTAAGCGTGTTGTATTGCTTTTCCTCATTGAAACTAGGCGGCGTAATAATTAGGTTCTCCATTAGCGGCCAAAATATTTATCGTCCTTGTCGGTACGCGTTCCGTCTTCCAAGGGATATTGTTTCAATAATGGGTGATAATCCATCTCATCCATGTTGAGGATGCGACGCAGATCAGGATGACCAGTGAATTGAATGCCAAAAAAGTCGAACGTTTCGCGCTCCATCCAATTGGCGGCGTCAAATACGGTAGTTAACGTTTCGACGATTGGATCTTGCGCTGGGAAGAAAATTTTCAAACGCAAGCGGATGTTGTTTTCTAAGCTATGAATGTGGTAGACAACCCCAAGCTCCTGGTCTTTTTGTTCGGGAAAATGAATACCGCAGAGATCAGTCAAAAAAATAAAACGCAGCGTAGGATCTTCTTTAAGCCATTTGATGATGGGCACAATCGAAGTACGTGCTACAGTAAGGGCAAGTATGCCAAAAGATTGTTCAGCATCCAATATTTGATCAGGAAACTTTGCGGTTAGCTGATCCGAAATGGATTCATAAGTGATGTCAGTTGAAGTCATACCTCTCTTATTGTATACCGTAAGATTCCAGCAGCACGCGGTACTCTTCCCCTTCGCGACGTCGGCGTTCTTCGTTTTTAATCAATTCTTGAATCTTCATGATGCCGTCCAAAATTGCTTCCGGTGTGGGCGGACATCCCGGAACATATACGTCGACCGGGATCACTTTGTCAATACCCTGCAATACGCTGTAAGTATCAAAAATACCGCCACTTGAAGCACAAGCGCCAACTGCGATTACCCAACGAGGCTCGGCCATTTGTAGGTAAACCTGTTTGAGTACTGGTCCCATTTTTTTGGCAATGGTTCCCATCACCATCAGCAAGTCGGCCTGACGAGGAGAAAAACTCAATCTCTCGGAGCCAAAACGGGCGAGGTCGTAATGCGAGCCCATGGTAGCCATGAATTCGATGCCACAACAAGAAGTGGCAAAAGGCAAAGGCCAGATGGAATTGGCACGTGCCAAACCCACCACTTTATCGAGAGATGTTGCAAAAAAACCTTGGCCACCTTCGCCTTCAGGTGCATCAACCATATTTACTGCCATGATCGAATTTTTTTTGGATGTGATTTACATTTGTCCTTTTTCCCATTTCAAAGCGCCTTTCTTCAAGATATAAAGGTAGCCAAGAAAGAGCGGGGCAATAAACAATAACATCTTTAAGTAACCAGATGCACCCAAAGATTCGAAATTCACCGCCCAGGGGTAGAAAAAGATGACTTCGACGTCAAAAAGGACAAACAAAATTGCTGTAAGAAAATACTTGATGGAAAAAGGCAAACGTGCATTACCAATGGATTCCACGCCGCATTCGAAGCTTACTGATTTTTCGGCAGTTCTCCGTTTGGGCCCCATCCAGTGGGTGGCCGCCATCGTTGCGCCAACGAAACCAAGCGCTACGCCCAGTTGCATCAATATCGCTAAATAATCTGTTTGGGTCTCCATATCGCCTAGTTTTCAAAACATCCTGAAAATTAAAGAAGAAAAAGTAAAAAACATGCTTTTGCTCCTAATATTTTCCGTTGGCAAAAGTATCAAAGCGTTTCCAATAAAAGAACAGGTAGCCAAAGGAAAGGTTTTTTAGTAATTTATTTGTATTGAATCTAAATAGACTTCAACCCGATCGGATAAGAGGCAGCCAAAAAAAACGCCGCCCAAGAAGCAAACATGTTCTTGGGCGGCGCAGTTGTATCAACCATTCATTGCAGAAGCAAGGAACTATTTTCTTTTATTCTGAATCAATTTAGCATCAACTGATCCCCATTGAGTAAGATAACCAGGATCCCTGCGAACCTGCTTCATCATCGGAATTGGATTATCCAAAAACGAGCTGATTTCAGGATGCTTATTCAGGTTTACCCCTTTTTTTACTAATTCAAGCTTCACATTAGAAAAAAGTTCAGTGAAGTAATCGGCGTGCTGATCTACAAACTGATCATATTCTTGATCATTCATTTGTTTGGCAAGAATAGTTTCTCCGGCTTGAGCTTGAGAAGTACCAGCAGTTGCTGCGTTTTCGGGGCGTAAAGAACCTTTGCCTTCCAAGAAAGCCATGATGTTGTCCACCTTAGTAGCAATTTCGTCTACTTTTGGTGCCAATTCATTGCTGTTTAAACCAACACCAACGTTGACATAATTCAGTGGTTTGTCGGGAGCGGATGCCCAAGCAACGCCAACAATTCTTGCGAAATCACCAATTTTCATTGCTTTTGGATTCACAGCGATACCAAAGCCATCGTTGTTTCCAGAAGGAATGATGTAATCTCCAGCATTTACCTTACCAGCTACTTTTACGGGAACTTGACCCATAAAAGCGATCTTTTCGAAATTCTTTTTGAATTTCTCTTGTGGCGCATTACCCAAAACGATGGGCTGCTTAGAAACCACCATGTAGTGTTGAGCAGATTGGGTATTTAAAGATACAAGACCGCCATTGATGCCCACTACCTCTCCGTAATGCAAGTCTTTTGTTCCGGGTGTACGCTGCAACCATTCCGCATAGTCGCCAGCGCCGGAGTTATAAGTAACCCCTACACCATTAACCGTTTCAGTTTTCCAGTTGTCGATTTCTATCCCTAAAGAAATTACCTCTGCCGCCAATACAATAGCGTGAGCTGTAGCCGAGCCTGCCGCCAAAGCAAAACCTGGGGATGCAAAAGCCAGTATTATGGTGGCCCCTGCTGCAACAGCCGCAGCGTAAAGTCCAGCAGCTTCTATACCAAAAGCGATTGCCGAAGCAGCAAGTTGGATTGCGCTCAAAGTGAAAAGTGCAATCTGGCTTTTGTATTCCCAACTGTCGTATAGTTCGTCTAGCGTCTGACCTTCTACCTGTCCCCAAGTATTTTCATCATCTGCGAAAGTCATGAAGTCGTTGGCCGAGCTGCGTTTTCCCGTAACATGGATATAGATACCTTGTGTGCTACCTTCAATGGTAATGGGGTAATTGGCCTTATCGTCATCTGCTCCAGTAACCCCGCTTTTAACTTGCATTTGACCATCCTTAGTCAAAATAACCCGCGTCACGTTATTGGTCTTGAACACAAAATCTTGTGCATCTTGAGTGCCCGCAAAATGGGTAGCCGGACGCGTTTGATCGTTACCGCCAGTAAGCCAGTAAATAGACTGCGCTTTTTCTGTAGGAAGATCAATAGCGGAGTCTTGAATGAGTTCTGAAGCGGTAGCGGCATGAAAAGCATAGGGCACAGCATAGAGTTCTGTGCTTCCCATTAAGGCGAAATCACGTCCTCCTTTGGCATCCATCTCTATGTCTAGCCATACTTGTTCTGTATCCCAAGGAATATCTTGAAAAGCGCCAACAGTTTCTTTACCATTTCCGATGACCAAGTTGATCAAACCCGTCTCATCGGTCAATACTTGCTGAACTTCCGTATAAAAGTTCTGGTTTCCGTTGTTTTTAACGGAAAACGATATTTTAAGCGCTACCGGAGCATTGGCTAATATCTTACCCGTGGCGTCGCGGGCGATAGCTTGGTAGCTGATGCCATTGGCTTTAGTCGTTTGACTGGCCAAAGGCTGCATAAACAAGCCAATGCTAATGATCAGTAAGAATAAAATCCTTTTCATAACTCTAAATTTGGATGGTAACAATCAAAACCTGAAGAAAAAGTGGTTAAGCTTGTTCCTATTTTTTAGACTTAATTTTTTGATCAATTAAAGCCCATTGAGTCAGATAATTAGGATCGCGACGAACTTCCTTCATGGTCTTGATGGGATTATTCAAAAATGTCAATACCTGTGGGTTGGCATTTAGGTCATAACCCTGTTTTTCCAATTGAATTCTGGTTTGTGCAAACATTTCTGTGATAGTCCCTGCATTATTATCTACAATCTGATCAAATTCCTCATCGGTATATTGTTTATTGAAGGTAGTTTGCGGTTTTGAAGCGGCAACAGTTTCGGCTGAGAGCACTTTACCATCAGCTTGTAAAGGCTCTTTCCCTTCCAAGTAAGCCATAATATGCTCTACTTTTTGATTCAGCTCGTCTACTTTGTTGCTCAAGTCATTCGAGTTGATGCCTACCGCAACATTTACAATATTTAGAGGGGCATCTTTTGCTGCTTCCCAAGCTACGCCGACAATCTTAGCATAATCGCCAATCTTCATATTCTTGGGATTCATGGCCACCCCAAAACCATCTTGGTTTCCGGAAGGGATAATGTAATCGCCAATTGCTACTGGTCCAGCTACTTTAACTGGTACTTGACCCATGAAAGCTACTTTTTCAAAATTAGCTTCAGTTCCTTTAGCTGGTACTTTTCCTAGTACGATAGGGCGCTTAGAAACCACCATATAGTGGTCTGCTTTTTCATTGGTATTTAGAGAAACAAGTCCGGCTTTTATGCCAACGATTTCACCGTAGTTCAATTTTCTTTCTCCTTTTTTGCGTTCCAACCACTCCGCGTAGTCTCCAGCTCCAGAAGAGTAAGTTACCCCAATTCCATCAACAACTTCTGTTTTCCAGTTATCGATTTCAATACCAAGGGAAATGGCTGCCGCCACGATGGCCACTGTATTTGCAACCGCGCCGACAGCAGCCCCGATAGCAAAAACCGAAGCAGCTAAGCCTATTGCTTCAATAGTAAAAGCAACAATTTCAGCGGCGAGTGAAATCGCAGAAAGGGTAAAAAGAGCAATCTGGCTTTTGTATTCCCAGCTATCATATAGCTCGTCCAACGTTTGACCTTCAATTTCTCCCCAAGTATTTTCATCGTCAGCAAAAGTCACAAAGTTGTTGGCTGAGCTGCGTTTTCCAGTTACTTTGATATAAATACCTTGTTGGCTTCCTTCAACTGTAACAGGGTAGCTGGCAATATTGTCATCCGGTCCTGTAACACCGCTTTTGATCTGCATCTGTCCTCCTTTGGTCAGGGTGACGCGGGTGGTGTTGTTGGTTTTTAAAACCAAGTCTTGGTTATCGCGGGTTCCTAAAAAGTGGATCGCGGGGCGAGTAGAGGTGTTACCGCCAGTTGTCCAATAGATAGATTGGTTTTTTGCAGTGGGTTGGCCTGCATTATCAGGGGCTACTAATTCATTGGCAGTATTGGCGTGCAGGGCATAAGGTACAGACATCAACTGCGTGCTGCTTACTTCATTGAAGGTTTTGCGGGTTTGGTCAGCCATTTCAATGTTCAACCAAATTTGTTCAGTTGCCCAAGGAACATCTACCAAAGCGCCAGTAGCTTCTTTTCCCCTACCGATTACGATGTTGAACAAACCTAAATCATCCGTTTTTACCTCATGGATTTCGCTATAAAATTTTTGCTCCCCATTGGTTTTGGACACCATAGAAATTTTCAGCACCACAGAAAGATTACCTTGAGGTTGGCCAGCAGCATCACGTGCAACAGCCTGGTAGTTCATCCCCTGTAGTTTGGATTGGGCCGATAAAGAGACGCCAAGCAGCAAATTTGCTAAAAGAAGGGTAAGTAATATTTTTTTCATAACAATGATGGTTGACGAGATTTAAAATTCTATCGTTCGGCGGATAGCCTGTTTTGCTCAAATTAATTAAAAAGATTATTGGGTTTTCACCACTTTAAAGGTTTGCTGGGCCCGATTTCCCGAATCCTGCAAGCCTAAAAAATAAACCCCTTCGGGATAGTTACTCAGGTCCAATTCTGTGTTTCCAGTTTGTAGACGCGTTTTGCGCAACAATACTCGCCCACTAGCATCAGTTAAGGTAGCTACCCATTCACTTTGATTGCTTGCTGGAATCTGTACATTCAAAGTAGACTGTACTGGATTGGGAGCGATTTTGATCGCAATGGCATCACTAGAGCCTGGCGCGATCACCTGCAAAGATGGCTGGTGAAAACCTTCGGTTATAGCCCCTCCACTCGTGGTGATGTGAGCAACGGCAGTTTCTCCAAGTGTCCAACTCATTTTGATACCACTATTGCTAAAAGTACCACCCGCATTGCTGATGACTTGCGGTGTAAGCGATTGGCTGCTCAAACCCAGCGGTAAGACCAAGAGTACGCCCATAAAATAGCTGATCATTCTTATCGTCTTCATATAGCTACGGTTTTAGAATAATCATCCCCTTGCTGGACTTTTCAAGTGTTGAAAAGAAGCAAGGGGATGAAGAATTCATGCTTAGCGGTTAAACAAAACCATTTTCTTAGTGGCACTGAAATCAGGCGTATCCAAGCTGTAGTACAATACTCCAGCTGCTTTCAAGTCGGTTTGCTTGATGGTTACTTGGCTCCAGCCTTTGCTGTAATTGGCCTTCAAGCGGTAGAGAATCGAACCTTTCGCATCGCGGATGGTCAAGCGCGCTTCAGATGCTTCTGGTAAGAAGAAGCCGATTTGCGTTTGTTCTGCGAATGGGTTAGGCGTATTCTGTAGCAATTCTGGACGTACGCCCGTCAAGTCGCTGCTTCCGAAGTTCAACGCTACATTTAAGTAGTCGCCGGCTTCATTGTAAGCTTCGTTAGCGGTGTAGCGAGAGCTGATCTTCAGCGCTTCGCTGAGGCTGCCTACACCACGTGCCTTGAGTTTCAAGGTGAAGAGTACGGCATCACCATTTTCTGTACCCGCTTTGCGGTTCCAGCTGGTGGTGATTATGCCTTCGCGTTTGAAGACTCCGAAGTTTTCAGCTTTAACTACTCCGTATTCAATGTTGCTCAATTCTACCATGTTGCGATCCAATTCCAGCGTGAACTGGTATCCTTGGATCTTTGGCAGATCCTTAGCCCGGAAGCTAACAGTGTAATCGGCACCTGCTAGTAATGCTTGCTCTTCGGCAACTATTTCCAGTTTACCAGTTTTACGTGGCTCTGCTGCTGCTGCTGCGCTTGGGCTTGCATTGCCGTTTACATCCCCGATCTTGATCGCGGTAAAGTTGGCCTCCACCTTAGCATTCAAGTTGTTGATGCTTGAAATTTCGGGGAATGCTTGTGACCATGGATTGCTTGGATCTGGGAAGCGATAGTTGGCATCCACAAAACGCCAGCTGGTATTTGCAGTGAATTTAGTATCCAAGTTCAAGATCAACTTGCGCAGTAAGATCAAGTCAAGCGTAGTGATTGATTTGGAGTTGTTGATGTCCGCAGCAATCATTTTGTAAGGGCTGTTCAAGATCTCAATACCCAAGATGTGTTTCTGCATCAATACCAAGTCGAAAGTCGATACTCCGTTCAGCGGGTTAGCATCCAAGCTAGGCGTTACGGTATAGTCATTGCCTTTCTGAAGGTTGGTAAAGCTGTACTTACCGTCAATGGCCGTACTCATGCTGTTCGAAGACTTTCCTGAAAGTTCCACTGTTACGCCCTGTACGGGTTGAGTTCCTTCATTCTTGATCAAACCTGCAATCTCGCCGTCGCCTGCGCTTCCTGCGCCTGGACAAACTTTGCGGTTGTCACCAACCGTGATGAAGGTAACGCAGAAGTCGTCATTGCCTGCTTCATCCCATGCGTGGATTTCAACTAACACTTGCTTGTCTTTATCGTCACAAGTAACTACCAAGCTGGTAACATTGACATCTTTTGGTTTACCTACCCGGTTGATCGAGTATTTGGTGATCTGCTTAAGACCATCTTTAGTATCAGGTCCTTGACCGTTACAATCGTATACTGGGCTTGCAATGAAGTCCTTAGCCCATACCGTCATTGCGCCGCTGCCTTTTCCGTCTGGCATCAAGTCTGTTGAAAGACCGTTGATACAAACTGGAGCTGGAGCTTTACAATCCTTAATGGTAAATGGTATCCGCGTAGCTAAACTCAAGTTACCACACTCATCCCGAACCACTACTACCAAGTCATGCGTACCTTGTGGTAGATTCTTGATCGACACCGAGAAGGAATCTTTAGAAGTGCCTACCGCTCCTCCAGTCCAGTTTTTGTCAAAAGTGCTTGGATCAACCAAAGCGCTTAGATCCTGGGTTTGGAAAGGTGCTACCCTGATCAAGTGATTCTGAATTTCGATCACATCGGTGCAGTTGTCCTTGGCTTTGAAGTTGATCTTCACTGTTGCCAAACATGGGCTAGCTGCATCAATACAGAACGGACTCAATTTCGGCACCACTACTTCTGGGCGTACATCATCGTAAACTTTGATGATCTGAGTATACATCCAAGAGTGGATGAAATAATCATGGTAATTGCCATCATAATCCCGGTAACGGCGGCGGTTATTCGTCCAGCCTTTGCAAGCAGATTCTGGATAGATGGCCTCGTCGTTGCCTTTATTATCGATCACACCATCTTTAAGGTTACCAACATCAGGACGCAAGTTCCAAGGAATGGTATCACGAGATAGCAAGAATACGTTGTCGCCATCATTAAAGAAGCTTTCTCCTTTTTTGTAGAAGCTTGCTGCATCGCGAACCAGTACATAAGTTGGGTACACCCCAAACTCGCCCCACTTGCGATCTACAACATATACATTGCCTGGATCCATTGCATCACCACAACGATCATCGTAAGTACACCAGTTGATCACGGTGTAAGTCCGGAAGATCTTGTAGCACTCATCATCCGAAGCATTGTAGCGCTTATTCGTCACGTTTACTGCAAGAATATCGCAACCCAATTCTTTGGTCAACACGGTGTCAACCACTGGTTTTTTGCAATCTCTTTGGATGGCATCTTTAGGGAAGCAGATGTTGTATTCGTGTACCGGTAACACCGTGATGATCTGACTGCAAGTTGTTTTCACAATTCCTTTAGAGGTCAACTTGCTCAGAGTCCAGATGCGCTCAATGGTACCATAACCACACTTCAAGTTTTTCACTGTGGTGTAAGCCGTATCAGCAGTGATACAGTTGGCTCCCCGTAGAATCATCACATCACCAAATATTCTGGCTGATGCTTTCTTATTGTCAATTTGAGCAATGCTCTTATCAGTACAGGTAATGGTGATTGGTAGAGGCGCCATACATTCGATTGGCGTTTTGTCTTCTACCTTCACTGTATGCCAGCAGTAGTTGCGGTTACCAGCTCTATCTTCACCCCACAATTCTACGATTACGCTACCGCCATCACAGCAGTAAACAGGGATCGTATCCATTAATGGCGTCATCAACATCTTGGTTGCATCCGAGATGGTGAAGTATTCCCCAGCATCAGGCTTGCCGTTGCGGTTGAAGTCGATGTAGTCTTCTTTGTTGTCTTTAGCTCCGATTTTGCCATCCTTGTTCACATCAATCACTCTCCAGCTCTTGAGGAATGTGGAAGTACAAGTATCGTTTACCGGGCGACGTACTTTGATCCATTTTAACGGACCGCAGTTATCCCAACTTCCTTCATTGATGTCTTTAGCCGTAACATAGCCAGTGCCTACATTATCCAAAGTAACATTGAGCTGATCATTGCACTTCATTATTGGTGCGATCTTATCTACAATGCGGATTGGCAACAATGCGGTAGCTTGAGAGTAACAAGCGTTGCGTACGGTTACTTCAACAAACCAATCGCCTTTCGCGGGAACGCCGGTCACGCTGTAACCTTTGATACAATCACCAGTGACTTTCACCGCTGGGTTTTGGCGCATGATGTATTGACCCGTTGGGCGCTCATCCAAATCTAGAACAGCAAAGCGTTCGTAAACTTGAATAGAGTAACACCATTCGGTCGTTTCATCTACCCGGAAATTGCTCTTATTGAACAAGAAACTACCTGTGCAATCCATTGGTCCAGTAGAGAAAATCAATACG
Organism: Chitinophagales bacterium; assembly: GCA_038240665.1. Taxonomy (GTDB): domain Bacteria; phylum Bacteroidota; class Bacteroidia; order Chitinophagales; family Saprospiraceae; genus Haliscomenobacter. Next base: position 14,377 of record JBBRGN010000030.1, on the reverse strand, counting down.
TCATCTGGATCGTAAGTGCTGGTCTCTGTTTTTGGATCCGCTTTTGGAGCTCCAGCGTAACCGTTGCCAATTTTCTTATCGCCATCAATGTCAAGCGCATAGATCACCGGAGGAGTATCGTCACCCACTACAATGATCTGATCCCAGTTGTAGCGACCGCCTACCCAAGTAGAGCTGGCATAGCAGCTGGCATCAAGTTGAGGCAGTTTTAGGAAATTCGGATAGCCGCGATCGGTGCTATAACACCAGTCAAGCAGCGACCAAGTACGGATGATCTTCTTACCGCATTTGCCTTGACCGGTGGTAAACTGAACATTGTCCTTGTAAGAGAAGGCAATACCGCAGATGTCAGAACCAATCAAGTAAACACGCTTGCCAGCTCCGTTGATGTAGTAAGGAACTCCATCAGGGACACCATATTTACCAACCAAATCTTTTGGCAAAATCAGTGTATCACCTTTGGCTAGGTTGTTCTGTACTTCAATCTTACAAGCCGGCAACTGAATAAATGGACGGTAGAAGTCGATTATTTGCGTGCACTGAGCTTTGTTATCGTTGATGTCGCGGAAGGTGAACACCCGAGTAAGGCGAGCATAAACATACTTTTGATCGGCTTGTTCTTTGCAATCTGCAAAGTAAACCACTCTATCCGCTACGTTGTCCAAGATCGCTTCTCCACAGGCATCAATTGCCGTAGCTATTCCAGTGAAGTAAGCATATTTGATATCCTTCCAAGATTTCTGTACGTTCAATACGCTGTCAATGTCGGTACAAACAAATTGATAAGTACCTCCAACTTTGCGATCGGTATTCGGTGGACAAGTTACTACCGGCGGCAGTTTGTCTTCCACCTTAATGTCACCCCATACCGGGAAGCAGAAGTTGGAAACGCTTCTTACTTTGTAGATCAATTGACGATCTAGGTATTGGCTGGCATCAAATGGTACACGGTCAACTGAAGCCCACAAGGTTTGTCCAGTGATTTTATCCTGGATGATCACCCGGTAGTAGCTGCCCATTGGATATTTGTTGAATCCGCAAGTATCGTTGAAGCTTGGTGCTACGATATCACCATTAATGATGGCTTTACAGTTGGCATCCAATCCGACTACGATATCTTGGTGTCCATCGTTCCACTTGGTCTTGATCCAGCATTCGTCGTTTTGGATCGTCTTGTCGTTTTCATCAGCATATTTGTCCCGACCTGTTACGTTTGGCGCAGAGTAAGGCGTTTGATAAGTGCCTTTGAAACCACGGTCTGCCACCATACCTTCGAAGATGATGCCATCACCAGCCGTAGGGTAAGGAACGCCTACCATTGGCATAGGATCGTCAAACTCGTCGCTTAAGTCGTATACCGAGATGGACTTACCACAGCGTGGGCTGAACAATCTAAAGTCAGTCAATGGTCGTTTAGCACCCGTTTGTTTGTTGAAGCCTACTGCGCGAGCAGTAGTAGCAGCTTGCAGCATCCAAGGATACTTATCCGTCTTGGTAGGATCAATTTCAAATTCGATCTGTACACAAAGGATAGAATCACCTTTGAGCAAGAAGTCTTTATTTTCTGAAGTTGGAACCAAAAGTCTGGTGTCAGTTACCCCATTGTAGTTCGGGTTAACCACCAGTTGACCTTTTGAGCCCAAGAAAGACTTTCTCACCTTTACGTTTTTCGGATTCAGCACATAAGCACTGTCTACGATGGTAACGATTGGTTTGGTCAAGGTATACAAAGCATTGCCATAAGCATCCTTCAAATTGAAGAACATCTGCAAGCTATCCAATGGTACTTCTTGTGGGTTTTTCACACACAGGTGCGTGATCACGTTGAAGTTTCCACAGATCTGGCTGGTCGGGAAGTTCACCCCGACGATGTCCAAATTGGCTTCAATGTTAGGTTCATCTACCCAACCGAAGTCTACCGACTTGTCCCACTGGTTGTCAGGAAACAACGCTGTAGTAAATGGAGTCGCATTGTCATCGGCATCGCGTTTTCCATTTTCATTCAACGGACGATCGTTGACACATACTTCTGGTTGGCGGCTGTTGCCGTCGCGAATGCGTACCATCGCACCGGGGCGATTGCTGGTACCTGGCAAGCCAGAAGTCAGACCATCGCTGTCTTCATTGTCGCTTACGCCAGGGTTGTCCTGTAGCGTCAACACCCGGTGTTTAGGCCAAGCATCAACAAATGAAGCACTATCGGTAGCAAAATATTTAATCGGAAGTACATAGTAGATACCAGGAATCAAACCGCGGAAAGAATACAATCCGCTGTCTGCTGCTGGTGAAATACCGGTTTTAACCAAGGCGCCAGGGGTATAAGTACCCACTGCAGGTGGTGCGATGGTGCGGTTATATTGAATATCGATCACGTTACCGCCAGAAACCAAGTTTTTGAAGTAACCTACCGTATCAAATACACCAGTAGCGGCATCAACACCTCCCCAGATCAATACCAAGTGTAGTGAATCAACTACATCTTCACCTGGATCTTGATCGCCGAATACATCGTGATCAAACCAAGCCAAGTTGCCAATTTTGGCTACTGGTATACCATAATCTTCCACTTCCCCTTGTGGGTATGGGTATCTTCCAGCATTTCCAGCAACATCATTGAAGCTAACTGGAGAACCTAGTGGTAGGTTGTTTTGGAATGCCTTCACATAAGGCGACTGCGTCATGTGGAAGATGTTGTTGTCGGCAGTCAAACCGTTCGGGAATGCAGTTGGGAAACTAGTTGAATAGTTCGTCCAACCCAAACGGAAACGCATGAATACGATACCTGTATCAAATACCGCAGAGGTAGGTACTGTAAAGGCCAGGATCGTACTGTCTACGCCATTGGTACCTGAAGCAGGCAAAATTGCAGTACGAGTAGGTGTACCCAAAGCTGGAACATTGTTGGTAGACAAAGCTCCGGCGGAAGTAGCCTGATGGGTAAACGTAACCTTTTCAGTCGGGATATCGAATACGCCGTTGCCGTTCCAGTCGATGAAGGCATCGAAGAAAGCGGTGCGGTTTACATAACCGGTACCAGTTGTACCCGTACCTGAAGTATCCTGAGAAGTATAGTTTACTTTGATATAGGCGGTTTCACCAGGCAATAATGGAGAAAGCAAGCGTACGCCAGTTTCGTCGTCAGTGGTACGAGTACCTTTTTTGAACAAACCTTGGTCGTCGTCATCTCCGCCTGCTTTAGAACCAGCGTCCTCATCTGGCTTACCGTTCAATTCACCGTCTACGCCTCTACCGAGGTACAAGCGGGGTTGGATGGCGTGTCTTGCGCCAAATTTATTGCTGAATTTGGAATCCATGGAATCCCTCAGAGTCAAATAGTAAGACCCCTTCTTCTGTACTGTTGTAGGAAGGTCACCATAGTCAAATCCTACATAACCAAAGTCACGGGTTTCGTCGTATTGGTTATCGGGGAAGTTATTGAGCGCATCAGCAGATGGTGGCTTATTGTTACCCACGACCAAACCGCCTACGTCATTGCGTTCGTTTTCATCCAAACACAACATCATTGGGTTGGTGATGGTAAAGGTGTCGGCCGTGATGCGGTTGTCGATCAACAAGTCATCTCCATTGCTGTTGTCGTCGATGCAGGCATCGTCAGATGGATCTGGATTGTTGAAAGTAGCCGTCATACCAGCTGGGTCAGATACTACAATGCGGTAAACTGGATTCGGAATTCCAGAAGGATCTACATTGCCGATCAAGCCGCAGAAATAGTAACGACCGTTGGCATCAGTAGTATCGTAGTAAGTAAATTCGTAAGGATCGCCATTGTTCAAAATGCCATCAGCACCAGCAAATTCCAATTTGATTGGAACATTAGCAATGCCAGGTTCAAGGTCGTCTTGGAAACCATCGTAGTCGCGGTCTTCAAATACCAAGTTACCCACTTTGGACAAGGAGATAAAGTAATCTTCTACTTCACCATAAGGAATTACGCCTCCCGGTACGCTGCTATTACCTGCTCCTGGTTGAGGATCTGGGAAGTTAAGAGTTGGCGGCAAGATTCCGTTTGGCCCCAATTGTGGGTCGTAAGAAATCCGGAAACGCGCCAAGATATTGCCATTATTGTATTTTACATCAGCAGGTACTTTGAACGTCAGCGTGATGGAATCAGAAGCTGAAGTCAAATAACTCATTTCCAATTTCACTGCTTGTGTGTTGGCCTCCAAAAGGTTAGGCACAACTTTTCCATCAAGTTTAGTGAAAATGATGTGTTCGTTTGCGTCAATGTTGCCGGCACCATCATCGAAGTTGCCATCACCATTCCAGTCAAACCAAGCATGGAGGTAAGCATCAGGGCCATTGAAGTTGAGCTTAGCGGCATATTTTACTGAGATGATCGCATCGTAACCCGCCACCATCGGTGTCAAGAACTTGATACCATCTTCGTCATCACCACAAACATTGGTAGAATCGTGGAATGGCCATCTGCGACCCTGTGATGGATCGTATGGGAAGTTAGGATAGTTGCTAAAGTCAGCAATTGGATCATCGCCCCCAGAATCTGGGCCAGGTTTGAATTCAGCGCCAGCATCTTGGTCAGGTTGTCCAAGCCATTCTACATCTTGGCAAGTACCTAATTTCAAATCCGGAGTAACAATGTGCTTAGGACCTTCTGGTTTGAAGCCATTTTCTCTGGTAAAGAAATTGGTCACCGAAGGATCAGCAGGAATGCTCGTTTCCGCTAAGTCGCCCAAGTCAAGACCTACATAACCGAAGTCGATGCGTTGTTCAACACGGTTGTCCGGGAAGTTTTCCAGCGCGTTGGGATCTGCCAACTGTGGATTGCCCTGGTCTAGGATGCCTTCTTCGTCAACGCCAACCAGATCGGCAAGTAGCTTGAATTGTTGGCTCTTAGATTGACGGCGTTCGCCTGATAAATAATCCCAAGGGTTTTTCAAGGGTTTGCCATCGCTATCGCGGTCTTCTTCGGTTACATTTTTGATCCAGTCAAAACGCGTTGGCGTTAAACCGAAAGTATCCAAAGCAATAACTTGGTAGATACCTTCGATCAAACCAGTAAACAAGTAAAGACCTTTGGCATTGGTAAAAGTATCAATCACAAAGTCTTGAATGATATCGCCACCTGTACCTCTTTGAGTCAAGGTATCTGGGTTGTAATTGGTTTTTAAAGTTACCGAATCACAAACACCGTTCAGGGGGTTGATACCACCAAAACGCATCACTACCCGTACATTTTTAATACCAAGGTTGATTTCCTCCGCATCTTGGAAACCGTTGTTGTTGCGGTCTTCCCATACCAAGTTGCCCAGTTTGAATATTGGCAAATAGTAGTCTTCTACTTCACCATCAGCAGCGACGCCATCTGAACTTGGATTGGCGATAAAGACGGCATCCGAAGTTAGACGGAAGCGGAAATATGCTTTTCCTTCGTTAAAGGTGGCGCTCGCCGGTACATAGAAAGTAAGCGGAAGCGCTGTAACGTTCGAGTTAGCTGGTAAATTTGCAGTAGTGGCTAATTCTAGGATACCGTCGTTGTTCCAGTCGGCATAAACGTATAATTTAGCAGCAGTACCTGCATATTTATTGCTAGCGGTATACGCAATTTGAGCGTTGTAGCCAGGGATCAATGGTGTCAAGAAAGTGATGCCATCTTCATCATCTGGTCCAAGAGTGGGATTCAAATCGTCGCCATTGCCTTTGGCAGTAGGTTGACCATCTGCTTCGGTATCCACGTTAGTTCCCAAATACAATTGTGGAACCACTTGGATACCATGACGTGCACCGTTACGAGAACGGAAAGTACTAAAGTCATTGGGACCAGTACCTGGTGTTAAGTCGGTTAAGTCACCAAAATCCAAGGCGCGTACTTCAACGATAAAGTCTTCTACTTCCCCATCGGAAGCATGGCCATTGGCATCTGAAGTAAGGCCAGTTCCAATGCGAACACGAACACCAATTGAATCTGATTTTGCTACCAAAGGAATTGGAATATCGAAGTCGATGCTGCTAGTGGTGAAAGCAGGTACATCTTTTGAATATTTCTCATTCAATCCAAAATCGCCATCGCTGTTCCAGTCGATGAATACCCAAATTTTACCCGGCTTATCGCTGTAGTTGTTGGTGTAGGGTACGCGGAAACGAGTCGTTTCGCCAGAAATCAACGGATATGGAAGATTCGTTGCTGGGTTGAGGAAACTTAAAGGATTTAAGTCTTCATCATCATTATAAATCAGGTCGTCACCGTTGGCCAAATGGGTTGGTTTTCCATCTTTTTCAGCATCCGGAACGGTGGCACCGATGTAAATTGCATTTTTATAGTCTTTACCAAGTCCTGGATCAACATCAATGTTGCGAATCCGGTGGCTAGGGCCAGGGATACCGCCTGTTGCATCGGTGATATACTTAGGTTCTGGTAAATCCGCCCAGTCGTTGAGCAACAAGTCGGTGCTGATGTAATCTTCTACTTCACCGTCTTGAGCCAAACCAAATGGAAGTGGGTCAATATCCGTGGTGAAACGAAAACGGAAAATGGCTTTGTCATCACCATATTCTGCATTCAAAGGCATGGTGAAGGTCAACTGACGGGTTACAGTAGAACCAGCTGCTACAGTAGCATCGCCAGGTACGGTAAACACGACAGAAATAGGATCAATTGAGTTGACACCGTCGTTGTTAAAGTCGGCATACAAGTACAATTTAGCTGGCAGAAGGCTATTGTTGGTAGCCGTGAACTCGATGGTTGCTGGCTGACCTGGTATCAATGGCGAAGTGATGAATTTGATGCCATCTTCATCATCGAAATTGATGTTGTCTTTATCATCGCCATCGCCTAATGTCGAAGGATTGCCATCAGCCTCAGTATCGATTTTTGTACCCAAATAAACCAATGCAGTGCCTGGTACTGCATGACGTGCGCCATTATCGGCACGGCGGGTTTGGTAGTTGTTGATGCCCAAACCGGCAGTTGGATCGGGTAAGTCACCATAATCCAAAGCTTGAACATCCATCAGAAAGTCTTCTACTTCACCATCTGGCGCTGGGCCATACGCATCAAACACCTGACCGGTGGTCAAGCGAACCCTTACCCCGATAACATTGGAGTTAGGCAACTTCGGTACGGTAATATTGAAAACAAGATTGGCCGTGTATGGTACGGGTATAGAAGTAGGCGTTGCTTGAGTTGCTGCAAAAACGCCTTTATCGTAACGTTCAGTTGTATTATCAAATACGCCATCGCCATTCCAATCAATGAAAACCGACAACTTAGCGGGTTGTGGGATGTTGTTGGTTACGGGAATTGTCAAAGTGACTGGTTCGCCGGAGATCAACTTACCACTAAAGCTTGCCGTAGTCAAATTTTCGTCGGCTGTACCATTTGCGTTGTCATCCACTTGTCCGTCAACTTCGGCATCTGGAGGTGTAGCGCCAATATACAATGGAGCAATAAAGTTTTCAGCGTCAGTAGGATCTACGTCTACCAAATCTGCCCGGTGGCTTGGGCCAACCAATCCGCCAGCAAGGTCAGTAGCATAACGCGGTTCTGGCAAGTCGCCAAAGTCGTTGAGGTGGTAAGTGATGCACAATTCTTGTTCTGCTGAAGGAGCAAAAACAATACCGTGGAATTGGAAAACTGGTACATCAAAATCAGTACCGGAAAGCGTTACACCAAATTCAAAAAGACCGTCGGCAAGTAACCTGCGTTGAGCGTCAATAACGGCTTGAGCACCGAGGTCGGTCAATGCGCCGGTGGCATTAGCACCTATTACAAAATCGTTGTATTTGGTATCGAAAAGATCAGTGTTGATTACATCGCTATAACCAATGTAGGGTGCGTAATTTTTGTCGCTAAGCTGCGTAATGTCAAATTTGATATCTCCAGTTGCGCTGGTATTGACCACATCAACATCACAAACTTGTTTAAAGCCTCCGTTGAGCGATTTTGGACGGAATTCAATTTTATCGATGGTCGCATTCTTAGGGATTGCTGACAAATCAAATTGAATATACCCGCGCATTTCTACTTTCTCATCGGGGTTAGCAGGATTTTCTTTGGTTTGACGGATGCGACCTACCGCGATTGAGCCGGCATTTTCATCAATTAGGTCATTGCTGGCACAGTTGCCATCCTTTACGCTTTGGAAATAACCACCTTTTATACCAGTGATATTACAAGCTACCGTTTGACGTGGTTTGCCACCAATGCCATCTGGCGTTGCCGGCCCTAACAATGGGCAAGAAATCACGTTCGAAGGACAAACTGGCGCGCTGCTGCCTTCAACTGAAATGTTGGTGTAGTTTCCTACGCCAAGATTCATCAAGATACGAGGGAATTGAATAAAAGTTAACCCTGGGATTGTCATGTTGACACCACCAGGGGTGGTGTATTTTAGCGTAAATGATCCTGCTCCTGGATTAACCGGCATATTGACGGTAATGCTCCCGTCAGTAGCCGAAGCCGTAGTTGGCTGGGTGCTGGAACAAGAGATTACAGGAATTTTAGTCACCGTATAGGCAATAGGCACGATGGTGCTATTACACTGGGTTACAATGTCCCGAACCAACACATAAAGGGTACCGCTAGTAGCTGGTGGAACCGCCGTCGAATAGCTAGCACCCAAACTTGAAGGTGGTGCCGCTGGCGAGTTGGCAGCCATATCCGTATACCAACGGAATTGCTCCACATGCACCATAGGGGTGTTCAACAACGGTGAAGTAAGGGTGATGGAGACATTGGTTCCCTCACACACTTGCGCCGGCGGCGTAAACGTCGGCGTTCCTGGTGGTGGTGGATCATTGACAATAGATGTCAACTTATTGGATTGACAATTGATGTCCAATAAGCTTTGTACATACACATTGGTATATGTGCCTGCTCTTACAAATTTGATGTCAATTCGACCTAGTGGGTCGGCCATTACATCAGTACCTGATACTGGTGTACCTGGTGATACTGAAGTGTAGAACACCTTGTAACTGGTACCAGGTACCAAACCTTTTAACCTGATCTGACCATCTGTACCCAAACATTTGGTGGTGTTGATGATGCTATCTTGGATGGTAGGGGGAATATCTGCTACCCTAGCCAGACTAGAGGTCGTAGTACACATTCCTTTAGTAAGGACTACTTGGTATCGACACCAAGAATCGGCAGGGGCGATGGGAGTAAGTGAAAAGGTTGAATTTGTTCCAACATTCATGGTAGTGAAAGCAGCTGTAGCAACACCGCCCAAAGTAGCTAAGAAAACCGTTCCGGCATCTTCCAAAACGCCATAAACGCTGAGATTCGCTAAGCCAAGAACTACGTTCGTAAAAGCTAAACCTTGAGCTAACATCGGATTATTGACAGCACCCACATTGGCAATCGATAAACCGCCGCTGGTAGCTGCATAGATTCGATTACCAGAAACAAATATTTTATTGACCGTGAGTCCACCAAGTCCGGTTGAGGCATTGGTAAAGGTAAACCCTCCATTGGTGGAATAGGAAACCCCCGCATCACTACCTACATATATGACCTTATTACTTACAAATACACTTTGCAAGTTGTTACTGGCTAAACCGCTATTGGCAACATTGAATGTTGAGAAAAGTGTAGCACCATTGTCATTGGACACTTTCAGACCTGCGGCAGTGGCCGCATATACGTTATTACCTACGATAAACAAATCGAAAGTTGGATCAGAAAATTGGGTCACAAATGATCCGCCAACTTTTTTTGCCGTACCGCTTGTTGTACCTACATATATATCTGCTCCATTTACTGCCACCGCATTGGCATTCATAGAAGGTAATCCCTCTACGGTGGTAAAGTTGGTAGGGAAGGTCAAACCATTATCGGTTGACACAAACAAACCCTGACTGGTAGCCGCATATACATTAGCGCCTACGACTACAACGGCGTTGACAATTTTTCCACCCAATTGGTGTTCCGTGTAAGTTGCGCCGCCGTCCCGAGAAATAGAAAGATCGGTTCCAGTAGCAACGTAAACATTCATCCCATTTTTAGCAATGTCAAAGGTAGCAGCAGAACCCAATCCCTGTGCTCTATTAATAAAAGGAGGTGCACATACTTTTTGCCACTGATAGAGGTCTGGTGTAGTCCCTGCTATACTAAAGGTAGCATTAGTACCTGCACAGAAAATCTGATTCGCTGGCCCGGTGAAAGGGCGTATGCCGATGATTTCATAAGGCCCATATTCACAACCTAGGGTAGCGTTATTGGTAGAAACCAAACGGATTTTGTATCCGGTTCCTCCGGCTATTGAATAAGGAATAGTAAAGTCGATGCTACCGGTAGTAGCGGTTGTTTTTTTCCAGCCAATAATTGTCCCTGGAGTAGGGTATGCCAGAAATGTTCCAGCCGCATCACTCAACTGAACCCATATTTCATTGCCTGGATTTAGCGTTTCAGCGCTTAAATCGTAGTTTTTAGTAAACATCTCGCCCTGACAGAATTTCATATTGGCATTAGGCATAGCGGCTAATTTACCACTTCTGATTTCAAAAGCCGAAGAAGAAGAACTGACTATTAAATCAGGACTAGTTGACCGTATTCTCAGTCTATAGCCAGTACCGAAAGGAACCGAAGGAAGATTACCACTGATGTTTGTGGAAGAGGCCGAGGTCGCAGGTGTAGTAGCAACGGTTGTAGGAGTAGTAAAAGACCCCGTTTTGTCGCTTAGTTCCAATATGAAGCTATTGGTAGCAGCAAATGAACACGTTCCGGAAGAAAAAATTGCACTTACTGGATCGCCAACACAAGAAGGATTGCTTACTGTGAAGTTTGCTGTTGGGATGGTTGGTGCAGTTATGATCAGGTTATTTCCATTATCGTCAAGGACACCTCGTATAGGGTTACTTGAAACCACACGAATACGATAGTTGTTACCCGTTGCAAGCGAAAAAGGGATGGTTACTGATAAAGATCCACTCCCTTGATTTCCTGCTGCTGCTTTTTGGCCAATTTGGAGAATGGTCGTGAAGCCGTTATTGGAAATAATAGCAGTAAAGGTGTTTCCAATGTTAAAATTTCCGGTGGCAGAATAATTTACCATAAAAGTCTGACCCTGGCAGATAGCAGAAGCAGTAGTAAAATCATCCGTACTTAAGGTTTGAGCTTGAGCCGAAAATGCCCAAAAAACCAAAGCGAGGGCTCCAGTTATTTTTTTGGCAGAACCCAGTAGGGATGTTATTTGCCTAACAGCTGCGTTATTGCTGCTAAATAATCCAATAGCCTTTAGGTTTTGGCGTACAGGTCTTTTCATGAGAATACGATTTAAGTATATGTCTTTTTAGGTCGAAAACAAGTCAAAAATCAGCCAAAACACAAAAATTAATACCTCAAACAGTGATGGCTGAGTTAAAATTAGAACCAATAATACAGTCTACGTACAAAAAAGAAAAAAGGTCGATCGTCTTAAAAAATACTTTTCTGGGCAAATATAAAAAAAAAAACTACACATTTGAGCATTTTCACTACATTTTTTCTGGATTTTTTGACCAATTCAAATAAAAAAAATTACAATACGCTTGGATTTTAATCGGCTTGCTACCAAACAATTAATTTTTATTTGCTCCAAAAAAGAATTTATTCTCCTACATCCTCAAGTAATCTGCTGTCGATGCTTTCAGCAAACTGATAATATCTTGCCCCCTAAAGCCGAATTCGTAAAATTTGCTCAAGCGATTGTTGGAAGAATACTATTTTAGAGCCGAACAACTAAATGGAGCATCTAGGCCAGCAAAAGGAGAAAAATCCATCAAAATCCTGATTTTGACCATCTGCTATGTCTACCATGTTTTAGAACTTGCCAAAGATTTTTATTAAACTTGTTCCGAACAACGACTATAGATCATGCTACCTACTTTTTTATCGTCAAAAAAACATTGGCTGCTATTTGCCCTCGTCGCCTTGGTGGTGCTTTCGGGTAGTTTATTTGACCCACAAGCGGGTAAAATAAGCTTCAACGACCAGGTTAAACCCATCCTCAACACCAAATGCATCACTTGTCATGGAGGGGTGAAGCAAAAAGGCGGTTTTAGCCTCATGACCCGCGCTGATGCGCTAAAACCTACCGATTCTGGGCATCCGGCCATTGTACCGGGTCATCCGGAAAAAAGCGATTTCATCGCCCGCCTGACCACCGATGACCCCGAGGAACGCATGCCTTATGATCATCCGCCATTGCCTAAAAATGAAATCATCATTTTTCGCAATTGGATTCAGGAAGGCGCTAATTGGGGTACGCACTGGGCCTATATTCCGGTAAAAAAAATAACACCGCCGCGGCTTAATATGGGCTTTCTTGGCCTTTTTCCTGCAAAAAATAAAAATTGGATCCGCAACGATATTGACCGCTTTATTCTCGACAAAATCAACTCTGCTGGCCTCTCGCCTTCTCCGCAAGCTGATAAAACGGCCCTCCTGCGGCGGGTAAGCATGGATCTGATCGGCATGCCGGCTCCCGAGCTATTGGCACAAGCGTTTTTGAAAAACAAGGATCCTAAAGCGTATGAAGCATTGGTAGATTCCCTGTTGGAAAACACCCGTTTTGGCGAACGCTGGGCGGCCATGTGGCTGGATTTGGCGCGCTATTCTGATTCCAAAGGCTATGAAAGGGATTATGCACGCTCTATTTGGCCTTACCGCGATTGGTTGATCCGCGCTTTTAATCAGGATATGCCTTATGATCGCTTCATCACCGAGCAAATTGCCGGGGATCTACTCCCCCACCCCACCGATGCCCAATACATCGCTACCGGTTTTCACCGCAATACGCCTACCAACGACGAAGGGGGTACCGACAATGAAGAATTCCGGGTGGATGCGGTCTTGGATCGAGTCAATACCACCTGGGAAGCCTTGATGGGCACTACTTTTGGCTGCATCCAGTGCCATGGGCACCCTTATGACCCCATCAAGCATGACGAATACTATAAATTCATGGCTTTTTTTGACAACACCCGCGATGAAGATACCTACGATGAGTACCCCGTACTAAAAATATTCACGGGCAAAGACAGCATTGCTTTTGAAGATTTAAAAAAATGGTTGGCCAAAACGACGACCCCACAACGCGCCGATGAAGTCATCACTTTTGTAAAAACGGGTCAGCCTTCCATCAACTCTATCCAAACCGACCAACTGGTGGAAGCAGCCTTATACGATACCAAATGGCTGGCGTTGCGCAACCACGGTAGCGCGCGTTTGGCGCAGGTCAACTTGACAGAAAAATCACAATTAATCGTTCGGCTACAAACCAATAAAACGCACGGCGTTTGGACCATTCACCTGGATTCCAAAACTGGACCGGTACTGACCCGCATCAAAGTCAACACCACCGAAGGCAAATGGAGCACGCTGCCCTTTGACTTCACTCCAGTAAAAGGGGTTCACGATCTTTTTTTTACCTACGAAAATGCGACCGAAAAAGATCCTTTTGTGCCTTGTCTACAATTTGATTGGTTCTGTTTCACGCAGCCTTTCCCTGGCAAAGGCCAAGCTGGGTACACCGAGCAATTGGCGCAATTCTGGACACTGACCCGCCAAAATGCGCCTTCTACCATGATCATGATGGAAAACCCTAATGATCGTTTGCGGGTTTCGCATGTCTTCGAACGGGGAAACTGGCGGGTAAAAGCCCAGGCAGTACAACCAGCCACGCCACAAGCGCTTACGCCATTTCCCAAAAATGCGCCAAAAAACCGCCGCGGATTGGCGCAATGGTTGACCGATACCCAAAATCCGCTGACCGCCCGCACCATGGTCAATCGACTCTGGGAACAATTGTATGGACAGGGTTTGGTGGAAACGCTGGAAGACTTTGGCACACAGGGAATAGCGCCTACGCATCCCGAACTACTAGATTGGTTGGCTTGGCGGTACATGCACGATTACCATTGGAGTACCAAAAAGCTGTTGCGTGAGCTGGTATTGTCTGCCACCTATCAGCAAAGCGCCAAAATATCACCGGAGGGCGAGGCCAAAGATCCTTACAACCGCCTTTATGCCCGCTCGCCGCGCGTCCGCTTGAGCGCGGAGCAAATTCGCGATCAAGCACTGGCCGTAAGTGGTTTGATGTTCCCCAAGATGTATGGCCCCAGCGTAATGCCGTTTCAACCCGATGGCATCTGGAGCAACCCTTGGTCGGACGAGGCTTGGCAGGTCAGCGACCCCAACGAGCAGCACCGACGCGCCATCTATACTTTTTGGAAACGTTCGGCGCCCTACCCTTCGGCGATGACCTTTGATGCCGCCGCGCGCGAAGTTTGTACCGTTCGTCGGGTACGCACCAATACGCCTTTGCAGGCCTTGGTGATGATGAATGACCCGGTGTATTTTGAAGCGGCGCAACATTTGGCGCAGCGCATGGCGCGGCAAGGCGGCAAATCACCG
>JBBRGN010000029.1:0-25686 GCA_038240665.1 Chitinophagales bacterium | reverse complement strand
TGGGATGTATACATTGCGGTTGCGGTCCAACTCTACAAATACCTTGGCTTGGGTAGTACAGCCATTGGCATCCACAACGGTCAGAATGTATTCTTGATCGTCTTCGGGACGTACAATGGGGTTTTTAATCTTGCTATCGGACAAAAACTTGGGTGGGTTGTACAAATAAGAACTCACCGGTAAAGATGAAGTGATTTTTGGATTCAACGTAATGGTTGAATCCCCTAATTCAACGGTTACCTTATCCGGTACAAACTCAGCCAGCAATTGCACGGGTTGGTTTACTGTAAGGGTATCAAGGAATGAGCACTTGGCTTGGTCTTCAACTTTTACGATGATGCGGCCAGCAAAGCTAGGCACGGCGCGGGTTATTGGTTCGCTCAAACCATTGTTGTTGAGCGTAAAAGTATAATCGCGAATCGAAGTTCCATTACCGCCATAAGCCGTATCGACGCGAATCAACGTTGTTTCGCCAAAACATTTAGGCTCAGCAGGTTGACGAATAACAGCAACCACGGGCGGCGGCGACAACACAGTGTAACTGGCCGAGTCGGTACAGCCTTTACTATCGGTTACCGTAACATAGTACCGACCGGGCGCTAGTTTTTCTGCAAAAAGAGAAGAGGGTGAAGATATGCCGCCAGACCAAGTAAATGGTGAAGCACCAAGAGGATTGATTTTATCCTGCGTGTTGACTTGTACTGTTATTTTGCCATCAGTGGTATTGCTACAAGTGGCATTGCGCGAAAAGCCCTGATTAATGGAAATAACCAAGGGATCAGGTTGGGTTACATCGGTTGCTTTTTCAGCGCTACACCCTCTTGCATCCGTAACTCGTAAGGTATAGGTTCCAACGCCAAGGTTTCTGAGGGTGTCCATAGCGCCGCCATTGCCAACCCACAAATAAACATACGGTTTGCTTCCACCACTTACATTAGCTGCAATGCTGCCATTAGCCTGACCGTTGCAAACCACCTGCGTGGCTTTTGGTTTGATCAAAATAGAATCAGGCGAAGGTACGCTTACTCGTGCCGAAGAAACGCAAGCGTTCGAATCTTGAACAGCCAAGATCTGGAACTTACCACATAGTTTTGTCGCGCTTGAAGTAGCAACGTTGGTCGATTTTTCGCCACTTGGCCAAGTAAAGGTAAATCTTCCGCTTTTTCCATTGCTGTACCTAGCCGTAGCTGTAGCGCCACCATTACATTCCCCGACGCAGCGGATAGCGGTACTATCGAGGAAAAATACAGCAATACGTGGCGGATCGTCAACCCTTGCGGTGGTAGTCGCCGCCGGACATTTATTGGCGTCTACAACTGTGATGTCGTAATTGCCAGCAGCAAGGGCAATTCGAGTGGACAGAATGGTGGTATCGTTTTTAGGACTAGCCTGCCACACATAGCGGTAAGGGCTGGTACCGCCGGTTGCCACTACGCGTAATTGCCCGTTTTTCTCGCCTGGACAAATGGGCGATTTGGCAATGACGCTGTCAATTTTTACTGCAGTTGGCGCGATGACCAATGCTGTGTCAACGGTTTTACAGCCATCATCTGCCGTTACGGTTACGATGTAGGAACCCGGTGCAAGATTGATGATCTGTTTTCCAGAAATATTGTTGCTCCACTGATAAGTAGCAATAGGCGAACCATTTGGCGAAGCACTAACCGTCAAAACGCCATTCTTATCGTTGGAGCAATTCAGCTTAAAATCAGCCAAGGCATCAATTTTGGGCGAAGCAGGAGAGGTTACAGGAATAACCAATGTGGTGTCGCAGCCATTTTTATCCGTGAGGGTCAAGGTGTAATTTCCTTTTACCAAATTGGTAATGACCGAGTCGCGCTGGCCATTGCTCCAGTTGTACGTATATGCCGGTGTACCCCCGCTAGCGCTTACCCGGATCAATCCATCGCCCCCAACCCGACAAGATTCATTTTTGCTTTCCACTACGATAAGACGCAGCACCGAAGGTTGGGTCAAAGAAATGGTATCTGTAACCAGGCAACCCCGCGGATCGTTGTCGCGCATGGTAACAATGTAGGTGCCAGCGGTAAGATTTCTAATGGTGCTGTTGGTATTGGTTGCTACAGCAGGAGTTGATAAATTGCCTTTCCAGGTAAAAGTATAAGGCAACAAAGGTGGCGCACCATCTGTACTGCCAGCTGCTACAATCTCCCCGTTTTTGCCGTTGAAGCAGGTAATGTCTTTTGTAGCTGGGTCAATAGAAAGGGTTTTTAAAGCAGTCAGCTGAAAACAACGTTCCACACTACAGCCTTTGTCGTCAGTAATGGTGACGCAATATTTTCCCGGTTGAAGATTTCGAATAACAGAAGTTGAAGCGGTGGTATCTTTTTTATTGTCCCAATTAAATTTATACCGCCCATTGGCCGATGTACCACCCGAAGCGGTAACGCTGATTTGGCCGTTAGACAATCCGCTACAAGCAGGCTGATTGATGATGGAGTTTAAGGTAATTTCGGATGGGTTGGCCAAGTTCGAACTTGCGGTATTGATACAGCCAACCGCGTCGGTAATGGTAGCTGAATAAGGACCAGCTTTTAAACTATCGATCTGTAGTTTGCCACGTTTTCCTGGAACACTCCATACCAATTTGAGTTTGGCCGTATCCAAACTACTTAAAGCTACGGCGTTGATTAAAATCTCAGCTTTCAAGGAGCCGTCGCTAGCGCCAAAACAAGAAGGGTCGCGCAAGGGAACCAGTCGGATCGCCAAACTTGGTGGCTGGATAACCTCTATGGTATCGTTATAAAAATTGATTGGATTGGAAGCATCTTGTACCCGTATTGCGTAGCTACCGGCCAATAAGTTCGGAATTTTGAAGGAAGCTCCTGAACTAAGGATGTCTCCAAATCCAGATGCGGTAGGCAAAGGCGACAAAGCCCGCCAGGTGATCTGGTAAGGTGGTAATGCAGAGGCTGCGGTGATGGTAATAGCACCCGTTTTATCGCCATTACAGCGAATGCTATCGGTTTTTACACCAACAAAAAGTACTTGGTCAGAAATATTGATTTGCCCATTGTTAAAAATATAGCCATAAGGCACCGTATTGGGGTCGCCTATTGTTTCGTTGGGCTGACGAGGCTGCAAAAACTTGAGCGGGCTGTTTTGACCTAATCGGCCAATGACACTATAGCATATTTGAAACAAAACGGCGCTGTCGGGCAAGCTTACACCTTTAAAGTTTGGATCAGTCCAAGCTACGCGCATGGTATCTTTAGAGGGGTTAAGACTGATTTGCGTGCCAAAAGTCAAACCAGTGAGTGCGCTATTGATTTTGGAAACATTGGTGAATTGAACCACTTTGCTGTCCCAAGTTATCCTCAACTCCAAAGCGGCAATTTGTTTGAAGTCTTTTACGGTTAGATCAACACAAACAGCGTCGCCGGGGCGAGCATTGATGAAAGGCAGTCGAAAAGAGGTCGCATCACATCCTGCCATGTCGACGGTAAAAGTGGTTCCGCAGCTCTTTCCATCATTGACAGTAATGTTGTAAATGCCCGGTTGAGGTACAAAAAAACGCACAGTATCGCCATTACCTAGGTTTCCTTTGGTTACGGTTCCTTTGATGCTGCTGTTGCTGGCTAAAGCAATATCAATTTTGTACTTGCTATTGGTTTCAAATTCAGGTAGTCCGCCTTTAAGAACAAATGATCCTTGACACCCAATGGCGTCAATGTTGTTTTTAATGCTTGAGGCGACAATCTCATTCAAATAAACCACCTGGAAGGCCTGGGTGGGGTTGAGGTTGACGCAATTGCCAATTCCAGCTCCAGGAGCAGTTTCTTCATATGCAGGAAGATTGGAGGCGTTGTTGAAACGATCAATGGTAATGGGGGCGAAAAAGAAGCTGATTGGCTTGCCGCCATTGTAGAGGTTTTGCAAGACCCCGCGGTTAGAGATACCAATGTTTCCAATGCGGTCGCCACGAGCAATCCAAAATCCGAGATTGGGAGGAGTAGGCGTGCCATTCAGCAAAATGGAAGACCGATTGATACAGGTATCCTTCAAGATATCTTTAAGTGTGGGTCCGGTAATATTTAGACTAGGCTTGCAATTGAAAAAAACGTAACCAATCCCCGCAGGTGTAGCCGGTACCGGATCGCTGGATAGGTCAAAGTCTTGATTATGAGTAACCGAAAATGAGTCTTTAAAACAGAGATAGATGACGGAACTAGAAGTAGGCGTATTGCTTTTACCTATAAGCGACCCCAGTTTGATGGTTCCAGCTTTATTGTTGCAAGCAGCACGAAGCCCAGGTTGGGCTAGTCCTTGTTGGCGTTCCGCCACAACGTTGGTTGGTTCTTGCGCAGAAAGCTTAATTACAGACAGTAATAGCAGCAGGGCGCCGATGATTTTCCCCATTGTGTGTATCAAATTTGCAAATCAAAAAAATGACTTAAACAACGGTTTCTCAACCGTCAGGAAATTTATGGATAATGATTGTGAAGGAAGCGTTTAAAAAAACGTTTCCTTTGCAAAGACGCTTTGAGTCCTTTCAACTCTAGTATCTAAATACGGCGCAAGGAAAAGGTTATCCTTTACGACCATCAAACAAACGTCGGGTTTTTTCAATTATTGCGGCTTTTGCCAAACTCGATCCTTTACTACATACATCCAATCCAGGTGATCAAGCTTCCGCTTGGCCTTAAAATCAAGCCTTTCTCGTTTTTAGCTCCGCTCAACAAATTTTGAAAAAATGAATTGGTGAAAAAGAAGATGGAATGCCAGAAGCAGGCACAACCGATTAATTAAAAAAAGGTTACCTGGAACGGGCATTAAAATTCCAGGTAACCTTTTGTAAAATAGGACGATATCAGATCATACTGTCCCTCTCTAAAGTTTTATAATGACTGCCAATCTTTAACGATACCTTGAATGCCTTCTTTGCGCAATAAATCAAGATAAGGCAAGGTGCTGGGTGCAGAATCAAAGGGGCCAATAACCACTTTGTAAACCGTTTTGCCATTTTCTGATTGCGAAACGATGTTGACCCGTTTGTTGATTTTCTTTTCCAACGCTTGCACTTGGCGGATCACGTTTTCATAATTGGAATATACGCCTACTTGAATGGCCATTTGTCGTGCTGCGTATGGGTTGGCTTCGGAGTTCACGGGTACAACTGCGCTAGTTTCCATAGAAGGAGAAAGGCGCGAAGGCGTTGATCCCAATTGCTCAGTTCGGTTAGCGGGATAAGTTTTGGGTGCTCTTCCAGCTGGAGCAAGTCCCGGTTTGTTGAGGTGATCCATGCTAGAGGTAGAACTTCCCGGAGCGCCGCCGGTTGGCCGACCTGATGTTCTATTTTCTACAGTGTCGTATTTTTTGGCCAATTCCAACAAACGCTCAGGTGTCAAGGATTCCTCATAACGGCCTATAAGATTCCCGCTGGCATTGAAAATCAAAATGGTAGGTAAAAAATTAACGTTATTGGCTTCTTTGTCGTTATAACCTTGAAGCTCGTCAACATCAATTTTTACCGGAAAGTAGTTGGCGTTTAAATAATCCGCCAAAGCGATATCATTGTAGGTGTTTTTGTCCATCCATTGACAGGGCATGCACCAAGTGGCGGAAAATTGTACCAGCAAAGGCTTTTTGATTTCAGCTGCCCGTTTTTTGGCTTCGGCCAAAGGCAATTTAAAGAATTGAACAGTCACCGGAGGTTGGGCGGCTGCGGCCATCAGTGGCAAGCACAGGACGGCAAGGATTAGTGTCGTGTTTTTCATGGGAATCAATATGTTAAGGGATTACAAATTCCCTACAAATATAAAAAAAGATAAGTCCATTTCCTATTTTTCTTTGCATTGGAGCATTTCGATGAGTGAAAGGTGTTCTTCCATTAGGGACTGGGAAGCCGCATACATTTCTTCGAAATTTACGACCAAAAGTTGCAATTCTTTGGGTAAATCTTCTGCAATATTTTTCAGCTTGTAGCGACTACAAGTTGCTAGGCTACTCATCACCTTTTCCAGCTCTTCGGCTTTAGATTGAATTTGGATTAATTTTTCAGAAAATACTTCTTTCGCCGTTACTGCCTCTTCAGTAATTGGTTCACTGCTGGCAATATTGACGATTTTTTGATCGCTTAAGTCCTTTTGCGCTAGTTGTTGGATGGGTATACAGAACAAGAAAGCCAACTTTAATAAGTTACAGATCTTGGGCTCGGCTGTTCCATTCTCATACGATGCGATGTTGCCTCGATTCAATCCGATCTTTATCGCTAATTCTTCTTGGCTCCAACTCATTTTTCGCCTTAAGAAACGGATATTATTAGACAAATGGGTGTTGCCTTGAATTTCCAGTGTGGTTTCCATAATTTTTATTGCTTTCCTTGAACATTAAATACAAATTTGTACTGAGGAAGTTCACCCAATGTTAAAAAAATTAACACTACTGCCGGTTTTTGCCCTGCAAATCTACTGAATTGTCAAACCTGTAACACATTTATTGAAATCCAGTCTAAATAGAAAAAAATATTTGCATTCCTTTAGCGATAAACTTATTTTTGTAAATAATTATTACATTCGAAGAACCCAAATAAATCACTTGACTATGCTATACGCCATTCAAAACCAGATTTACGAGCAACTGGATCGTGTCAGTAATTCTTTGCGCGCGTTTTCTTTGAAATTGACCGGTAATAATGTCGATGCTGAGGATCTCTATCAAGATACAGCCATCAGGATCATCACGAATGCCGAAAAATACCACCAGGGTACCAATTTCAAGGCTTGGGCGGTAACGATCATGCGCAATATTTTTATCAATAACTATCGGAAAAAAGTAAGGCGTCACCTGATCATCGATCAAACGCCCAACAATTTTTACCTCAACTCTGGCGAAGAACAGGTAAGAAACGATGGTGTTGAAAATGTTGCTTTCAAAGAGCTGATGACCTTGGTAGATACACTACCTGAAGATTTTCGCGAACCTTTTTTAATGGCTTACGAAGGTTTTAAATACGAAGAAATTGCTGAAGAATTGGGCTCTCCGTTGGGAACCATCAAAAGTCGAATCTTCTTCGCACGCAAAAAACTTCAAAAACTTTTTGAAGAAACTTTTCAAGAAGTTGCATAATAGCCAGTAAATCAATGCAAAAAAAAGCCAGACATGATCCATGTCTGGCTTTTTTTTTGTTGATTTAACAAATTTTATTTCTTTCTCATATCATTTCTAATTTTTTTCCACCTATTTTCGTTCAGACTAAAAACTATTTTAAAAGCAAGCAATCTTAAAGTCAATACCCTATACTCATGGACAACATCACCATTCAAAGCGATAAAGGCGAAATCAACCTCCGCAAAAGCCAGTCCTTGGTAGGGCTCAAGATGCTACCTACTCGCGGACTAGGGGATCCGAGTTTCATTTCTAAGGAAATTCATCAGAGCTTAGGCGGGTTTAAATTGGTGAAATTGGATACCTCGGAAAAAAACATCAATGATAAACTAGACGAGGTGCGAGATCAGGATGATGTAGAAGTAGGTACCCACGTTTATTATCCTGAAAACAGCAACCGACCACTGATTGCGACTGGTGAAATCTTCATCACTTTTGAAGAAGGAACCAGTGAAGAAGAGCAAAATATTGCCCTCGACGAATTTAAGCTGGAATTGGAAGAGCGCCGTGGCCCTTATTTCATCGTTGCTAAAGTAACTTCTGAGTCCCCTAATCCAATAAAAGCAGCCCATTTTTTACAGGAAAGTTGTTTGGTGCGACTGGCCGAACCGGATTTTGATACCATTCTTGATCATTATGAAGATGGTTTGCCTACAGATACGCTTTTAGCTCATGAATGGCATCTACAAAACAATGGATTTGTTCCGGATTCCAATGTTCAGCTGCGCAGAGGGATTGATGTTAAAGCCATTTCCGCTTGGCGCAGATTGGGCAATATGGGCTCTTCTAATATTGTACTGGCTGTAATCGACAATGGCTTTGACTTAGCGCATCCCGATCTGAAAAGTAAGGTATTCCGCCCTTTTGATCTTTGGAACAATTCGCCGCAAGTGCTGCAAGGTGATCCACGCTATACGCATGGTACGCCTTGTGCTAGTGTGGCCATTGCGGCATCTAACGGCGTAGGTATGGTAGGATCTGCTCCCAATGCAAAGTTTATGCCGGTTAGCGGCACCTCCTTCGCATCCAGGGCTACAGAACTGATGTTTGATTACTGTATCGCTAATGGTGCTGATGTGATTAGTTGCAGTTGGGGTACGGTTGATCCAGCTTATCAACTCAATTCGATCAAGCAACAAGCCATATCTAGAGCAGCCCGTCAGGGACGAAATGGACTAGGCTGCGTGGTATTATTTGCCGCGGGGAATGATTTCAAAAATTACATCAATTTTTATGCAGCTCATCCTGACGTAATTGCCGTAGGCGCATGTAACAGTCAAGGCGTGTTTGCCAATTATTCCAATCAAGGCATGGAAGTAACCCTCTGCGCTCCTTCAAATGGAGATTGGCCAATTCTGGCGGCGCGGGCTTGGTGGGATCAGGGCGATCCGGATCCAAAATTACAAGGAGAATTCAAATATTGGGTAGATGGCGTTTCTCGAGGCAACCAGTACAAACATTTTGGGGGTACTTCTAGCGCTACGCCGCTGGTGGCCGGCGTTTGTGCTTTGATCCTTTCGGCAAATCCAAATTTGACTGCTGCCGAGGTAAAACAGATCTTGATCCAAACCGCAGATAAAATTGGCAATCCTGCTGACTATCTCAACGGGCAATCCCGTAAATATGGCGCAGGAATGATCAATGCCGATCGGGCGGTGGCTGAGGCAATTCGTCGTCGTACGCTAACCGGTGGTTTTAACGCCGGCGGGCAACCCATCCCACCGGTCAATCCTCAACCGCAGCCAATTCCGCAACCTATTCCGCAACCTCGACCCGTTAATGCCACTGCTTTCCCAAATGTACCCGCAGTACCGAACAGCGGATGGGGAGTGCAAATAGGTGTTTATTCCAACGCTGATAATGTCTTGAATTTGGTAAATAAACTGAGACAGCAATTCGCACAACCCGTTTTTGTCAGTAATCTTTTGTCAAATGGACAAACCGTTTATCGGGTTGTGGTAGGCAATTATGCTACCATGAATGAAGCACAAATCATGCAATCCCGGCTTTCGCAAGCTGGTTTTGGTGGTTTGTTGAAAAACCTTGGCGAAATGGTTTGATGGGTTTAAAGGTAGGCGATGAAAAAAGCCAAAGCATGGATGTTGTGCTTTGGCTTTTTTTGTTGTAAAAATTGGAGGGATCAAGTTCGGTTAGAAAACCAATTCGAGTATCCATCGTCTCGGCGTTCGAGTTTCTCCTTTTTTCGTTGTTCTAAAGTACGGTCAAACACGTCGCGATCTAAAAAAAACTGGTCTTCTTTGGCTGATCCATCGAGCTCCCAAGAAGGGACGCGGGGTTTTTCATCTTGCTCTACAGAACCTTTGAAAATAAAGGCGACGAAAATACCAACGATTCCACCTAAGAGATGACTTTCCCAGGAGATACCTTCCTGACCAGGCAAAATTCCCAGAAACATGGAGCCATAATAAAACGCTACCAATAAAGCCAGCGCAATGGATTTGAGGTTGCGCCGGAAGATACCCGTCCAAAAAACAAAAGCAACCAATCCGTAAATAACCCCGCTCGCACCAATGTGAAAAACGGGTCGTCCGAATGCCCATACCGCAGCACCCGTCAATAGGTAAATGGTCAACATACTAGGCAAAGCTACCCGGCGATAAAAAAATTGGATCAGGGTAACCAACGCAAATAAAGGCGGAGTGTTGGCCATAAGATGTTCCCAATTGGCATGGATAAATGGAGAGAAAATGATGCCCCGCAAGCCAAAATCAGTGCGGGGAAAAACGCCAAAACGCCCTAAGTCAAAATTTAAAAAGTATTGAAAGGCCTGAATAGCCCACATCACGGCAGTTACCTGAAAAGCAAAGGTTAAACTACTCCAGATTTTTCTTGAGAAATTACTTAAGCTCATGGCAACATGTTTTTTGAACAAAACGCTTAAAAGAGCGTGAAGTTTATAAAAAACGCCCACCTACCTCCAATTTAGGACTAAATGCCAACTATTGTCTATTAGAGTCCTTGCCTGATCAAGGGTAGCGTCTTTTTACCAAGCGTATAAAAGCGTTTGCGGTCTCGGTTTTTTCGTCTGCCGACCAGTTGTATTGTTCGGCAAGGGTGATCACGTATCCCTTGGCCGCATCTAAATTGTGGAATTTATTGAGCACAGCTAGCGCTTCTTCCAAGGCTTTCATGTCACGACCAAAAAGCTCGTTCATGTACAACAAACGATCGTTGATCGATAAAGCCCGAGTGAGATCGGATATTGGTGTTTCACTTAGTTTTTCGGAAAGTTCAGTCGCTTTTCTTTGCGAAAAAAGCTGATCAAAACCGGATCTTCCACTGCTACCGCCATTGAAAGAGCTTGCCGGAATTTCCACTATTGGCGTATTGACAATGACCACCGGCGGAGTTTGGATCACCGGAGTTGGCTCAGGTGGCGGCGGTGGGTAGCTGATAATTGGCGCAACAACAATGGGTTCAGGCGTTGGCGGTGGAGCAACAACAACTGGAACTACCGGCGGGGGGGTATAAACTACAGGTTCGGGTTGTTTTGGAAGCGGCGGAGCAATGGGCTCAGGTTGCCGAACAACCGGATTGATAGGTTCGGCTGGGCTTTTTTCATCAGAAAACTCCTCATACAATTGACGCAAATAGCTGCGCATCAAATCTTTTTCAATTTGAGTGACCGTGCCATCTGAATCCAGGTTGTTAAACAGGGAGGTGATTTTTTTAATTAAAGTCCCAGCTGGTTGTAAATTCATGATAAAAGTAAATTTTGGCAACAAAGATTTATTAGTCAGGTAATTTTAAGGCTAAGCAAGTCATGTTTGAAGTTCCAAACAACTACTTTCCCCCAAAACTAGCGCTAATTTTGGAGTTTAAAGCAATAACGTTATTTTCGCAAAATACAATTTTCCTAATTCAGGGCACAATTCTCCAATCACTTATCGAAAAAATAGAGCAATGTTTCTCGAACCTCACTTCAAAGGACACCGCAACGGGTGGATCGAGGTCATCTGCGGCTCCATGTTCTCGGGAAAAACCGAAGAACTGATTCGCCGACTCAAGCGCGCAAAAATTGCCAACCTCCACGTGGAAATCTTTAAGCCAAAGGTAGATACCCGTTACGATAATTCCAAGGTGGTATCACATGATGCAAATTTCATTTCTTCTACGGCTATTGGACATTCTTCGGAATTGCTCCTGCTTAGCGAAGGGGTCAGTGTGGTAGGTATTGACGAGGCACAGTTTTTTGATGCCGATCTACCGATAAATTGCCAAAAATTGGCGATGCGCGGCGCTAGGGTCATCATCGCAGGTTTGGATATGGATTTCCGTGGGCAACCTTTTGGCCCTATCCCCAGTTTGCTGGCGGTAGCGGAATACATTACTAAGGTCCATGCGATCTGTCCACATTGCGGCAATCTAGCTACGCATTCTTATCGGAAAGGAGAGCGAGAAGAAACAGTTGTTTTGGGCGAAAAAGAATTGTACGAGCCCCGCTGTCGCACTTGTTATCACTTGGGCAAAGTATTGGATGAAAACTGATTTATTCCTTGACAATTAAGCTTCCCGATATTTTTCTATCTTTGCGTTCGCTTAAAAAAACCGTATGTCTGATAAAAAGATCCAGTCGGCTCTGGTGTCTGTGTATTATAAAGATGGATTAGCGCCGATCATTCAAGAGTTGCACCGTCAGGGAGTTGTGTTGTACTCCACCGGCGGTACACAAGCTTTTATCGAATCACTAGGTATTCCAGTAATACCAGTCGAGACACTCACGTCTTACCCCTCTATTTTAGATGGACGGGTAAAAACACTGCACCCTAAAGTATTCGGGGGCATCTTAGCGCGTCGGGAACCCGATCATTTGTCGCAATTGGAGGCCTATGAGATTCCAGAATTGGACTTGGTTATCGTAGACCTCTATCCTTTTGAAGAGACCTTGGCTACCACAACCGATGAGGCTACCATCATCGAAAAAATTGATATTGGTGGCATCTCCTTGATCCGTGCTGCGGCTAAAAACTTTCAAGATGTGGCTGTAGTTCCTTCACGCGAAGACTACGCTTTCTTCTTGCGTGTACTCCAAGAAAACAATGGCGCTACCACCTTGGCTGCTCGCCAAACCTTGGCTCGTCGGGCTTTTCAAGTATCTTCACAGTACGATAATGCCATTTTTACCTATTTCAACCACGGGCATCAGGAAACCTTACGTTATGGGGAGAATCCGCATCAGCAAGCTGTTTTTCGTGGTCATTTGGATGATATGTTTGAAAAATTGGCGGGAAAAGCCATTTCTTTCAACAACCTCGTCGACATTGATGCCGCAGTGGGCTTGATGAAGGAATTTTTGGAAGATGGACCTACTTTTGCCATCCTCAAACACACCAATGCTTGTGGCGTTGCTACGCGTAGTACCGTTTTGGAGGCTTGGCATGCGGCACTTGCTGCTGACAATCTATCGGCTTTTGGTGGGATTTTGATTTCCAATCACCCCCTAGATTTGGCAACCGCTCAGGCCGTGGACGAAATTTTTTATGAAGTTTTGATTGCGCCTAGTTTTTCTCCAGAAGCGGTTGAATTGCTTTCCAAAAAGAAAAACCGGATTCTTTTGCGCATCAAGCATTTTCAGTACCATGAAAGAAGTTTTCGCAGTTTGCTAAACGGTGTTATTGAGCAAGATACCGATTTGACCATCGAAACTCCAGCAGATTTTAAAGTAGCGACTAAAAAAGCACCAACGACAGCTGAAATTAGCGACATGGTTTTTGCCAATAAATGTGTGAAGCATCTAAAATCTAATGCGATTGCCTTGGCGCGAAACAATCAGTTGATTGGAATCGGCTGCGGCCAAACGTCACGGGTAGACGCCATGCGACACGCCATTGAAAAGGCCAAGCGTTTTGGATTTGATCCGCAGGGGTCGGTTATGGCGTCAGATGCTTTTTTCCCGTTTGCGGATAGCGTTGAGTTGGCGCATCAAGCTGGTATTTCGGCGGTGGTTCAGCCTGGAGGTTCGATACGTGATCAAGATAGCATTGACTGTTGTGATGCAAACAATATGTCAATGGTCATTACTGGAGTTCGCCATTTTAAGCATTAACTAAGATCAAAGAATAAGCATTCATGCACGCAGCTATCGATATGGGCAATTCTCGTACCAAGATTGGGCTGTTTGAAGGAACTGCTTTAGTGGATACCTTTATTTGGAAGGAATGGGGGATAGCGGAGATTCAAAAATTGACAACCAACCATCCGATCGATAAAGTGATCTTATCTTCGGTTGTTGAAGATCTGCCGTTGGAGGTAGAAGAATTTTTTGCACAACGGTTCTTTTTTTTGCGTTTGAACGCCGCTACACCGCTGCCTTTTTCCAATACTTATCAAACCCCGCAAACTTTGGGTCGCGATAGGATTGCAGCAGTTGCCGGGGCTTTAACCTTGCATCCCAATTTGTTCTGTTTGGCAGTGGATGCAGGAACTTGTATTACTTATGATCTATTGACGGCTGATGCAGTCTATTTAGGCGGCAATATTGCCCCAGGAATAGGGATGCGTCTGCGTTCGATGCATGAGTTTACCGCGCGTTTGCCGGAAGTAGACCTTGTCCAAGAAGAAGGATGGGTTGGTTCTTCCACTTTTTCAGCGATGCGACTAGGCGCAATTCTAGGCGCAGCAATGGAAATAGACGGGCATGCGGCGCTTTGCCGAAAACATTACAGCGCACCAAAAATCATCTTGACAGGCGGCGACGCGGCTTGGATTGTAGATAAAGTAAACGAAAAACTGGACATAGAGCCAAATTTGGTCTTGATAGGCCTTAATAAAATATTGAATTATAATGTGGAGCGCTTCAAGTAAGCAAAGTTTGCGATGGTTATTTTTGATTGGGTTTGGAATACCAATGTTGTTGAATGCACAGAACTTCAAAATCCAGCCCAGAACCAATTCTCCGTTTTCCAGATTTGGTTTGGGAGATCCTAACCCCACCTATTTTGTCGCTCAAGATGGAATGGGGGGGATTGGTATTGCTCACCGGGATGATGCCAGCGCCAATTGGGTGAACCCCGCTAGCTTTACATCTCTCGATGCTGCATCTCTAGAATTAGGCATCAGAATTCGCAATACCAGTTTGAATGATGGTCAAAAAACGACCAATGTCATAAGTGGGAATTTAGGTTATTTCTCATTGGCATTTCCGATGAACAACCGTATTAACCAGGCGCTGGAACGCAAACGCAGTAAGATTGACTGGGGAATGGGCATCGGTTTGGTACCCTTAAATTCAATTGGGTACAACATCCAAGCTTCTCAAGATCTTGGGGAAGTGGGTATTGCAAAAAATACTTTCAAAGGTGCGGGCGGCGTCTATAACATCAAGTGGGCCAATAGCGTGCGGTTCAAAAACCTATCTGTGGGCCTGGAAATTGCTTCCCTGTTTGGAAAAAACATTACCAACACTTTGGTAAACTTGGACAGCCTTCGTCAAGCATACGCAGTAGAATTGCAACGCGACTTGGTTTATAGCGGAATTAATTTCCGTTTGGGCGCACAGTATATCCTCGATATTGACAAAAAAAATAAACAAGGAGAACAGGAATTAGGTGGAAGGTCGATTATTTTTGGTGCTTATTTTGCGCCGCAATCCAATTTTAGAACCACTGGAAGTTCGCTTGATGTTCGGGTTAACTCCGCAACTTCTACCAGTTCTTTTGTCGATACGGTTGCCTACACTACGGGTATTCGCAATTCGGGTGTACTTCCTTCTCAATTTGGGTTTGGGGTTTCCTACCAACGCCTAGCCAAATTTAAGGTAAGTGCGGAATACAGCATGGGTAGATGGGGCGCTTATCGGAATGATGCCAAGCCTCAAACCTTATTGAATAACTGGCGAGCAGCTATGGGTGTTGAATACATTCCGGATGTTCTCTCCTACAATCGGTATTTGCGCAAAGCACGTTATCGTGGAGGTTTATTCTATGGTACGGATCCGCGTGCTATCAACGGGGTTCAAATACAAAATTATGGGGTAACCGTAGGAATTGGGTTGCCCATCATTCGGCCTCGTCAAACTACTTCCTATGTCAATATGGCTTTGGAATTGGGGCGCTTTGGGGCGCAAGGCGGCATTCAATCTACTTATGCTCAGTTCTCGTTTGGCATTAGTTTGAATGACAATACTTGGTTCTTTAAACGGAAATTCAATTAATTGGGCATTTTTAATCCTGAAGCTTAGCACCAAATGCGAGATCTCCAGCATCGCCAAGCCCTGGAACGATATAACTTTTTGCCGTTAGTTCTTCATCCAAAGCTCCTATCCAAACATGCGCTTTGGGGTAGAGGCGCTCAATGTACTCCAATCCTGGTGTAGAAGCGATTGCGGTCACCAAATGGATGCTGCTTGGAATCCCATGTTCCAACAAAGCCCTAAGGGTTCGGTCCATTGAAGCACCAGTCGCCAACATTGGATCAGCCAAAATCAATACTTTTCCACTCAAAGGCGGACAGGAGACGTATTCCAAATTGATTTCAAAAGCTCCATCTTTATGGTGTTTGCGATATGCGGAAATAAATGCGTTTTCGGCATCGTCAAAATAGTTGAGCAAACCTTGGTGCAACGGCAATCCTGCGCGCAAAATTCCTCCAACTACAATTTGGGGTTTGATGGCGTGATAGCTCGCAATTCCCAAGGGCGTCTCTACTTCTTTTTTTTCAAATCCCAGCGTTTTGCTGATTTCATAAGCCATTACCTCCCCCAATCGCTCCAAGTTGCGGCGAAAACGCATACTGTCCTGTTGGACGGTAACATCGCGCATTTGCGCAATAAATTTATCGACGATGCTGGGCGTATGACTTAGATTCGTGACCATGGTTTGTGACTTTCGTGTAAATTAGTTAGAAAGTTGAAAGTTTAAGCATTATTCCTTGGTTTCAACGGCGTCGGCAATAATTGCTTCATAAGCATTTTGCCAACCCTCCCATCCTTCATGTGGCGCAAAAGAGCTGTTGTGCCACAGCAGCCCTGCCACGCCCTGAACTGCCTTTGCCGCTTCAATGAGTTGCCTTACCACTTCAATGGCTGCTTGTGGTTGAAGTTTCAGGTATTGTTTGAGGGTTACATCCATCGCTATAAAAGGATGAATCATCAAAGTAGTTGTTTCCTCGTTTTGAAGATCGTACCAGGGATAAGCTCTGGAAATACTGGCTCTAAAACCTACGGAGTCCGCATAGCCCATGCTGTAATCATGCTGGATGCCCGCTGCGATTAAGCGCTGATAAGTTATTGGAAAAGACAATTTCAAAAAATGTTGACGACTGGTATTTACCGGTTTTTCTAATATTTCGGCAAGACGGTTTTTTTCTTCGACAATTTTTGCGGGAAGTTGATTGGACGCAAAGGAAGGATGGATGCCACAGGGATTTCCTTGCGCTGCTAACTGTTGGACGAGACGCCGCATCGCTGGAATTTGATGCGAAATATTGGGATCATTCCGATGTCGGTCGGCTAAAAGGAAAAAAAAATGCGGCTTTAACCCAAACCGCTGGTGCAGATTGGTTAAATAATCAAAAGTAAAAAATGGATCTATTTGTCGCTTGGTCCAAGTTCGCCAACGAGCTCGAAGGCTGCTCCAACGCTGAAGGATGAGGTCTTTGGCGGTGCTGGCTGCTTGTAGCAACAATGGTCGATGCAGATATGCCCAAGCGATGTCAATATCGTAAGTAGGCTCAAATCGATAGTTTTGTTCGTTAACTTCCAAATCTGGGAATTGCTCTTTTAGCCGGAGCAGCAAACGCTGAACCCAACATTCAATCAAGGGTTGGTGTAAAAAATCTCCTTGAGTGGCAACCGCGTTTTTTGAAGAAAACCGTCCCCATTGATCGGCGGTAAAGGGAAGGTATTCTTCGTAGCGGGTAGCCAGAAAAAAAACCAAGCCTGGAAGGTCGAAAGGGAAATCAATGTTCTTTGTAGGCTTTCTGAAAAAAGCCCTTAAACCCAGCGAGGTAAAAAACTCAATGGGTTGGCGCTGGATGTTTCTTTCAAATAAAATGGTACCAGACGGGATAAATATTTCGTTATCTGTATATTGTGAGGAGCTATAGTTCAACTTTGGGCCAGTCCGGGCAAGGTATTCTTCACTAGAAAAAACCAGTTCGTAGGAGATAGGCACTAGAAACCCAAACATCAAATTAAACGTATACCGAATACGAGGGCAATCTTCTAGACAATAGACAACTAATTTGGGCACAAAGATTGTTTTTCCGTAATTTTTTCACTAAATTTAATCCAACGCTAGTATAAGTAAAATTGTAAGAATTTGACTTATACTTACTAAAACTTATTGCGCTAAAAAACCTTTTCTATATATCAAGTCAATCTACCTGACCGGTGAATAATAAATAACTTATGAGAAATATACCCATTTTGTTTTTCGGGTTGTTCCTGCTTTTTTTTCTACCTGTTCTTGCAACGGCGCAACAAACTTTGTCGATCGGGCAAAACAATTATGAGAATAAAAAAGGCATCATCTACAATAAGGAGATTGCCTTCAACCTCAAATTGCACACCAATGGCATTGCAGCCGGAATGCAATTTGGAACCATCAAAACTTATTATAAGACGCGATACTGGGGCATCGAATTTGGTGAACTGAAGGATACCCGGGAAACGCGCCAAAATCGCAACAACCAAATTATCAACATCGATGGTTCTTTTCGAGGATTCATCTACGGCAAACAGAACAATTTTTATGCGTTAAGGGCTACTTTTGGCGAAAAACGTTATTTGTCGGAAAAAGCGCGGCGCAAAGGTTTGGCCGTGGGTATTTCTTATTCGGCGGGGCCTACTTTGGGG
Organism: Chitinophagales bacterium; assembly: GCA_038240665.1. Classification (GTDB taxonomy): domain Bacteria; phylum Bacteroidota; class Bacteroidia; order Chitinophagales; family Saprospiraceae; genus Haliscomenobacter. The sequence continues at coordinate 7,742 of JBBRGN010000029.1, read as the reverse complement.
CTTTTAAAGCCGTATTATTTGGTTCTGCGTTATGTAGAAAATCCTGCCTTCAATAACTACCGCAGCGAAAAATTTTCTTCGGCCAATGAAGCCCGTTTCTTGGATATTGACAACATTTATGGAGCCGATAGCTTTGCAAAAGGCTTAGGCGAGTTGAAGTTTTTGCCAGGCGCTCATGCCAAATTTGCCATGCATTTTGACTGGGGCGCATTTGACGAGTTTGTAAAAGCCTTTGAAGTAGGGGTAATGGCTGATTTTTACCTCAAAAAAGTGCCGATTATGGTTGAATCCCCTTTGATCAACAACTCCGGTAATCAAGCGCTTTTTCTCAACTTATTCATCAATTTTCAGTTAGGTAAACGTTCATAATGAACTTATAAATTAAACATTAGTCTTTGTATTGCTGTTTTTACCTTGGTCTTACAAAACACTTGAAGCAAAGTGCTAGAGAATTGCCGATTTTGTTGGATCATTGTAGTCACTAAGAAGAAAACATGTTTGAACTACCCATAGTCCAGAAGGCGCCAGAAGAACCAAAAAAACGTAAACCGGATTGGTTGCGTGTTAAGTTACCCATGGGGGAGAACTACCGCAAGGTGCGTTCTTTAGTGGATGAATACAAATTACATACCATTTGCCAAAGCGGGAATTGCCCGAATATGGGCGAATGCTGGGGAGCAGGAACGGCTACGTTTATGATCCTGGGCAATACCTGTACGCGCTCGTGTTCATTTTGCGCCGTAAAAACGGGTAAGCCCAATGAATTTGACGAAGATGAACCGCGTCGCGTTGCGGAGGCGATTTTTCTGATGGGCGTAAAACATGCCGTCATCACTTCGGTTAACCGGGATGAATTGGCAGATCGTGGAGCCAGTATTTGGCATGAGACGGTGCGCTTAATCAAAGAATCTTCTCCTAGTACAACTATAGAAACGCTTATTCCAGATGTTCGTGCTACTTGGTCAGCGCTAGAGTTGATGATCAGCGCCGGACAAGAGGTCGTTTCCCACAACATGGAAACTGTTGAACGGCTGTACCGTAAAATACGCCCACAAGCCAAATATGAACGCAGTTTGGAGCAAATCAAACGCACCAAAGCCTATGGCAAACGCACCAAATCTGGCATTATGGTTGGCTTGGGCGAAACCAAAGAGGAAGTATTCAAAATCATGGATGATCTGGTGGAGCACAGTTGCGATGTATTAACGATTGGGCAGTATTTGCAACCAACCAAGATGCATGTGGAAGTCGCCGAATTTGTCCATCCTGATTTATTTGCTGAATACAAAGAGGTTGGTTTGGAAAAAGGTTTTCCATTTGTGGAGAGCGGCCCCTTAGTGCGTTCGTCTTACCATGCCGAAAGACATTTATAATAAACGACAGGATAGGTTTTGAGCCGTTTATCTTTTAGGCCAAAAAAGCCCAGTCACGACTTGTATCGATAACTGGGCTTTTTTGTTGCTGCTTACAAAAAAAATGCTAATTATCGAACCCAAAGGCTTTGCGCATGCGCCGATAAATATCGGTATTTTCATATGTACCATAAAATAATTCAGATCCTGGACCATAAGCAAAAACAGGGATCAGTTGAGCGGTATGACCTGAGGTGGTGAAACCAGGGTTCATTTTACCAAATTCTGAACCGGGGTTAAGCGCGTAGCCTCCTGTTTCGTGATCGGCGGTAACAATGACCAGCGTTTCGCCATCGGCTTGGGCAAAATCCAGAATCAAACCAATCGCTTTGTCAAAATCTATGGTTTCGGAAACAATGTATTCTGAGTTGTTGCCATGTCCGCCCCAATCTATTTGCGAACCTTCGACCATTAAAAAGAAGCCTTTATCGCTATGCCCTTTTAAAAATTCAGCCGCCATTTTGCTTGCAGGAGCCAGATAAGAACGACCGCCATTGACCGGTAGCGGGTTTTCTGCTGCACTGAAATAAGCAAAATTTTGCTTGGGGTTAGGCTGAAGATCAATTAAGTTATTTTTGGTATAATCAGAAACCGAGTAGCCTTTTTTTACCAACTCTTGATAAAGGTTGCGCTTGTCAATGGTACGGTGATCAAAAAAAATTTCTCCACCACCTACAAAAAAGTCGATTTCCGTATCCAAAAAAGCTTCGGCAATCTCCTCTTCGGATTTTCTGGATTTTACATGAGCAATAAAAGCAGCTGGCGTAGCATGGGTGATGGTTGAAGTGACCACCATGCCTGTTGCTAGTCCTTTTGCTTCGGCTTCTTCTAGGATCGACTTTACGGGTAAGGAGTCACGGTCCATTCCTATCGCGCCATTATTGGTTTTTACGCCACAAGCGAAGGAGGTAGCGCTGGCTGCTGAATCGGTGATCAGGTCGTTGGCAGCATACGTCTTTTGCAAACCAGCAACCGGGAAACGTTCCATGTTGAGCTTGTTGCCATTGGAATACAAGGCTCCACTGATTTGGCTAAGTCCCATCCCATCACCAATCAATAAAATCACATTTTTAGCTTGTTTTAGCGGGGTGGCCAAAGGAGAATCTTTAACCGCCAATGTTGAGCTCGTTTTCTTTTGGGCTAACATCAATTGTGGCAACACCAACAAACATAAAATAAACAGCCGTAGGTTCATCATTCATTTTTTAATTGGGCGCTAACTTCTTTTAGCGGGTCTAGAAAAGGCTAAGAAAAAACAGGCGCTTGTAGCAACAAATCCATGCTATCTGTTGAGTAAATAACGCTTTCCCGGTAAAGCGCGTACCAACCCTTTAAACTCTAATTGTAGCAGAAGCGCTGCAATCTCGCTGTGGGTTTTACGGGCTTCAAAGGTCAATACGTCTATGCCTTTTTCGTCATTGTAATGCAGTAAATCTACGATATTTTTTTCTTCTTGATCAAGTTCGGTAAACAGCTCTTGCTGAATACCATGTAAAGGTATTCCGGCATCCCAACGCATGAGCTCAATAAGATCCTCGGGAGCTGCAATGAGGTGGGCTTGATTGTTTTTAATCAACTCGTTGCAACCAGAAGATAGCGTGTCTTTTGGTCGACCAGGTACGGCAAAAACATCCTTGTTGTAGTCATTGGCAAACTGGGCGGTGATCATTGATCCGCCGTACAAATTGGTTTCAATGACGACTAAAGCGTCACATAGCCCAGCGACGATGCGGTTGCGCATCGGGAAAAATTCCTTTTCCGCAGTTGTAGAGAAACCATATTCTGAGAGCAGTCCTCCATTGTCGATCATTTTATGGGCATGGCTACGGTGGCTAGGGGGATAAAGTTGTTCTAATCCATGCGCTACCACCCCCAGGGTAGGCAATCCCAATTCTAAAGCTTTGCGGTGCGCGCATATATCAATACCATAAGCAAGACCGCTTACAATCAAAGGTCGATGAGATTGTAAACCGGTGATCAATTCTTCACAAAAAGCCAAACCATGCGGAGTTGGCTGGCGGGTACCTACGATGGAAATAATTTTTTCGGCATTTAGATCGGCATTGCCTTGACAATATAGCAACAAAGGAGCATCGGCGTGAGGTCTTAATCGGGTAGGGTAGTTGTCATCCAAAAAAAATAAGGCTTTGATGTGGTTCCGCTCCATTTGTTTGATCTCTTCCTCTGCAAGTTGTAAAGGAAGAGGCGATTGGATATGACGAGCCAATTGTTCGCCAATACCAGGTATCTTGCGCAATTCTTTTGCCGAGGTTTGGAAAATGGCTTCAACACTACCACAATAGCTGATCAGGGTGCGGGCCGTTATAGGTCCGACTTTGGGGATTTTGGTCAATGCTACCCGTTGGAGTAAAGAATCGTTCAACACTTGATGCAGTTTTTCCTTTTTTTACGAACTTCGTGTAAATCACTTTTTGAATCATTCCTGAATGCTTCGGAAAACAAATTACTGGGGGTCAAATAAATCCAAATTATGAGCGAAAAAGATAAATCGATGCTTCCCCGCTTAGAACTTTTGCTTCTAGCTGGCTTCCTAGTGTTTATTACTTTTTGGGCAGCTTCCCAATGCAGTTCAAAACGCCAAGGATACCAGAAAAAGGCAGAAAAACAACGGATCCAGGAGCTCGAGGACAGCCTTGGCGAAATGGCGTTCCAGCGCCCTAAAGATACCATTGCTAAGAAACCAAATATTGTTTCTCCATCAACCAAAGTGGCCGAACTTTCCCGTTTGTACGTGACAATCAAGGGTTTGAAGATGCGCGACAAACCTGGCCTAAATGGCGAATTGATTGCTGAATTGACCTTGCACGATGAGGTCTATTTCATGAATGAAGTGACCAAGTACATGCAAGAAATCAATCTTGGCAAACAAGTAGTCAAAGAGCCCTGGGTGAAAATCCAGACCCAGAAAGGACAAGTTGGTTGGGTGTTTGGCGCCGGAGTGAGTTATTATAAAACGGTACATCCTGGCGCCGATTGAATCTAAATGTGCTTTGCTTTATCGACTTAACCAGCTATTACTTTGGTTACCGTCAAGGAGCAAATTGATATTTTTAACGGATGATATACAAATATATGGCGTTTTGTTCAATTTTCAAATAGAAGAGCGATATAGGTAAGTATCGATCTGAGTACTAATTCCTACCTGGATATGATACTTACCTCATTTATCCAATTTTGCTAAGCCATAGTATTCTATAACCTCGATAACAGCTTTGGCGTCACTTGTTTGGTTATAAAAACCTATTTTTTGCAAAGCCCCGATCCAGGTAGTATAATTCTGTAACCTCAATTGTCGGGTAGGCGAAAATTTACCTGTCGTGATGAACAGGCTATGATCCCGAAAACTCATCCAAGCTGTGGCATAATTGCGATAGCACTGACCGTTAAGGGGTGTAGTAGCGCCGCGCCAATCCGAAGTACACATCAATTGGAAAAAATTATTGCCATTGGTAGCTATGGTGCTTTCACCAGCCTGGCTCATCAACAGCGCATGTCCCAAAGTAATGGAAGGAGGAATGCCAAACTTACCATGTTCATTTTCAGCTACTTTGGCAAAACGCTTTACAAAGGATTGCACCTTTTCTTGATCTACCTGGGAAAGATGATTTATCCCAGTGCCCGAACTTCCCAAGGAGAAAGGTTGGATTTCAAAATGATTGGCGGGGTTATTGCTTGTAAGTAAATCCTTCTGGGTGTACTGTTCGCGGGGTTTTTCCGTTGAAACCGGCGATGCTGGGGGGGCAGCAGCAGGTTCCTCACTGCGCACGGGAGTATTCATATTGATGTTGAAGCTCAAATCTTTTTTAGTGGCAATGTAGACCAATAGCACCGCGATGGCGATTTTGAACCAATTTTTGCGAAGGTAAGTAGACATTCCATTCATAATCATCCAAATTTACACCTTAATTTTAAAATGTTTTACTATTTTACAAAAATAAATTAATTGTTTTAAAAAACCAACAAAAGCTCAAATTTTTTTTGAAACAAATTTTTAGGATTGTTGAAGGCAAAAGTTTAACCCCAATGACCCACTGGGAATCAAAATACCCGCTTTTTACCTAAAACTTGATGAATAAGCTTCTTTTAAGCCCGTGATTACTTATTTAAGTAGGGAGGCTGAGTTGATTTTTAAAATATTGAAAAATAGTATATTAGGTGTTTTTAATTTCATTTCGCACTCCTTTTTTCTGGAACCGGAACCCGACAAAAGGTTGAAACAGTAGATTTTGCCCTGGTTTTCGGGTACTTGAGTTGCCGTGACTTCCTTGTTGGTAGGGAATACATTTGTAATCGTAAGCTTTTTTAATCAAACCCTAAAAAAACAAAGCTATGATTACGTTAATTGTTGCCCTATTGATTCAATTTGGATATTTGTCGAGCCCAGCGGAATGGAATAGCTTGGATGTTACTCAGCAGCAGGATATGCGTGGGAAGGTGATCAATAGAGATATTACCCTTTATGAGATGGTCTAGAAAAACCGGACACAAACTCTCTTAACTTTGTGTCAAGATGAAAGACAGCACAAACGCAAAAAGGCCGCAAGCACGTCGGCGTTATGATGAAGAATTCAAAGCGTCGGTTATGCGGATGATTGAATCTGGTCAAAGTGTGCCAGAGATTTCGCAGTCCCTAGGCTTAGGCGAGAGCCTATTGTATGGTTGGAAACAAGAGCTCAAACCAGTAGTTGAGCGGGAACAAGACGAAGAAAAAGCGGCTCTGCTTCGACGGATCAAGCAGTTGGAGCTAGAGCGTGATATTTTAAAAAAAGCCTTGGGCATTTTCAGCCGAGGGACGTAGAGCGGGTTTATGAGTTTATGGCGGAATACGCCAAGACTTATCCAGTACAAGAGCTGTGCGGGGTTTTAGGGGTCAGCAAAAGTGCCTATTATGCTTGGCGTAGTGGTCATAGCCATTGCCTCAAGGACTCAAAAGGGGAGATTAGTCAAAAGGTAAAATCCGTTTTTGAGGAACATTTAGGGCGCTATGGAACTCGCTGCATTCAAGCTGAGCTCAAAGATCAAGGGTTGTTGATAGGTGGCTATCAAATTCGGAGTCGACTCAAAGAGGAAGGACTTAAAGCGATTCAGCCGCGCTCCTTTGTGCCTAAGACAACTCAAACCAATCCCAATTTGTGTCGCAGCCCTAATCTCCTTTTGGATCTGGAGCCTGTTTCACAAATCAATCAGGTTTGGGTAGGTGACATCACCTACATTCCTTTGATTAACAGCGATTGGTGTTATTTGGCCACCTGGATGGACTTGTATTCTCGGCTGATCGTAGGCTGGGATTTACGTTCTTCCATGCAGGCTCAATTGGTCATCCATAGCTTGCAAAAAGCCCTCAACGGGCGCAGACCCCCCCCTGGTTTGATTGTACATTCAGATGGTGGTGGGCAATACATGGATGCCGAGTTTAGGGCCTTAATCGGCAAACGCTATCGACAAAGTATGACCAGAGTGGATAACCACTACGACAATGCTCATGCTGAATCTTTATTCAGCCGAGTTAAAGCCGAGTTAGTCCAAAAGGGGGCTTTTATCTCCCTCCAGGATGCTCATACTGCTATTTTTGAATACATTGAAGTGTACTACAACCGGAAACGAAGACATTCAGCCATTGATTATTTTTCCCCAGCCAATTTTGAATCCCACAAGTTAAATGGCTAATTTTACATTGGAACAACCAAGAGCGCTTCTTAGCAGAGGGATGAACGGATTCCTTCTTTTCATCCTTCGCTTCGAAGAAGTTTTTGTTTGACTTACTCCCTTATTTCACTGTCCGGCATAATTAGACCACCTCATTATTCTAGCTTTTCTAAAATCCAGGAGTAGATAACCTCATATGAAACAAGCTCTATCTCGTGTCTTTGTAAAGCTTTACTCAATGGGACTTCTAATAATGCATTGTAATATTGAACTGAGTACTTTTCAAAAAGATCTCTTCTGAAATCAGCTTTGACTAGAACTTGTAAAATTTTAATAAAACAATCCGACCGATAATTTTCATTATTGAATAGGTGTCTAACTCTATATTTTCTTAATGCTTCAAGGCGTTCTTCGATTTTATTATAATCTCTTTGAATAATCAAGAAAACAACTTGAATAATTAATATGGAAATATTTAGACCCTGCTTATCCTGGGAAAAAATTGGGACATCATTTAAAAATTTTGAAATTTTGAATTTATTTTTTTCATTACTATGTTCAAGAGGGATTGAAAGTTTTTTCAAAATTAGTGCTAGCGATAAATATGCATAATAAATTTGCCAAACTTCCTTTTGCACTTCAGGTAATAATTCAAATTCTTTT
>JBBRGN010000028.1:0-25938 GCA_038240665.1 Chitinophagales bacterium | reverse complement strand
ACCGAACAGGGATGCAAACCCATCATGGCATGACAATGTTTGGGATAGGCGGCTTCTAAGGCCAACATCCCTTCGATCGTTTTACTTTCTACGTTGGGCAAGTAAATGGTGTCGACCCCAGTGGCTAAGGCGCGTTCAACCATGGCTTGGCGATCCTCGGCAAACTGCTCGTCGTACAAATGGGCATGTGTGTCAATAATTCTCATGGCGAATTTGAAAATTTGCTGCAAAAGTAGACTATTTTGCCCACTTAATTACAAGGCTATGAGTAAAAGCACGAAGTACTATGTTGTTTGGGAAGGAGTTGAACCTGGAGTTTATACTTCTTGGGCTGCTTGTCAAAACCAGGTAAATGGTTATCCTGGCGCGCGTTATAAATCGTTCAGCAGCAAGGCCGAGGCTGAAGCAGCTTTTCACGGCGCCGCCGCGGATTATATTGAGGTAAAAAAAGAGGGCGAAAAAAAGTCGACCGAAAAAAAGACAGGCCCTGCAAAAAATAAGGAAATCATCGCCGACAGCCTATCAGTAGATGCTGCTTGTAGCGGCAATCCTGGAAAAATGGAGTACCAGGGCGTAACCACCAGCGGGAAAGAACCGCTTTTTCACAAAGCTTTTCCTTTGGGCACCAACAATATTGGGGAGTTTTTGGCCATCGTACACGCGCTAGCAATGTGCAAGAAAGAAGAAAAAACACTTCCCATTTATTCCGACTCGCGCAACGCCATCAATTGGGTGAAGCAAAAAAAGTGTAAAACCACCTTGATCCACAATGCCAAGACGGCTGAATTACACGAAGTGATTCGTCGTGCAGAGAAATGGCTAGAAGACAACACCTACTCCAACAAAATCCTAAAATGGGAAACCGAAAATTGGGGTGAAATACCTGCCGACTTTGGTAGAAAATAAGCTTCTTAGGAATGAGTCGATAATAAAGCATTAATTATTGAATCATTCCTTATCGACTCGCTACAGCAAATTTCAATTTGTAATCCGCTTGCACCTTCCCCTTGCGGATGTTTTCCAAACGATTGCGAATCATCGAGCGCTTAATGGGCTTTAGATGTTCAACGAAAAGGATCCCATCGGTATGATCGTATTCATGTTGAATGACACGGGCATTGACACCGTCAAAAGTCTCGGTATGTTCTTGGAAATTTTCATCCAGGTAGCGTAGAGTAATCACGGCAGGTCGATCCACATCACCCCGGATATCGGGAATGCTCAAACAGCCTTCCTCATATGCCCATGGATCGCCTTTCTCTTCGATTTTTTGGGCATTGATGAATACTTTTTTGAAGCCTTTAAAGTTTTCTTTTTTTCGCTTCTCTTCCATCTGGATGGTATCAATGACAAACAAACGGATAGATTTACCTACCTGTGGAGCCGCCAAACCGACGCCTTCTGCATGGTACATGGTTTCCCACATGTCATTGATCAATTTTGCCAAATCTGGATAATCTGGTCCAATTGCTTCTCCCATCTTCTTCAACACCGGCTGTCCATAAGCGTATATCGGTAACAACATTTCTTCTCTTTTTATCAATCAAAGTACAAATATCGAAAGTTTTAAGTTCTTAATAGCGTTGTCGCTCCAAATATTCTTGTAGGATAAGTACAGCGCTGATTTTATCAACCAGACTTTTGTCACGCCGTTTTTTGCGCCCTACCCCGCTTTGAAAGATGATCTTCTTGGCGTCTTGGGAGGTATAGCGCTCGTCCTGCATGATCACTTCAATGTGGGGATACTCCTTTTGCACTTGTCGAACAAAACCTACTACCAAATGAGCGATGTGCGCTGGGCTACCATCCAATTGCAGCGGATCCCCGACTACCATTTTTTCAACATCTTCCTCTGCCAAGTATTTTTTTAAAAAATCCATGAGCTCGCCCGTGGAAACCGTGTCCAAACCATTGGCAATGATTTGTAAAGGATCCGATACTGCGACGCCGGTTCGCTTTGCGCCATAATCGATCGCCATTATTCTAGCCAAGGTAAATTGTTTTGTGGTGGTTGATGTGCGATTGGAGGTGTTAAAATTAAAGGATTAGGCATCACAATGAAGGGCAAAATTAAGTCAAAAGCTTTCTTTCTCCTAGTTTTTTGAAAAAAAAGCGGACACGCCCTTTTTTGCCTTTGCCTTTTCGCTAAATTGCAGGAAAATCCCGCAAAACTATTGCAATGTTTGAGTTTCATCAAGACAAAGAGACCTACTTCGATTATCAATACCGCACTGGTCGAGACTTCCTTCTCCCGTTTATTTTGGAAAAAAGCAGCTTGCCTCAGCAGGCCAAAGTGCTAGAAATTGGTTGTGGCGAAGCCGGCGTACTAAAAGCATTTTTGGAAGCTGGACATACTTGTGTTGGGATAGAATTACAAGCACATCGGGTGGAGCTTGCCAAAGTATTCCATGCGGAAGCCTTGGCCAAAGGGCAAATCCAGTTTGTAACCCGCAATATTTATGACATTGACCCGAACAGCGAATTGTCTTTCAAGTTTGATCTTATCATTCTGAAAGACGTTATTGAACACATCCCGGATCAAGAACGGTTCATGGGTTTTTTAAAGGCTTTCTTGGCTCCTGGAGGTAAGGTGTTTTTTGCTTTTCCCCCTTGGTACATGCCTTTTGGCGGTCACCAGCAAATTTGTAAAAACAAATGGCTTTCCCGCCTCCCCTATTACCATATTTTGCCTAAACCAATTTACCGCTGGTTGCTTCAAATGGGCGGCGAACCGGCTGATCGGGTTCAGGAACTATTGGAAATAAAAGATACCGGTATTTCCATCGAGCGTTTTGAACGTATTCTAAAAACTAAGGGGTATAGCGTCGTTCTGCGTCGCATTTTCCTCCTTAATCCGATATATTTTTTCAAATTTGGCCTCAAACCACGCATCCAAGCGGGCGCAATTAGCGTAATACCTTTCGCACGGGATTTCCTTTCCACTGCAGTTTACTATCTCATTGAACCCAAATAGAACGTTTGTATGAACAAGCTCCAAACCATTTACCGACTCAAAGGCGCAGTGCAGCACTATGCCTGGGGTGGTACATCTTTTATTCCTACCCTCCTGGACATTCGCAATGCCAACGCAGAACCTTATGCCGAATACTGGATGGGAACGCACAATCGAGGTGTGGCCAAAGTAGTTTTCGACGACGGTCAGGAACGCAATTTGGATCTGGTAATTGCCGATAACCCACCGGAATACTTAGGAGAACCCACCGCAGAACGATTCAACAATCAACTCCCTTTTTTGCTAAAAATATTGGATGTTGAAAAAATGTTATCCATCCAGGCGCATCCCAATAAGGCGGAGGCAGAAATCGGTTTTGCTGCTGAAAATGCTGCGGGTATACCCATCGATGCTTACAACCGGAATTTCAAAGATGACAACCACAAGCCTGAAATGATGGTCGCGCTGACCGATTTTTATTTGCTACATGGTTTTCTTTTTCCTGAAGCCATTATTAAAAACCTAACCCAAGTCCCTGAATTCCAAAGTTTACAAACAGCTTTTAAAGCACAGGGCCTGAAGCCTTTTTATGAAGGATTGATGACGATGCCTCAATCAGAAGTCGATGCATTGCTTGCGCCTTTGGCCAATCGACTGATCCCGGAATTGGAATCCAATGCCATTGAAAAAATCACCCCCGAATACTGGGCGGCCAAAGCTTTACGTGATTTCCGTTTGCCCAATGGCGGCTATGATCGAGGCGTGTTCTCCATTTTCATCATGAACATTGTATACCTTCAACCAGGCGAGGGCGTCTATCAAGGGGCAGGACTTTTACACGCTTATCTAGAAGGCGTCAATGTGGAATTAATGGCCAATTCAGATACGGTTTTTCGCGGTGGATTGACTGATAAATATGTTGATCCTGCGGTTTTAGTGGCTCATTTGGATTTCACCCCTATTGTGCCCAATATCTTGACCAGGCAAGCGCTAAGTGACACGGAGTCAGTGTTTCATACCCCTTCTCCGGATTTTGAACTGCGCATCATCGACTTGAACAACCAAGAAAAGCACTCGGAAACCAATACTTCCGCCGCTGCTATTTTGATTGTAATGGATGGCCAGTTTGAGGTGGAAGCATACTCCGCAAAAAGTGGAGATGCCTTTTTTATTCCTGCCGGTACCGACTACTCGCTTAGTTGCTCAAAAAAAGGAGTGATCTACCAAGCTACTGTGCCCGTATAAAAAAGTAAGTCGATAAGGAAGGAGTCGATAATTGCCATGGACTCTTTCCTTAACTGCTTATTACTTGTACCCTTGCGCCTGTAATTCAAACAGTTCCGCATACTTGCCGCGTTTTGCCAACAACTCTTCGTGGCTTCCAATTTCTATCATCTCCCCGTTTTCTAAGACTAAAATGCGATCGGCCATACGTACCGTGGAAAACCGATGAGAGATGAGTACCGCACATTTCCCGGCAATCAATTCTGCAAAACGCTGAAATACTTCGTGTTCTGCCCGGGCATCCAAGGCTGATGTAGGTTCATCCAAAATCAACAACTGCGCATCGCGCATGTAGGCCCGGGCAAGGGCGATTTTTTGCCATTGTCCGCCCGATAAATCTACGCCTTTGTCAAATCTACGCCCCAACATTTGCTCATAGCCTTGCGGTAAACCTTCAATAACCGTGTCGGCCAAACTTTTTTCAGCAGAGCTTTCAATGCGTTCCATGAAGGCAACTTCATCGATGTTTCCCACCGCAATGTTCTCAGAAGCGGTCAACTGAAAACGGATATAGTCTTGAAAAATAATGCCAATGTTGAGGCGCAAACTGTTGAGGTTATATTCCTTAATGTCCACGCCATCAATAAGAATACGCCCTTCTGAAGGTTCATATAAGCGCGCCAGAAGCTTAACCAAGGTTGTTTTTCCCGCGCCATTTTCGCCTACTAAGGCCAGTTTTTCACCGGCATGAAGGGTAAATGTCAAATTTCTAATCGCCCAGCGTTCACCGCCAGGGTATTGAAACCCAACGCCTTCAAATCGAAATCCTTCCTGCAAATGGGTTGGAAACGGTATGCTATTGGGTGGAGAGACGATATCTGGACGGATATCGTAAAAATCGAATAGATCCTTTAAGTAAAGTGCACTTTCCGAAATTTTGGAAAAACGGCTCATCACGCCTTCCAACATCCCATGCATCCGGCTAAACGAACCCGTCAAAAAGGTCAGGGAACCAATGGTTATGGCGCCGGCTATGGTCTGCAAGGCGATAATGACATAGGCGCCATAGTAAGACAGCACGCCCAGGGTAGACAATAAAGCCCCCCAACCTGCTCTTTCCAAAGCTATTTTGCGATTAGCGAGGTAGTATCGATGCGATAACTCTGAAAAACGAGCAATCAAAAAACCAGAGAGATTGAAAATTTTCACCTCTTTAGCGGTCTCATCGCTAGCGCCAATGTAGCGAAGGTAGTCTAGTTCGCGGCGCTCCGGCGTCCAACTTTGAGTCAAAGAATAACTGCGCTGGTTGAAATAATTTTCCCCCAAAAAGGAAGGAATCACCGCAATGATCAGAATAAGTATCAACCATGGATTGAAGACCACTAGGCCTGCGCCTAAAAACAAGATGGTGATGATGTCCTGTACTTGAGTAAGTACTTGCGACATGAGTACCGTGCGGCTATTGGTTTGTCGACGCGCCCGCTCCAATTTATCATAAAAATCGGGGCGTTCGAACTGGTAGAGATCCAAAGAAGCAGCATGGCGCATGATGTCTACGGAAGTACGGTTGGAGAACAAATCTCCCAACAAGCTATCGGCAAGCGTAATGCCGCGATTCAGTAAATCGGACAGAATTGTGAAACCAAATTCGAAGGCTAAAAGCTGCCATAGGGTGGTAAAATCCTTTTCTGGAGCGGCAATTAAACGAATGATCTCATCCACAATCAACTTACCTACATAAAGGGTTAACGAAGGAATACCCGCTTTAAGCAAGCGAAGTCCTACGTTGGCTATGGTCAGCCAATGGCTTGTTTCCCAAATTAAGCGAAAAAAACTTGGAAGGTTTTTCAGCGCTGAAACCTGATCTTTGATTTTGACTTTATCTTTTTGCGTACTCATACGTCAAGTAACAACTTTAAGGCAGGAAAGACTGAAATGGAAAGGGGTTTTTTAAAAAAAAATTCAACCCGAAGTGGCGGTTTAGTTTGTAGTGGGCAAGACTAAACAAAAGGTTTGCAGTTTTTTGTACCAAATAAATCAGAATATGAATTTCTATTCCAAGAATGTGGTAATTTCATTGCCCAAAATACCATTCTAAAACCTTTTCTTTTTAAAAGAGTTGGTAGTATGGTAGTGATTGGGCTCAAAAAAAAATGAGCCAATCTTTCTTACGTCGCGCCATTTCCAATGGTAAAATAACAATCCTTCAATCTGTAGATAAAAATAATGGATTCAGACCTACGTGAATTAGAAGAGTTGGCCGAGTTGTTAAAAATTGAGAAAAAGGAAGATTTTGAACAGTACCGCCGCATCATGGAAAGCCTTCCCATTGACCAACGTCGTGGAAAAGGAATGGCTTGGTATCCCCTCAACGTCATACAATCGGGCTACACCATTGGCGAACGCGCGTTTGTTGTCGTAGAACGTACCCAACAAAAAGGAAAGGAACACCAGTTTCGCTCAGGGAAAATGGTACGGTTATTTACCCAACAAGCACATGTTCACAATCCTGATCGCAGTGGCATCATCTATTTTGTTGATAAAGACAAAATGCGGATTACGTTAAATACCAGAGATCTCCCCGATTGGTTGAACGCGGGTCAATTGGCTGTGGATCTGCTGTTTGATGAGCGTACCTACCTAGAAATGGAAAAGGCGTTAAACAAAGTCATGCAGACGCACAAAGGCCGTTTGGCTGAATTACGCTCCATTATTCTGGGCAAAAAACCGGCCACATTTCTTGATATTACGAATCCAGTAGTCATCCCTCAACTCAATCCCTCCCAGAATCATGCGGTGAATCAGATTTTAGCTGCCCAGGATGTAGCTATTGTTCACGGGCCTCCAGGAACTGGAAAAACGACCACCCTGGTTCAAGCCATCGCGATGTTGTGCGAGACCGAATCCACCGTCCTCGTAACTGCTCCCAGCAACACCGCTGCCGATTTGCTCACCGAGCGCCTGGCAGATCTAGGGCTCCAAGTGGTTCGGATTGGCAATATTTCGCGGGTAGATGAAAACATTGTACGGCACAGCCTTGAAATGCAAGTAGCCAATCATCCTGAAAGTAAAAACATCAAACGCGTAAAAATACAAGCTGCCGAATGTCGCCGTCAATGGCAGCGTTTAAGAGGAAAAAGGGGAGCGGAAGCTTATGCCGAAAGACACCGCCTCAACGAAGAAGCGCGCGAACTCAGCGCCTGGGCCAATCAATTGGAAGATCGACTTATTGATCAATTGCTTGATGGCGCTCAGGTTATTACCTGTACCCTGGTTGGGGCAGCAAGTTCGGTTTTGGAAAAAAGAAAATTCCGCACCGTGGTGGTTGATGAAGCCGCACAGGCTTTGGAACCCGCAACCTGGATCCCGATTCTTAAGGCCTCAAAGGTGGTATTAACAGGAGATCCTTTTCAGTTACCCCCCACGGTTAAGTCATTGGAAGCAAAAAGACGTGGACTCAACATCACTTTGATTGAAAAATGCCTCCAACGCATTCCCGAGGTTTCATTACTGAATACGCAGTATCGGATGAACGAAGTGATCATGGGCTTTTCCAATACTATTTTTTATCAAAATGAATTAAAAGCGGCGCCGAGTGTAAAAGACCACCGTTTGTCCATTCCTAAAAATTCACCCCTTATTTTTATAGATACTGCTGGTTGTGGTTTTGAAGAAAAAACCAATCCTGCTTATCAAAGTCGCTTCAACCCTGATGAGTTTCGCATCATTTGCGAGCACCTTTACCAGGTAAAGGAAGCTTTTATTGAACAAGAATTGCCTTCTATTGCCATCATTTCGCCGTATCGCGAGCAAGTGCTTTATATGGAAGAACACATCCGCGAAGATGCTTTGCTCCATGATTTACCCTTAACGGTGAAGACCATCGATGGATTTCAAGGACAAGAAAAAGATTTGGTTTACATTTCTTTGGTTCGCTCCAACAACAACAGCGAGATCGGTTTTCTATCCGATTACCGCCGGATGAACGTGGCATTGACCCGAGCGCGCAAACAATTGGTGGTGGTTGGAGATAGCGCAACGATTGGCAGTACACCATTTTACAACGCCTTTCTGGAGTACTGCGAAAAACATGGAGAATATACCAGCGCTTGGGAATTCATGATGTAGCTTGAAATGACAAGAGTCATTCTGGTTGTTTCCAGAATGACTCTTGTGCCTCTATAAAAGCAATACAGCTTAGTACGTCCAAAGATCGTGTTCGAAGTTGAAAATTTGCTGTTTAACTTTGTCGGCTTCGAGCAACAAATCACGCCCTGCATATTCATCCTGCAAGCGGAAATCCTTCACGTTTGACTCTTTGTAGATATAGCTGGCAAAAAAGCGCATTTCAAAAATATCTTCCCAAGTCATTGGGTTGGCATCGTTGAGGTCGTTGAAAACCTGTTCCCGAGCCAACGCTTCCCGTGCTTCAGGATAGTAAATCCAGAACATTGCGTTTTCACCGATAATGGCGTCGTTAACCCCTTTGATGGGACGAACAGGAGCAATACCAAGGATACGTACCTGCATAGTCGACGTTTCTTTGTCAAAGAACCAAATTTCTTTAACCCGAAAACGCTGAATGTCTTCAGTAAGATCGACCGTATTCTTCACGATTTCTTTTTTGATTTCGTAAGTCTCAGGGTCGGTAACCGTAATGGTATCAATACGGAACAGGAGTTGATTCACCTCTGAAGTGTCCATAGGTATTTTGAACTCTTCATCTTTGAAAATGCGCAAAGGGTGTTCTGCACTGTTGGTAGCGTCCAACAAGATTTTCAAGAACGGACGTTTAGGATAAACGAATGGTTGGTTCATTTTTTCCCGTACATCAATCAAGCGCCAAATGCGTTTTTTCCAAAAGATATCTGCTTCACGAGGTTGATCGTAAGGCAATACCCTTTTTTTCAAGGTAATGGTATTCTCAACAATGTCGTCGAGTGGAGGTTTGGGCGCGGGAGAACCTGATTCCGTCATGATTTCACTTGGAACCTGCGCAGCCACGGAACCAGCAAAACTGCAAAGGACAACTAAAAGACCAACAACTCTGGCGGCAATTTTCATTGGAAATATTTTTTTGAACAAAAATGTACCAGGTAAACGGATTTACCTGGTACACTAGTACAATAGATGCTAAAAAAATTAGCGAATCGTAATGGCAATTGAGTTAATTTTTCTAGTTGAGCCTCCATCACCAGGACATTTAGCACGAATGTTCGTGAATTGGTACTGATCCCCCGGTTTTGCTAGGGCAACTGCACTAGCAGCTGCGCCGTTAAAACGCGGGCCTGGGTTGGTTATTTCCTGAGGGTCTTGGCGTTTTGCCACATAAACCATGTTGAAACCGGCGATTTCACACCGCGCTTCAAAGTCAAAGCCTTCCAATACCGCAAGTACACCGCCATTGGCGCGCAATTCACCGTTACCCATAGGTCCTCCAGTAGAGGTTCCAATTTTAGCAACTGGATCGGGAATAGGTTTTACCCGGAATTCAAACGACTGTCGCAAACTTCCCGCAGATACCGTAATCGTTGCTCTACCTGGAACAGAAGCAGTTACGATGTACTTGCCACCTGAACCGGAAAGGCTTACGCCGCTTCCGCTCACCCGCAGTTCGTTGCTAGACACACCTGCAGCTACCACGGATACTGGGTTTTGTACGCCCATGTAGAACACGTTCATCTTATCCGCTGAAACGGCAACTGAACGACGACCAACTTCGTATTCAAATTTCTTGGTGAAAGATTGACGTTCGCCAGTAGATGGGTTCAAAAGTGTAGCTACAACGTTGTAAGTCTGTACACCAGTTGAATTAGCTGTTCTGGTATACTTTGCTACCCCGTCCACTACCCTTAAGGCTGATCCGTCAACAGTGATTGACATATTTTCAGATACCGATTTAGATGTAGCACCTACCGAAATTTCTGCTTCATAAGGCTCGCCAGTAATGACGTAGCTTTTCTTAGCGGAAGAAATCGGAATAAAGTTGTCTACTTTAAAAGCGGTAGCACCAATTTGGCCAGACAAGTAGTTCAAAGTAGCAGCCTCTGAACTTTTCATATCGTTCTGGATCTTGGTCAAAAGAGGGAATACCGCTGCCAAAGGCATTTGCTTAAAGGTATAGGTCGCCCAATCCTTTACGCCGCCTTCTTTGCTCCAATCTTTGTCCGATACCCGCAAAGTAATGGCTGGTTCCAACTCTGTTGTGAGGGTATTGGCATTAATTTGAGTACCCGGAGTACCTTTCAAGCGACCTACAAGTTCAAGGATTTGCTCGCGCGTGCCGTTGATCTTTTCTTCGAGCCTCTTTCCGTTGCCCTGGTTAACCAAAAAACGCGTGGTTACATCCTTATTTTTATAACCTTTCGGATAGCCAGGATGGTGGGAATCATTTTCGGGAAAATTACCGCCGGTTTCATCCACCATTTTTTTACGAAGACCTTCTACGAATTCATTGAATTCCTTAGAAATGCGTTGCACCTCTTTGGCTGTTGATTCGATTTTGCCGTAACGAGCTTTATCTTGATCAACATTTTTTTTCAATTGTTCCATCAACGTTTCTGATGATTTACCTAAAACACTATTGCTGTTTTTGATCCCCTTATCGATAACAAAAAAGGCATTTATGATCTTGGCAGAGACGTTGAGGGCCAACATCGCCGTCAGTACCAAGTACATGATGTTGATCATCAGCTGCCGGGGCTCCTTTGGAATTGACATATTTTTTTACTTTTTCAGTGAGCAAATAGTTTGCAAAACCAAAGTGGATTAACCTTGGCGAACGTTAGCCATAGCTGAGATTACAGTACCATATACGCCGTTAAGGGTAGAATAGGTAGAATTCAGTTTGCCAATGTTTTTGTTGAGTTCACCCAACTGATCTTTAACTTGCTTGGTTTCTTCAGCAGAGTCGGTCAAGTCAGCCATTGCTTCGTTTAGCTTGGTGTAGAAGTTACCCATGGTACGCAATTGATCCTTAGTACCTGAGAAATCTACTTCTTGCAAAGATTTCAAAGAAGACAAACTTTTTGACATTACTTGCAATTCGCTCAACATGCCGCCCAATTGTTGTTCAACGACTTCGCCATTCAAACCTGGTAATTGAGGCAAGCTGCTGGCTGGTCCAGTAGCGCCTAAAGTCAATGGTTGAATGGGGGCATTATAGCTATCCAAACCTGGATACAATTTTTCCCAGTAGTAGTCCTTATCTGGACCAATAACGCCGAGGAAGAAGAACAGAATTGCTTCCGTGATCATTCCCGCGATCAGCATTTCATCGGCAAGAGGCCAAGACATAATTTTAAACAATGCGCCCAACAATACGACAGAGGCGCCAACACCGATAATTAGGTTCTTCAAGTACTTAAAGCCACTTGTTTTTAGGAAGCTCATTAGTTTAACTTTAAAAGGTTAATGATGAAAGTTTTGTTCAGGTAGTGCGGTGGGAGCTAAACCCACAGCACTATTAATGCTGGTTTGAAAAAAGGTTACACTAGGTGGGAAGAAAAGTTAAAAAACTGCAAGAATTGTTTTGCGGAAGGTTTTGTCAGGCAAAAACCGGCTACTTGGCTCCAATTAGCACACAAAATTGCAAAGGTTTTTTCAGTTCCAACTTTCCATCATACCCGGTGTAAAAGGAATGATTCAATAATAATTTTTAAACAAACAAGGATATTGCGGATCGAAGTCCACAATATCCTTGTTTAGGTAAATTCTAAGTTATTCCAATTAGAAATCGTTGATGGAACGGCCTAAGAAAGTCAATGCGCAACGGAAACCGATATAGGATTTGGTTGTATCTTGATACTCCCAGCTGCGGGTACCGTTTTGCAAGAAGAAGTGAATATCTTTCCAAGATCCCCCACGGATAACCTTGCGCTTGTTTTCCGGAGCATCGTTATCCTCTGCATCATAGCGGATATCGGGGTTAAGGTCGTGGGTGAATGAATAAGCATTTTCATAAAAAGCAGTAAGCGTCCATTCTGCTACGTTGCCGGACATATTGTACAAGCCGTAATCGTTAGGGAAGTAAGCATCAGCTTTTACAGTGTACAGACCGCCATCTTCAGGGTAGTTGCCACGACCAGGTTTAAAGTTGGCCAACAAACATCCCTTAGCATTGCGGATGTACGGCCCACCCCACGGGAATGGAGCGCGATCATGCCCTCCGCGAGCAGCGTATTCCCACTCATGTTCGGATGGGAGACGGTAGTTTTCAGTATTCGTACCGTCTTTTTTATTTTGGTATTTGTTCCACATGGCTGTCCGCCAGTAGCAAAAAGCATTGGCAGTTTGCCAATCGATACCTACCACAGGATAGTCGTCGAAAGCAGGGTGCCAGAAGTAGTTTCGTGCATAAGGCTCATTGTAAGAATAAGCGAAGTCACGAACCCAAACCAAGGTATCTGGATAAACATTTACCGTTTTCTTTTTGATGAATTCGGTACGCGGCGTACGACCACGGTCGTTGGCTGCTTTTTTCCAGTCATACCAAGTATAGGTATACTGCATCTTTCGGGTATCGAATTCCTTTTTCCCAGCAAATTGGTCATCGCCTTGATAATAAAGGTCTTGCAGTTCTTCCGATTCCCAATCAATGTCGGCATCCCAATCGATGCGCTCGGAATCATCGATAAAATTACCGAGGATTTGGTGCGCCAACGAATCCCGAACCCAGTTTACAAACTGGCGGTATTCATTGTTGGTGATCTCCGTATCATCCATAAAGAAACCTTGAATGGAGATGTTTTTAGGACGTTGGACAAAAGTATTGCTAACGTCCTGGTCACTGGGACCTACAAGTAATGTTCCAGAAGGAACATATACCATACCAAGGGGATTAATCCCTTTCCATACTGGCCTGTCGAGTACGCCGACTAGCTCACCGGATTCTTGCTTACCGCAAGAGACAACCACAAACACTAGTAGCACTAGTGAAAGCTTGAGTACATTCTTCATGTTAATACACGAGTTTTCCTTCAGACTTGATGACTTTTTCAAGCGTCTGTTTGTGTTACTAATTCAAGCTACAAATGTCTAGAATTTGCGTCAATTTTATTGCAAAAAAACGCACGTAGTTTTTATACGGTCTGTTTTTTCGCCCCATTGGCATAAATTCTATGTTCAGTTGTAATTGAGAATCAGTTATTCAAACAGCCTTTCAAAAAAACCACCTAAATATAGACCGTTTAATAATAATATAAAATCAATTTCTTTGAATTGACCTGAGTTAAACGCTAAGCCGGGTAGGCTTATTATTAACTCTAGAAAAAAGTTTGGCTTACAAAAAGCGAGGGTTGTAAATAATCTTAGGTGGGCGAATACTCCCAAAACCCTCCTTAATACGATAGCGCAACACGATCTCGTGTGATCCGTTACTGACTCTTTGCAAACTGGATAAGGTCAGGTCGTAAGCATAGGCGATGGTAAACTTTTGATTTAGTTTAAATCCTCCAATAATTGCGACTGCATCCAGGCTGCTAGAATTATAACCTCTTAACGTGCCCCCTAGGAATATATTGTCGTTATACCGCATAATAACCCCGGCATCAACTTGCAATTGAACCGCATCGGTACGGACAAAAATAGAAGGATGA
Organism: Chitinophagales bacterium; assembly: GCA_038240665.1. GTDB lineage: Bacteria > Bacteroidota > Bacteroidia > Chitinophagales > Saprospiraceae > Haliscomenobacter. The sequence continues at coordinate 12,165 of JBBRGN010000028.1, read as the reverse complement.
ACACTAAACTTGTTGTTGAGCTGAAAATTGCCTTCGGCAGTGAAAAAATAGGCTCTTTTTAGTTGATACTGTAACTGATTGAGCGTGATGGTTGGACTGTTGATGTTGCGAATGCCTAGTCCGGCATTGAATTTTGGGTTTTTAAAATAGACGCCGCCTTCCAAGGCTGGTGCAATCCCCGTCTCAGAATTGGAAGATAAAAGATTGTCTTCGTGGTTGATAAGTCCGCCGCTGTAAACGCCGCCTGGTGTGCGAATGACGCTACCATCCAATCGGTATTGCGACATACCCGCTGCCAAACCAACTGCCAGAATGCTATTGTTAATCGGCATTTGGTAATTATAAGCCAAAGCAAAAGCGGTATTCCCTTGAGCACCTATTCCATCATTTTCCAATTTCAAACCGATCCCTGAGCGTACAATCGCTAGGGGCATCTGCGCTAAAAAGTACTGTGATGTAGGCGCTCCAGGTAATCCTGCCCATTGTTGCCGATACCCAACAGTGACGTCCAAAGCATTGTCCGTTCCGGCGGCAGCTGGGTTCCAATTGAAGGTATTCAACATGTACATGCTATATTGGGCAGGTTGCTGAGCAAGCATCGGAACAGCTAGTAACAAAAACAACCCAAAAAAAAGACAGGGTTTTTTGAACATAAAAGTTTTATTTTAAAACATTTCTATTGCTGATTCAATTGACGCAACCGGCAATTGGCAAGCATAATTTTTACAGACGTAGATTTGAGTTTCGCCGTTGAAGTCATTTTTTCCAGCCAAAAGAGGAAATGTATTATCCTCAGTAGCTGCTGACATCACCGTTTTAAATGGTAAGTACAAAGCATTCAACTCGTCTTTAATGAGCTGGTGTTTTGGCCCTACGACGGCAATTTCAGGTCCAGGGTAAACTGCTTGAGTCAGTACGCTCGCCCATCGAGCAAAAGAAGATGAAAACTTCTCCACGCCCGCTGCCATCTGTTCCAACAAAGCTACCGCAACTTGAGTATATTGAGGACGGTCAAAAAGGACACCCAGTCTCAACAAATTGCGGGTCATAGTAGAGTTGCCAGAAGGTGTGGCGTTGTCGTATACTTCCACCGTTCTTAACAGCACGTCCTGCTGATTATCGTTGGTAAAATAGAATAATTTGCGATCAGCATCAAGAAAATGTTGTAAAGTATAATCAGCTAGGTCGGCTGCCTTACTTAAAAACTGGGTACCGGCGCTGATTTCCCCTACATCCAACAAAGCTTCGATCAAATAAGCGTAATCATCAAGATAGGCTTCGTACTGGGCCGGTGCACTTGTAGTTGTCAGTTTGTAGGTGTGGAAGAAAGAAAGCGTATCTGGCTGCTGAAATTTTTCCAATAAGAAATGCAAATTACGTTGGGCAGCTGAGCGGTATTCTTCTTTCCCAAGAGCTGAAAATGCCTTTGCAAAAGCAGAACACATCAAAGCATTCCACCCGAGTAAGATTTTATCGTCTAAGCCTGGGCGGATTCTTTTGGCTCGATGCTTAAATAGCTTTTGTCGACTTTCTGCCAACCGTACAGCAAGAACCTCTGGATCTTGACCTAATTCAATGGCATATTCGGCCAAAGAATGGGGTTGCCATAAAATATTGACCTCTTCCCAATTGCCCTCCGCTGTGACATCATAAAATCCGCAAAAAATAACGGTAGCTTCTTCATCTTGCAGTACTTCCATTATTTCTGACTGGGTCCAGACATAAAACTTTCCTTCAATGCCTTCTGAATCGGCATCAAGAGCAGCATAAAACCCGCCTTCAAGACTTGTCATCTCTCGTTCAATAAAAGCCAAGGTTTCTTCCAGTGCCTGTTTAAACATTGGAATGCGTGTTACTTTATAGGTGTCAGCCAACAAGCCCGCCAGTAGCGCATTGTCGTAAAGCATTTTTTCGAAATGAGGAATCAGCCAGGCTCTATCGGTAGCATAACGGGCAAAACCGCCGCCTAACTGATCATAAATACCGCCGCCAATCATTTTTTGTAGCGAAAAAATCACGTGTTCTAATGCTTCGGTATTTTTAAAATGGTAGTGGTATTCCAGCATAAAATGGAGCGCCATGCTCCCCGGAAACTTAGGCGCCCCGCCAAAGCCACCATAAGTAGTGTCAAAGTTTTTCTTAAGGCTAAAAAAAATGTTGTTCAACAAAACGGGCGTGAATACTTGTTCTGTTGTCAAATCACGTAACCCTTGATTAAAGACGTATTGATTGGATTGCTTAATGGAATCAACAAGTTGATCAGCTTGGCGCTCAACAATGTCGTTTTTATTGGCATAAGCATCGGCCATACCCGCCAAAACTTGCGGCCAAGCAGGACGGTTATGGGCTGGCTGTGGCGGAAAATAAGTACCGATGTAAAACGGACGACCATCAGGTGTAAGAAAACAATTAAGTGGCCAGCCACCAGAACCAGAAAAGATTTGGCAAGCCTCCATGTAAATATGATCCACATCCGGACGTTCCTCGCGATCAACTTTTATGTTGATGAAATGCTGATTCATGAAATCAGCTACTTTTTGATCCTCAAAAGATTCGCGCTCCATCACATGACACCAATGGCAGGTTGAATAGCCAATGCTTAAAATAATCGGTTTATTTTCGGCTTTAGCGCGCGCAAAGGCTTCTGGTTTCCAGGCATACCAATCTACAGGGTTATGAGCATGCTGTAATAGGTAGGGGCTGGATTCATATTGAAGACGATTCATGAATGTTTCTTTAAAAAACCATTGATCAAAGGGAATGTTGTATAAAGCTAGGGAAGAAATTTAAAATGAATGCTGTTTAGAAACGTTCCCCACCAAACCTGTTAATTGATGGCATGGGTCGTCAATCGACATTTCACTTGTAGGATTTGTCGAACATCCTCTAATTCCACATCATAAGGCTTGAATACTAAGCTATTATCAGAAATAAGCCTCAACGCTTGAACCGTCTGATTGTCTTTAATTTGCTGGATGCGTTTGGCAACCACCACATCAGTAACGACGATGTAGACCTGGTTATCGCGTAAAGGTTCCCCACGTTCGAGGGGAGCACAAATAACAAGATCCCCGTTGGTAATGGTCGGAAGCATGCTATCGCCACTAATTTCAAATGCCAGTAAAGTTCCTTCTAAGCCTGGTATTGAAAATCCTTGTAAAGACTCCATGTACGTCTTATCCTGTAACTCAGTAGCATAGCCCGCCAAGGCTTTTGATGGTACCAATAAAATGTTGTCTCGATGCCCCCGAAATTCTTTTTCCGCCATAAAGCGTGTAGGGATTAGCTCTTGCTGATGCAGAAACATATCAGTAGACAAGCCAAAAAGGAAATTGGCATTAACACCATACGTTTCAAACAATTTGTTAAGCTGATCAAGGGTAATGTTGCGTTGCCCTTTCAGGATACTGTTCACCACATGATTGTAAGTACCCAGTTTTTTGGCTAAATCAGATTTACCTTTGATGAAATTTTGTTTTTCCAAAGTTTCAAAAACCAATTTAAATCTTTGATTAACAACACTTTCAATAAATTTTAACATTTTTTGTGTTTTATTTTGTTGAAAAATTTGTTTTTAAAAAAATTTGTTTTATTTTTGTTTCATCAAGAATGGGATAAAACAAATACCAATCTTTTTGAAAGTACTAAGATACAAAAACTTGCTAAATCATCTTGATCATGGGCGTTAATCAACCAAAATATTTTAACCAAGCTACACAAGATCAATCTGGGCGTACTCAAAAAAACGCCGAGCCTGGTCGCTTACCTCGTCGTGAAGTGAATGTACCTGTTGAATTTGAGTTGCTGGTTCTGCTGCAACAAATTTGGTTAGGGGTCGGAAAATTGTATGTGGTCATCAAATACATCAGCTTTTCTGTTTACCAAACCCTATTCAATCGACAACGGCTACCCTGGATCAAGTTGGGCATTCTAGGTATTGCATCGTTTTTGGTATTCAAAAAGGATCTACATTTCAACATCAATTTGGGTTTGCCATCTTTTTTGACGTCGTCTAAAAATGAGCAAGCCATCCAAGAGTTTAGCCTGGTAAAATCGGTATCCCTGCCTTCTGAATCAACAAAAACGGCAATAACAAGCGCAACTCGCAGCCAAATCGAGGAATACATTACTCGATTTAAACGGATTGCGGTATTGGAGATGCAAAAATATGGTATTCCCGCAAGCATCAAAATGGCTCAAGCTCTATTAGAAAGTGGTGCGGGTACAAATGCAGCGGCCTTAGGGGAAAACAACCATTTTGGACGGCCTTTTAAAGGTGTGATCCATGATAACGCCTGGGAAAGCTGGCGTGCCCACAGCCTTTACCTGAGTCAGGAGCACGGCGAATTGCTCCAATATGGCAACAATTATAAAAAGTGGGCGCAGTCGCTGGAAAAAATGGGCTATGCAGCTGGGGATGATCAATACGCCGAAAAGTTGATCAAAATCATCGAACAATTTCGGTTACAACGCTTGGATTTACTCTAGAAGTTGAGGCATTCTGCAGGATGATTGGCAACTGAAACGCCTTTTTTTTCCCAAAAGTACGCTAGCAAATTAAAGGCTGCTGGCTATCCTATTTCAAAATTTCCATTTCTTTACCTTTCCAATAGTGGTTTCTCATGAATGTACCAGGACCACCCTTGCTGAGGGGTGGTCTTTTTTTTGCACCAGAATTGGCTTGTTCCTTATTCCCCAAATATCGGCCAATCGATTTTTTTCATCTGAAACCTTCTCCATTCCCAATACAGAACTAGGAAAACGGGTAGGTATTCTGAGGCAATCCAGCCATATTTTTCAACATACAGTCCATCAATGTAATGGGAATATGAAAAAACCGCCAAACCCGACCAAATAACTACAAAACGAAATGGCGTAAAGATACTCAGTACCAAAGGAACAGAAATATACCAAGGATGTACAGTGGTAGACAAAAACAAGTAACCGGCCGAAGCTACTAGCATTGGGAGAAACAAGGCCTTTAGTTCCAAGACCGGCATTTTTGAAGTCAATTTTATGACTATAGTCAACACGACAACACCTAAAGCTGGTCCTAAAAATAAAATTAAATTGTAGGTAGAAAGTATTTTACCTATCCCACACAATACGTAATAAATGCTGGCATTGAATTCAAATTTTTGAAAGTACAAGTTTAAGCTGCTTCCAAAACCAGCCCAAAATGCGGCTCCTAAAAAGGGGGCAAAAAGCAAAAAAAGAGTCCCCGCAGTGATGGCAAAAAAATCCAAACTTTTGCGTGGCCAACCCACTGCCCGAATAAAAAAGGGCATAAAAATTAAAGGCAAGAGTTTAACGCCGATGGCTGCTGCCCAAGCTGCTGCTGCCCATGAAAATCGATTATCAAAAAGTAGTGAAATACCCATTAATAAGAAAAAAATCATTAATCCTTCAAAATGTAAGTTGCCCATTACCTCCATGATAAGTAAAGGATTTAAGGCAAAAATCAAAATACGCTGTGGAGGAAGGTTTAAGCGTTTTAACAAGCGCTGAATCAAGACCATACTGCCGCAATCAGCAGCAAATAGACACAACTTCATGACTATAGTTGCTCGAAATAAATTGTTGCCAGCAATTGCAGTGGCCAACCAAAAAACGGCTTGCGCGACCGGAGGGTAAATTGAAGTGTAGATGGGAGAATTCAATTTGCTGTACAGCATCGAAGTTAAACCACTTGGTATGGAAGTCAAACCATGATAATAATTGGGAAGATGAGCATAAGGATTAATCCCATGAATCATCAATCGACCATCCCAAATAAAACGGTACACATCATCCGACCAATTGGGGAAAGAGAAAACCAACACAAAACGCATCAACAAACCTAGGACAACATAATTTTTTACCACTCGCGATTCGTGTACGGCTATCAACAGGATCAAGTACAAAACAAAATAGGTCAAGTATAAAATACAAAGTGGCCTAAAATGGGTTTGGGAAGTAAAAAATCCCAAACCCATTATTAGGCCACTCAAAAGCACCATTGAGCTATAGTGCAATATATTTTTTTTCATATTTAGTGCCAAAAACACCACCTACTACTATCCCGACTATTGACGTGCATGTCTGATGGTGTAGTAAAAAATCGAACCAAAACCAATCGCCATGAAGCAATGGTAGATGATGAAGATTGATTCGCCCCAATAAGCAGCCCAAACCACCGCTGTAAGAAAGTACAAAGCAAGTATACCTTCTACAATGGTATGAACGCTCAACTTTTTCTTGACATATTTATTGGCAGAAAAGCCGTCTTTACCCGATTTGATGTTAAATTTTGGCGTACGAATAAAAGCAGATTTTTTGCCTCTCCAACCTTCAATCACGGCAATGGTATTGTGGTAAGACATCCCCATTGACAGGGCCAAAAAAAGTGGGTATTGCCACAAGAATCGAAAAATCGCCACTGGAGCAGAGTCTTTCCGAGCTTGAGATTGTATATTGGCAACGTAATAAATTGCAGTTATGGACATGATACCTACAAAGAAGACCGTGTAGAAATCCTTGTTAAATCCATAGCGGGTCAATTCATTAACTGTAAACAACAGCGGAACGCTCGAAATTGCAGTGATAAAGACAAAGACAAATACGGTACTTGCCAACAAATGCAGCGTGGTCTGTACTTTTTTACCGAGATTCATATTGGAATTCCAAACGATAGGTAGCATTTTACGAGCCGTTTCAGCACCACCTTTCATCCAGCGGAATTGCTGAGATTTCAAGCTGTTCATTTCAGCTGGCAATTCAGAAGGTACCGAAACCCCTTCCAAAAATTTGATCTTCCAACCTTTCAACTGGGAGCGGATAGACAAGTCTAGATCTTCTGTCAAGGTATCGGCTTCCCATCCTCCTGCATCATCGATGGTTTTTCTACGCCAGATACCTGCCGTACCATTGAATTGTAAGAAGTGATTGCCTTCCATGCGGCCAACTTGTTCAACTGTAAAGTGAACATTCAATTGCAAAGCCTGCAAACGGGTGATCAAAGAATAATCTTCATTGATGTGTTCCCAGCGGGTTTGAACTACGCCTACAGCAGGGTCTTTAAAGTGGGGTATGGTCTTTTTCAAGAAATCGGGACGAGGCAAGAAGTCGGCGTCAAAAATTGCCAAAAATTCTCCTTTAGCTTCGTTATTGCCGTCTTTGAGCGCGCCAGCTTTGAATCCTTGGCGAACTTTACGACGAACCTGTTCAATTTGAAAACCTTGTGCCTTGTAATGTTCTACCCGATTGCGCACCAGTTCTTGGGTTTCATCCGTAGAGTCATCCAAAACATGGATTTCAAAACGATCTTTTGGATAATCCAATAAGATCATGTTGTCGATCAGTCGTTCTACCACGTACTTTTCATTGTACAAAGGCAACTGAACCGTGACGAAGGGATATTCCTGCTCGTACTCTTCCTCGCTACCCCATTGGTCTTGGCCAAATTGGTTGGTAGGATTGATATTGTTGGAAGTTTTTCCGCCTACTGATGCTACAGCTAAGGCAGGTTGAGCAACTGCCACCGTAAACTGAGCTTTGAATGCAGCTTTTTTAAGGCGTCTCTCATGTCGCTTATAATAGTACAAGTGCATGAATTGCGTCAAGGCATATGACGTAATGTAGAACAAGGACAAAGTGTAAACTCCAAAAAAGAAAAAAGCCAGTGCAGATATCATGTTGGTTAAAGTGTTTTACTTGGTTTTATTCCTACAAAAACTCAATCTATTTAGAAGGCGTTTTTGGCAAAAGTCACTTGATCGCTTTTCAAAGTTTCTAAAAACTTTGACTTGTTGCCCAAGAGGCTGATTTTCAAGTCTTTCCTTGAAAAAAATTAAAATCGCAACCTTACTATTTTTTTTCACACCCACACTAGGTGTAAAATTGACACTAAGGTACGTTCTTTTTTTAAATTCAATTGTCTTTTTAACTGAAAATCAGAAAAAAGAGTTCGATCTGGCGTTAAAGATACTTAAAAATTGTCCATAAGATTTTATAACCGGCCAAAATAGTTCCACGAACGGTACCAGAAATTTTTGACACCCCAATCCTGGGGCGGTATTGAACTGGAATTTCCAGACAATGAAGTTTTTTCTTAGCTGCTTTCACCTGCATTTCTACCGTCCAACCGAAGTTCGTATCCTGCATATCAAGATCCAAAAGTGCCTGCCAACGGATTGCTCTAAATGGACCTAAATCCGTGAAACTATAACCATACAGGCGATAAATTAGTTTTGTAGCCAACCAATTGCCAAAAACCTGTTGCGGCGTCATGGCTCCTTTGGATAATTTTGCTCCACTAACTCTTGACCCAATTACTAGATCATAGCCTTCCTGTACAATGGGATGAACCAGTTTAGGTAGCTCTTCAGGGTAATCCGAAAAATCAGCATCCAAAAAAACAACCACGTCAGGCTGTTCCAAAATCGGTAATTTGCGGATGTAGTGGATGGCACACAAACAAGCACTACCATAGCCTTTACGCATTTCGTCCAATACAATGGTGCCATGTTGATTTGCAACGGTGGCAGTCTCATCGGTACTAGCGTTATTGGTAACGATTATTTTTGCAATCAAGTCTTTGGGTAGCGCATTGATTACTAAGCCAATAGATTTTTCTTCATTGTAAGCCGGTATGATAACATAAATGACCGGAATCTGATTAGAGTCAAGGGAATACATTGGGCTAGATTTCATCCATCAGTTGCTTCAATGCCGCAGCTGTCATAGGTTCTTTATTCGGAGAAAGATAACGTGCGCGCGCCGGCGAGGCAAGCAATTCTTCATTATGATAAAACATAAAAGGAAGTCGCCGATTGGCCAATGAATTGTTCAAAAACTGATTGACCGCATCTATAAGTTCCAGGTCATCATTTTGAGTAACAAAAAAATGGACAACATCAATCCAAAAAATGGACAAGGTTTCATGATAACCGTGGCTTCCATCATTAACCCCGCCTACTGACAAATTGTAAGAAATAATACTTGATTTCAATTGACAGGTTGCTTCATCCAAATTGTGGTTGCGTAAAAACCAAATGGCTACGGTGAGATGTGCTTCATGCGTCCAATCATTTTTGGGTAAGGTACGCGTACGAAAGGCCTCAATCAGTTCCTCTATTTCCTCATTAGAATCAAAAAAAACGATCATCTTAGGTTATTTTCACTTGTATTCATTTTAAAATCGAGACAAGTATTTTTTACTAACGTTAAAAGTACCCAAAATGCTTCTTTTGAATTGGATTTTCAGATCTGAGTAATAAGACATTTTAAATTCCCATTGTCAACGCCAAAATTTCGGATATTATCTTCTTTAAAATTTCAGATGCTAAATGCAACATTGGATTTCAAAAAAGGTGCTCGAATCCAAAATTTCGGCGCTGAAAACGTGTATTATGATTTAAACAACTGATTATGGCAAGGTAATAATACCTGTTGCCTTACCTACTTTTAATGTTGCTTGGTTATCACAGGTGCCGGTTCCAAAATCTAGAATTGCTTTGGGGCTAATCCCTTTTTTAATTTCAACGATCCCGCTGATGATCCATTCACAAGTACCTGTTTTGCGTAGTGGCGTGGTGGAGACAACCGTAAAGGCTTTTCCAGAAGTATCAGTACCCGTCAAATTGACACTGATGTCATAAATGTCATCGCTTATGTTTGTAGTAGTACTTTGTCCAGCTACTTGGGTCACATTAAATGAACCAGAAAAAGTTACTGTTTTCCCAGCTTTGGTAACCGAGCCGTTTTGCACTGAGACAGAATAGACGCCGGCTGAAACAACTGTGACATTATAGGTGCCATTGACTTGATAACCATTATAAACAAAATTGGTCAGTGTAATAACGATCTGTGTCGCTGCCTTATCAATCAGACCAGAAACACTAGCTGTAATCGTGCCCGAAGCGAAAACACCGCTGCTGGTGGTACAGCCCGTTCCAAAATCAATGATTAATGTCTTGGGATAGGTAGATCCAGATGGAGTTACGGTGATGGTTGGGCAGCTTAGGCTTTTTTCTTGCAGAAGATCAGAAAAGCCGTTAAGGGAAGGTTGTTTTTTGGCCTCGCCCAATACCAGTAAAAAAGTTTGGGTTTGCAAGCTTTGTGCTTGACCGTAATCATTGCCACTTAGAAGGTCTTCGGTAGTAACCGTTTCATCTGTTTGAACATTTTCCTTTTGGCAGCCATTCAAGAGAAACAAGGAACATAGCAATAACGAAAGCTGAAATGTGATCTTTTTCATGTCGATAAATTCATTTAGGTTGTTGTAATCAATAATCGCATTTAAAAGTATTGGATGGTGCAACTCAATCCGAAAACATTCAACCAAAAGGATGATTTCTTCAACAAATGGAAAATAAACAAAAAAAAAGAGGTACGCAATTTACCTGCGTACCTCGGTATGACAAAAATTGATGGTGAAAACTGCTTTTAATCCTCCAATTTTTAATCAAAACATTATTCCCCATTGACTTCTCTGGAGCAGTCCAAAGAAGCAGTTGAGATGGTTGTCCCATTTCACCACTTAATTCAATAGGAAAATATTGGTTAGAACAGTTGTAAAAAAACGCTGTTAAGTTTAAGGCTCAGATACCCACTTTGATCGGTTAAAACAGTTGTAAAAAATCGCTGTTACGTTTAAGGCCAAAATACCTTTCGATGGGTAAGGGAAAAAAGATACGCTGATTAAAAACCAGCGTACTCGTACCGGATTCGAGTAGCAGCAGCCACTTAAAACTTGCTGTCTACCCTACTATCCGATGAAAAATTCCCCTCTTAATTACCCTTAAATTACCTAAACCCTATTTTGATAAACCCTTTTAGAACCTTAAGTGTCATCGTTATATTGCTATAGTAAGCAAGACCGTGCCAAGTTTATAAATAATTAAAAATCAATAACTTAATTATATTTATCAAATGCCAAATTCCATTTTTTGGAATTTTTTTCCAATTCCACTCCAGTTACAACCAACCTATGAAACCAAAATAATAACCGATTGGGTTAAGTAAGAGGTGTTATGAAAAACACCGCCTTTGGGCGGCATCTTGGTAGCAATATTAATCAAAGCCAATAATGGCTGTCGGGAAGGAAGTTATCTGATGACAATGATTTAGATAGCTGCCCTCCTGGCGGCTTTACAGAGTTTTGCTCATTTCTACCAGGGTGACTGCACACTAGAAAGTACATTAACCTAAAATTTGAATAGACCAAGAAGTTGTGGATCCCTCAGAATCCAAGTTGATGAAGGGAAAATCAGCCTACTAAATTTCAAAATCGTGCTTTTTTATGACCATAAGCAAAATATAATCCTTCCCGAAGATGCTCTTCTGCCCAGCAGGCAGGTATCTCTATAGAAAAAAATCAATTGTGTTCGCGGCTACCCTTGGGGCGGCTATCTTATTACGCGCTTTTAGATAGCCGCCCTAGGGGCAGCTGCCTGATTTATGCCATTTTTTCTACAAAGATAACTACCCTAAGGGCAGCAAGAAGGGGATATGGTGTATTATTTGAAAATAGATCATTGATTTTCAATATTTTACAATTGCTTTAGACCCCCCGACCCCTGAAGGGAAGAACTTATTCGTTAAGCATACTACGGTGCTCCTGGTCAGAAACGAGCACCGCGCAAAGTATCATCACCTTGTTCTCCCCTTCAGGGGTCGGGGGTTCTGATTTAATGCTTAAGATATTATAAGTCAACGATAAATGCTTTTAATTTTTAGTAAATTGAAACCCTTGGAAACTGGTAATTCCCGAATCTAGTACCAAACCAACTTTAAACGGGTACATCTTTAACAGAAATCGCTGACTTTTTTAGTAGAGATGATCTTCCTAAAACATATGGAACAGAAAAAAAGAGATGGTTCTAATTTCGCCTGTTTAGGGAATTAATTTAGGATGCTAAATTGTAGTACCCGCCTGGCTTAGCACTAAAATATAGAAGGAACCTTTCTCCTGAATACCGGAGAAAGGTTCCTTCTATATGGGTACTTTTAATACGCTTCTTTTGAAGGTTTCTAAGGTTACTTTTGTTGGAGTAATACTTGTATATTGGCGATACGCAGCAATGCCGCTTCTATTTTTTCGAATTCTTTTAAGCCTTTTACAAAATAATCAAACGCTCCAATTCGCAATGCCTCACTGGATATTTCCGCGTGCTCCTGCCCAGT
>JBBRGN010000027.1:0-27070 GCA_038240665.1 Chitinophagales bacterium | reverse complement strand
CGCCGCCTGACCCTCCTAAACTTTTACGAAAAAACTAAAAAATTTCTCACAGGCTTTTACTCCCACTTTAGCCTTGAACTACTTTCAACAATAGATTTTATTATGCAGGAAAAAAAAGTTGTGACAAAAGATGCAATTGCCTATGAATTAGAGCATTGGGGCGACAGAAAAAAACATTATTCACCAATCCTAATTTTATTCAAATAGCAATTGATAATATACAGTCTTATTTTTAACGAGCTAACGAAAGGCAAAAAACAATAGGAACTACCTAAAAGCCAAAAATTATTTCCAAAATGGCCGTCCAAACTTTATTAACCACGGAGCGCTTAATCCTCAATGCACTGTCAACCAACGACAACCATTTTATTTTTGAATTGGTCAATTCTGAAGGCTGGATCCAATTTATTGGGAATCGCTACGTCAATTCAGCGGAAGAAGCAAAGCCATACATTCAAAAGATTATTGCGAATCCAAATGTTAGCTATTGGGTTGTCCAATTGAAAGAAAATCAAGAAAACATTGGCGTAGTTTCGTTGATCAAACGCGATTATTTGGAACACCACGATATTGGTTTTGCTTTTCTCCCAAGGTTTGCCAATAAGGGGTATGCCCATGAGGCAGCTAACGTAGTTTTAACCGATGTGATTGATCGGTACCAACTTTCGCATGTTTTTGCCACCACCATTCCGCAAAACTTGAGCAGTATAAAGCTGCTCCATAAACTTGGATTGCGTTTTGAAAAAGACATTACCGTGGAGGGTGAAACGCTTCATCTCTACGGTATTGCAGCCGATCACGTCCAGATTAACAACATCACTTCCTCCTTTTTTAGTGTTTTTACCAATACCAATGGCCAGGTACCCAAGTGGGATTTGCTTCGCCAAATCTGTATTCCTGAAATATTGATCATCAACAATACAACTCCCCAGCCGAGTATTTTCAATCTTACTTCCTTTATTGGCCCGCGGCAAAAAATATTATCGGATGGCACCTTAAGCGAATTTGTAGAATACGAAGTTCTTGAACAGACTACCTTATTTAATGGCATCGCGCAACGGTATGCTCAATATGAAAAAAAGGGGATCTTGGAAGGGAAACCTTTTCATCAAAAAGGCCATAAGTTTTTGCAATTCGTAAAAACGGGCGAAAGCTGGAAAATTAGTGCTGCGATTTGGGAGGACGAGCCCGATTAGGACCTCGGCTTAAGATCCTTTAATGAAGCAAGACATGTCTACTACAATTTGCAGAAATGCATTTTCGCCACCATTTTCGACAAAAAAAGAGGATCGATGCTTTTTTGGCAAAAATGACGCTTGAATAGCAAAGAAAATTGGGGATGCCTTCTTCAATGTACTACTTCCACCCCCTTAGGCACTGCTCCGCGACTTATGTTTCCCAGCATGCGCATGCGCATGGGCAAAGGCATCAAACCATTGATGAAAATAATAATCTTGTTCACGATGCCGGGTATGATGATGCGTTTATTGCGCAGGAGTCCGTTGATGGCGATCGGTGCCACCTCATGGGGATACATGACCACCAGTTTGGCTTTCCAGCCGTTGCTTTTGATGCGTTGGAGGCCGTCTTCATTAGTAACTACGGGGCCAGGACAAAGCATACTGACCTTGATGGGGAAATTCCGCAATTCTTCGTGCAGCGCCAGTGTAAATGCATAAATAAAGAATTTACTGGCCGAGTAAATCACTTTTACAGGCATCGCCAATATGCCTTCCATACTACACACATTGAGCAACCAGGCTTCCGGTTCTTTTTTAAGGTCAGGTAAAAAAAGATAGACCAACTCCGCAAGAACCTGATTGTTGAGGGTCATCATGGTTTGGTATACCGACCAAGGGATCAGCTCATAGTAATTGCCTCGGCCAATTCCTGCATTATTGATCAGCATATTGACGGTGCAGTTTTGCTCTTTCGTCCAGGCGTATACTTTGGTCGGAGCGCCGGGGAGGGTCAAATCAATGCCTAAAGCCGCTGTTTTTACGCCAAATTCTTGCGCTACTGCCGCCGCCGCTTCATGCAACATAGGCTCCTCCAAAGCTACCAGAATTACATTTCGACCTCGGCGTGCACATTCGCAAGCTAGCGCCAACCCGATTCCATGACTGGCGCCAGTGATTAATGTATATTTTTCGCTACTCATGGTTGTGAAATTTACTCAGCTTGGGGCGTACTGGCTTTTTTTCGAAAAAATAGTTTGTTAAGCTGGTCTTTTTCCAGCCAATAATAAGCTCCCAAACAGAGGATCAAAATTAACGTGTTTGTGGCAAAAATAAAAATAGCAGAAAGATCCAGCGTCGCAAAAGCTAGGCTTGCCGCATACCCCATTAGTGCGATCAGGAAATACGAAGCCATCCGACCAATGGGATAATTCAAAGGATAATGTTTTTGTCCGGAGAGGTAACTGCTCGTCACCATAAATAGGTAACAAGCCAAAGCTGCCCACGCTGGGCCGTAAATTCCTAAATAAGGAATCAACAGGATATTGAGTACAATGGTGATCACCGATCCGCCAATGGCAATCGCACTTCCAAATTCGGTACGATCCGCTAGTTTGTACCAAATAGAAAAACTATAGTACAAACCCAAAAAGAGGTTGCCAACCAGCAAAATAGGTACGATGCCCAATCCAGAACGAAAATTAGGTCCTACGAAATAAACAATGATGACCTCCAGGTACAACATGATGACCAAAAAAGCCAGGCAAGCGACCAATGTAAAAGCTTGGGCTACTTGGCCATAGATGTATTTGGTGTCTTCTTTGCCCGCATTGCGAAAAAAGAAAGGCTCGGCAGCATAATTGAAAGCCTGGGTAAACAAGTTCATCATCACCGGGATTTTGGCGGCAGCACCATATATACCTCCCTGGCTTAGATTGGATTCCAAATTACCACCACCAAAATATTTAAGCATGGGCGTACCAATGAGTTGATTGATCACTCCTGCTACTCCTGCAATGATCAAAGGGCCCGAGTACCGCAACATTTTTTTTAATAAATCCCAATCCAACTGTAATCGCATTTGAAAATAAGGCCCTACCAGTTGCAATAAAGTAATGGAGCTGGCCAGTACATTGGCTAAAAAAATATCGTTGATGCGGTCATTGGGGTGGTAAAAAAAACGGGCGCCTTCCCAGCCAGCATTGGCCAAGCGTGGGCAAGCTTCCAGAAAAAAGAAAATAAAAATGATATTGGTAACCACATTCCAAATGCGGATACTGGCAAATTTTAGCGGACGATTGGCAAAACGCAAGCGGGCGAAAGGGATAGCAGAAAGCGTATCCAGCGCCAATACCAGCGTCAACCAAATAAAATAATTCCCATGTTGGGGGTAACTGAGTAAAGCGGCTAAAGGCTGAGCAAAAACAAAACCAACAGCTAAAAAAAGTAGCGTTGAGGCCAACAAAAATAACGAAGAGGTGGAAAAAACTTTATCCGCTTCTTCTGGTTTATTACCAAAACGGAAATACGCCGTCTCCATTCGGTAGGTCAACAAAATATTTAACAACGCTACATAAGAGTACAATTCGGTGAAAATGCCGTATTCAGAAGTGTTTTTTAATCCCAGATAAGTAAAGTAGGGCGTGAGTGCCACATAATTGAGCAAACGTGGAAGAATGCTGCCCAATCCATAAATGGCAGTTTCGCCAGCTAGTTTTTTCAACAATGACATTAGAATCGTTTTTCCAGTTTGAGCGTATCATGTATTGCTATTAGGGTACAAAAATACACTGCAATCTAAGCATGAATCTTGTTTTGAATTTTTTTTTCTAAAATCAACCCCAAAATAAGCGGTTAAACGCCTTTTGCCATGGATTTTTAGCAGAATAAGATCTAATTTTCGTTCTTCGTATTTTAAAGGTACGTTGAGCAACAGATAAGTCCAATTTTTTAAATTATTAGTCCCCGCTAATATTTACCCATTTTGTTATATCAAAGAGAACTTTGATTCGTAAAAAGCAACTATGATTTACATCAGTTTATTGAAAAAAATCTGTGAGACTCCTGGTACTTCCGGTTTTGAACAACGCATACGCCAATTAGTCATTGGCGAAATAAAGGATCTTGTCGATGAAATAAACGTCGATAACATGGGCAATGTGATTGCCATTAAACGCGGAATTGAAAGCAAACGGGTCATGGTTGCAGCACACCTTGATGAGATAGGGTTTATCGTGAACCACATTGATGATGATGGCTTTTTGCGTTTTCACCCCCTCGGCGGTTTTGACCCCAAAACCTTGACTTCCCAACGGGTGATCGTTCACGGCCGCCAAGATTTGATCGGTGTGATCGGTTCAAAACCGATTCATTTGATGAAACCCGAGGAACGCAACCGCACCGTAGCCATCACGGATTATTTCATCGATCTTGGATTGCCTTATGAGGAGGTCATCAAACGGGTCCAGGTAGGTGACCCGATTACCCGGGAGCGCGAACTGATTGAAATGGGGGATTGCATCAACAGCAAATCCATCGACAACCGGATTTCGGTATACATCCTTATTGAGGTATTGCGGGCAATGAAAGACCTGAAACCGCCTTATGATGTTTACGCTGCTTTTACTGTTCAAGAAGAAGTAGGAATACGCGGCGCAATGTCGGCAGCACACAACATTGACCCCGACTTTGGTTTTGGTCTGGATGTCACGATCGCTTTTGATGTCCCTGGCGCACAATCGCATGAGATGGTTACCAAATTGGGCAAAGGCGCAGCGATCAAAGCCCTTGATGGTAGCGTCATCTCCGATTATCGGATGGTAAGCTACATGAAGGAAATAGCCAACAAGCATGATATTCCTTGGCAGCTGGAAATCCTACCTTCGGGAGGAACGGATACTGCCGGAGTTCAGCGCTATGGAAAAAAAGGAGCTATTTCTGGCGCGGTGTCTATTCCTTTGCGCTATATCCACCAAACAATTGAAATGGCGCACAAAAACGACATTGCCAATTGTATCGATCTTTTAAAAGTTTCTCTTTTGCATTTGCACGAATACAACTGGGATTTTGCCCACACCGATTGGTTACGGCCATAGATAACATGGAAGAACAACTCAAACGCTGGCGCTTGATCCTTGGCGCGCCTGCCGATCCCAATCAAAAAGTCCCTTTGACTGTTGAAGAGCAGTCGATGGATGCGGTATTGGAGGCCTTGTACGACAGCGATCGGGATCGGGGTTTGGGTAGTTCTTCTCCCAATGTCAATCGGTGGTTGGGGGATATCCGCAAGTATTTCCCTAGTTCGGTGGTGCAATTGATGCAAAAAGATGCATTGGAAAAACTCAAGCTTCATCAAATGTTATTGCAACCCGAGCTGCTTGAAACCATGGAGCCCGATGTGCATTTGGTCAGCACATTATTGAGTTTGAAAAAAGTATTGCCAGCGCAAACCCGCGACACGGCGCGCATGATTGTGCGTCAACTTGTCAAAGAGCTGGAAAAAAAACTTCGCAACCCATTGATCAGCGCCATCCAGGGCAGTTTGAATCGCGCCAACCGCACGCGCCGCCCCAAGCCCAATGCCATCGATTGGCCGCGTACCATCAAAGTGAACTTAAAGCATTATCAGCCCGATCTGCAAACCATCATCCCGCATCAATTGATCTGGCATGGCAAAAAAATGCCCTTGCTCAAAAACTTAATCTTATTGGTGGATCAAAGCGGTTCCATGGCCAGTTCGATGGTGTATTCGGCGGTTGTTGGATCCATCATGGCTTCCTTGCCCAGCGTTACTACGCGTTTTATTGTTTTTGATACCAGTGTAGTCGACTTGACCGAACAATTGGAAGATGCTACCGATTTGCTTTTTTCTACCCAACTTGGCGGCGGTACGCACATCAGCAAAGCGCTGGCTTATGCGGCGCAGTACCTACAAGATCCGCGGAATACGATCGTGGTGTTGATATCTGATTTGATGGAAGGTGGGCCGGAAGCCGATTTGTTCCGACAATTGGAAACTTACAAAAATAAAGGGGTAAATTTTATTTCCTTACTGGCGCTGAACGATCAAGGTGCGCCCGCATTTGACCACAATGTAGCTACCCATCTTGCCAGCTTAGGCATCCCTGCTTTTGCTTGTACGCCCGATGTTTTTCCAGATTTGATGGCCGCTGCGATTGAACGGAAAGATTTGCGAACTTGGCTAGGGACAAAGGGTATTTTGACAAAGAATTGAGGGGTATCGTTTATCATGCCTAAATTACCCTTTGTGGCGTTCCCAATATTTTAGATCCTCAATTTCACCCAGAATGGTGAGGTAGTTCATGTAGCGCAATTCGCTGATTTCCTCTGCTTCAAGGGCAGCCTTTACCGCGCATTTGGGTTCATTGCGGTGCAAACAATCCCTACCAAACCGACAATTGGCCGATAATTCAAAAAATTCACGAAAATTGTGTGCCACATCTTTTGGTTCAAAATGGATAAAACTCAGGGTTTTGATCCCTGGAGTATCGATGATTTGACCGCCAAAACTCAAGGGGTGCATCTCGGCAAAGGTGGTGGTATGGGTACCTTTACCAGAATAATCTGACAAGATGGAGGTGCGCAAATCCAGTTGGGGTTGCACGGCATTTACTAAGCTTGATTTCCCTACCCCCGATTGGCCGCTGACCATCGTAATCTTGTCTTTCAAAACCGCTTTGAGGTCATCGATACCTTGACCAGTTTTTGCCGACACCAACATTAAAGGATAACCAATGGGGTCGTAAATGCCTTGGAGGTATTCAAAGATTTCAAGGTCTTGTTTCTCATACACATCGGCCTTATTGAAGATGATGGTTGTCGGGATATTGTAAGGCTCGGTGACCAACAAAAAACGGTCGATGAAGCCTTGCTTGAGGTTGGGGTTGACGATGGTAGCAATCAAAATGGCCTGATCTACATTGCTGGCCATGAGGTGGAGGTCATGTTTGCGCCGCGGCGATTGCCGCACCAAATAGTTGCGACGGGGTAAAATGGATTTGATGACCCCCTTGCCATTTTCAGGCTCAATGATCAGTTGTACTTCATCCCCTACCGCAATAGGGTTGGTGGCTTTGAGTTCTCCTAAGCGAATTTTTCCCGCCATTCTACATTCCAACACCTCTCCACCATCCATGCGTACATTGTACCAACTACCGGTAGATTTGATCACCGTTCCGCGCAATAATCTTTCCATGCGTGCAATATAACAGCTTTTGTCTATTCTGTAAAGTAGGCAGCTGGGAATTCCCAATCACGCTAACGATCCAATGTTTGAGGCCGCGCAGCACGTACTGCAGCAACCATCTCCAGCAACAAATCGGGCGCGCGTTCCACCGCCGTTCCAACCACCACCAAATCAGCCCCAGCTACCAGACTTTGGTGCACCAATTCTGGTGTACGCAATCCGCCGCCTACAATAATGGGTACGCTGACCACTTCCCTTACTGCCGCAATCATCGCGGGCATAACGGGCTTTTTCGCTCCGCTTCCTGCATCGAGGTAAATCGTTTTTAGACCCAGCATCTCACCGGCCATGGCTGTACAGGCCGCAATGTCTGGTTTATTGGAAGGAATGGGTTGCGTATTTGTGATGTAAGTAGCTGTAGTGGGTACGCCGCCATCCACCAGCATGTAACCGGTAGGGATGATTTCGATTTGCGCCGCTTTGAGATAAGGTGCGGCGATGACATGGTGGCCAATAAGGAGTTCAGGATTGCGACCAGAGATCAAGGAAAGCAATAGCAGTGCATCCGCTTTGGAAGAAATTTGCAAGGGACTACCTGGAAACAATACCACCGGAATCTTACTTTCCCGGCGAATGATGCTCAGACAGTGATCAAGTTGATCATCGGCGATCAAGCTTCCACCCACAAAAAGATAATCGACAGTGGAGTTGGTAGTCAATTGCAATACCTGATCCAGGTGCTCCAATCGCAAACGGTCGGGATCAATGAGTACGGCGAGTTGCTTGCCGCCTTGATTTTTTTGGGACAATAATTGCTGATGGATAGTTTGTTTCACTGGTCTGACTTCTAAGGTTTGCGTTCTATGTTACAGCTCAACGCCGATAAAGATACACTATCTGGTTGGCGTTTCAAATGGGAAGGGGAACTAGGTAGGAATAGAACTAAACTTATAGATGATGAAACAAAGAAAATTAAAGGAAAGTGTAGTGTTTTTTCACCAATACCGCAACATATGCAGCCTTTGATCAATAATAGCGCTGGGTTTATCAAATAAATAGATCACATACGCCACGCCCTTGTCTTCCCGATGTAAAACGAGCATTTTGCAATACTGCTGCATTGAAAACCCCATCTTGGGCGTAAACAAATACACGCGTCCCCAATCGGCATGAAAAACCGAATCGAGCTCGTAGGTCGTCAGTTCGCGGGCGGAGAAAATGGTTTTATCATTGTTGCCCATGTGCAAAGCCAAACGGTAACTTTCCACTTGCGGAAAAGGCGCGTTTTTACTATCCGGTTGAAAATAAAATCGAATTTCCAGATTCTCTTTCGAAGAACGGATGGCATGCTGATACGGCAAATACGGATTCTCTACAATGCCTGCCAGTTTGTAGTCGCTATCAGTCGGAATGGCGAGTTCCGTACCCATGTTCCATAAATCGACTTGGAGTTGATCTAATTTGGAATTTTGGGCGCTTACTCTTAGGCACAAGCAGATCAGTACGCAGCTTAGCAAGCGGCACAACCAAAAAAAGCGGATTTTAGGTAAGTGGGAAAAAAACGTTGTCATATTGAAAAGCGTTTAACTGCGCTTTCAAGATACTACTTATTGGCAACGAGAACAAGGGGGAGTTATGGGATGACTTATTTAGGCTGGAGCAATACGAATTTTTTCTTTAATGGAATCAATCAACGCGGGAGAAGGCGTGCGCCTGTTTATTTTTGTTTTGATGAACTCTCGAAAAGATTTTTCTTGACTTAATATTTTTAAATAGGCCGGATTGGATTGTATTTCACTGAGTAGTACCTTTTCTTCTCGATCATTCAATTCATTATCGAGGTACATGGTGACTTTTTTGATAAAATCTTCGTGCGTTGGGTTAATCATTGTTTTTTGATTTTTATGGTTAAAGTTGAAAAAATGGGCATGAGTAATGATTCAACAATAAATTACCACTTTTGTCGGTCTTTTTTGCCGCCATACTGACTACTGAACTAAGCTATTCGCGTCGAAAAAATAGTTAGCTAGCAACAAAATAGCCTCGTCAAAAGTGGCAACTTATGTTCGGCTCATTCCTTAGAACGATTGTCCTTAAATCCCAAATTAGCAGCATAAGAATGCAGTTTTTCTTTCAGTAGATTGCGAGAGCGGTGCAAACGCGACCGCACCGTACCAATAGGAATATCCAATATCTTGGCAATCTCTTCATAGGTGAATCCTTCCACATCACACAACAGTATGACAACTCGGAAATCCACTGGAAGGGCATTGATGGCGTTAGTCACTTCATCGCCAATCATTTGCTGGAACATCTCCTCGCGCAAGTCTTGATAACTCTGAAATGGAGAATCTTCTTCGTCGCGTACCGAAACGATGTCGTCAAATTCTACCTTCATCGGTTGCCGGTTTTTCCGCCGGTACTCGTTGATAAAGGTGTTTTTGAGAATCTTGAATAGCCAAGCTTTAGCGTTGGTACCTTCGTTGTATTTATCTATTGCTTTGAAAGCCTTGGCAAAGGTTTCCTGTAACAAATCGTCTGCGTCGGCATCATTGTAAGTAAGGTGGTAAGCAAACGTCAGTAATGCATCGGCTTGAGGCAAGAATTCTTCTTCAAAAATCTTGATATGATCCATTTGATTGAGGGTCATTACGTTTGCTTCCATTTCCATAGGATTTTTTTAAGTCTGAGCTGTTCAACTTTTTTAAGGGGAAAAAAGTTTCATTTCGTCGAAAAAAAAATCCACTGAGGAATAAGCCATTCAAAACGGGTAAGTAATTATTGACTCAGTCCTTAAATTTTCAAAAATAGCTTATTTTTTTCGTCCTACAAACCGGATCACCGAACCCCTGCCGTTGTGGTAAATTCCTTCCTGAAGCTCAATTTCTTGTTCCGTCAAAGTGATGATGTCATAGTTGGCAAAATCGGCTTCGATTTCAGCTATCGAAAACAGCATCTCCATTTCTTTTGGTCCTCCTACTTCTGGGTTGACCGAGTTGAACTGCAAATGCTTTTTGCTAAAGGCTTCAAAAATGATGGTTCCGCCTGGACGTAAGTAACCATTCAGTTTTTTGTGGTAATTGCTTTTGGTTGCTGCCGAAAAATGGGCATAAATCAGGGCAATTGCGTCAAATTGCTGAGGAAGATAGTTCAGGGTATTAAATTCGCCAACTTGATAATCAATCGTTATCTGGTGCTTCTCCGCTAGGATTGCTGCTTTTTTCTTACCTTCTTCGCTGAGGTCAAAAGCCGAAACTTGCCAACCCAAGGTAGCAGCATAAATGGCATTTCGACCTTCGCCTTCGGCTGGAAATAAAATGCGACCAAAGGGCAACTTTGGAAGCTCTTGCGCGAGGTAGCTATTGGGGGTTTCCCCGTAGGCAAACACTTCGGCGGCATACCGCTTATTCCAGCGTGATGATGGCAGATCTTGCATTTGAAAGTGTTGAGAAAAAGACACTATGAATGATTGAAATTGGTAAAACAGGTCAAAACATTTTTTCAAAAACCTCTTTCACCATGCTATTTAACGCCAATTCCTTTCGTTTTACCGCTTGATACAAAGTCATTTGGTTCCGCGAGCGCACTAAATTGTGTTCTGCATAAGCCGTTTTGTAATACACATCGCCATTCAAATAATCAGTCAAAAAGCGCATCATCTGTTCCAAAATGATCCAGCGCGCGCCCGTAACCAAATGGTTGATTTCCAAAGGTGTAATTACCTGGGCAAGGGGAGGCAAAAAACCTTCCACCAGTGCGCGAAACAATGTATCGTTGAGTTGTACTTTGCTCAGATCGGCCTCGGCCTCGCCCGCTGTACCCGCCATAGCACGCACCATATCGCCAAAATCGCCAGGAATTGCTCCACCCATGATGGTGTCCCAATCGAGTACCGCTACCGCAGCATGGCTCTCTGCATCAAACAACAAATTGCCGATTTTGGGATCCGTATGTACCACTCTTGCGGGGAAATTCAAGTTTTTGACCAAGTGGAAGACCTCGGCTTCGGCTCGAAGGTAAGCGACCTCCTCCGTTACATGTTTTAAGCGCTCGGCAGCATTATTTGCTATAGCTGCTTCAAAATGTACCAGTCGCGCTAAGCTATCGTGAAAACCAGGAAGAGCAGGCTCGATATTCGCTGGATCCAAGCCCTTGAGTCCACAGAGAAAAATCGCTACTGCTTCGGCCGACTGCCGGATTTGCGCTGGGGAAGTAGACTGTTCTACTGCGTAGGTTCCTTCAAGAAATGCCAAAGCTCGCCACGGGCTTCCTGATGAATCGCGGTACAGCCAATCGCCAGTAATTGTAGGCACCGGCGCGGGGAGGCGCAAAGGGAAATCAGGCTGCGCTATCAAGTGCTGATACACTTTAAGATGGGTATCAACGATGCGCTCAGGCTGCGGAAACACTTGGGTGTTCAAACGTTGCAAAACCAACAAAGGAGCTGTAGCACTGCGGAGTAAAAAAGTATCGTGGATATGTCCTGATCCCAAAGCTCGCCATTCCAGTGCAGAATCTACTGGGCAGAATTGGGCAGCTACCTCGGGAAGCAAGACCTGTTGGTTGTGCATGATCGGTGGGTTATTCAATTGAGCCCCAAAGCGGGTTAGGATACCGCTCTTCAGCAATCAAGCCTTGAAAAGCTTGTTCTACGGTGGGTTTGTCCTCTCTATACGTAACGCCATACCAAAGATCGGCGCTGGGAAGAAGGGTTACCTGCACTCCATCTTGATTCATCATGGTGTTGATGGCTGTGGGGATGTAGAATTCTGATTTGGGGTTGGTGTGATTGGCGGCAACAAAAGCGATAAATTCGCGGCGCAAGTGTTCAAATACATTTTGGTGTAAGCCCCAAAAATTCATCGACACATAAGTTTCCTCTGTCAAAGAATATCGCTCACTGTTTTCTTCGTAAAAAATGCCATCCTCGTGGCGGCGGATGTTGGTGCGTTCATTTACAGTAAGTAGTCGGTGTTGCTCGTCTACCCTGCAAACACCTCGGGATACCGAACCGTTTTCTGATAAGGTGTTGCCTAGCGAATAGCCAATCATAGCATAATGCGCAGGCGTGCAATCTTTTTGCAAAAATTGCGCCATCGACTCAAACCCGCTGATGCCATAATAATCATCAGCATTGATCACCGCAAAAGGTTCTTTAATGGCGTGTTGGGCAACCAAAATAGCATGTCCTGTTCCCCATGGTTTTTCGCGATCGGAGAATTGATCCATGCCTTCGATGGGCGTATCTACGGCTTGGTAGACAAACTCCATGGCGATTTTTCCGACCAACTTATTGCCTACTTTCTCTTTGAATGCTTCTTCAAGTTCTTCGCGGATGACGAATACCACTTTGCCAAAACCGGCGCGAATGGCGTCGTAGATGGAATATTCTAGAAGGATTTCCCCGGCTGGGCCGATGCCCTCAATTTGTTTTAATCCGCCATAGCGACTGCCCATTCCGGCAGCTAATATCAATAAAGTTGGTTTCATAAGTTGGGTTTGGGTTAATTAAGGCGATTTTTTCAAACCACCCATACAGCAGCGCAAAATTGAAGAATTGTGAGCATATTACCCAAAAAAGTACGGAAAAATATGGTTACTCGTGGAATGTCGCTGCTTTTTCCTTGCGTACTTTTTGCACAAAATGATGTACCTCCCGGTCAGCTAACCAGCGGAGGTACAAATCGCCCCCCAACATGATCAGACATGCCAATACAAAGGTGGAATTACGCGAATATTCTACCCCATCCGTATACATACCGTAAAATGGCCGCACCATCAATACTTCCATAGCGGTAATAAAAGTAGCCAATAAAAGGAGGAAAATGCTGGCCGCCTGTGCCCTAGAGCGGATATGAGGATAATGAACGCGCAAGCATTTTTTTAGAAAAAGTACAGCGTTTCCATTATCAGGATTGATTTTCAAAAGTTCGCGGAGGATGTGTTCCGCTTGAGCATATTCACGTAATTGAAAAAATGAGGCCGCTTTGCGAAACAACATTTGCTGAAAGATGTCTTGTCCGCGGTATACCGTGATGTTGTTGAGGATGCTGGCTTCGATGACGACATCCACCATCAGCAGGTGTTTGCGGTATTCCCCAATTTCAAATAAAGCAGTGACGTAAATAGTAATCAGGTCAAAGTATTCTTCAAAATCCAATTGCTGGATCGATGCTTCGTTTTTTTCAAAATAGCGAATAACCTCCCGGTAAGCGTTTTGCTCCAGACTCTTAAAGTCGCGGTACAACTTGGAATAGTAGGTCGGCCGGAAGATTGACATGTGTTGCGATGGTATTTAAATGATCCCGTACTTAAAATGCTGAACAGGTGCCCAATGAATTAAACTGGTTCACCATAAAAAGGTTTAGATTTTTTCAATTTGCAGCGCATAAAGCACCGGCTTACTCGGGCTCGCATCCAAATCCAAAGAGGTAATTTGCAAATTGAGCAAGTAATACCCATCAGGAACAGATGGTGGGACATAAATCAACTCAGTAATGGTGGCTTGTTGGCGTGTTTTTTTAGCCGCTCCTGGTAGTTCAGGATAACGCCAAAAAGCCTTATGCGCCAGCAATTGCCCCTCGTCTTCTTCCCGATCTACCGACGGCAGATCCAAAAGCAAATGCTCAACACCGCAATCCGCAAGATAAGCAACCGCTTCGTGGTGCAAATAGGGCGGATTCGCACCTGAATATTGCGCTTTCAATTTCAAATCGTCGTTGGGTAGGGTGCGTAAAACCAAAGCTTCCGCTTCTCCTGAGCGAATTACTTCCTCAATTTGGCTACGCTCGATTACCCGATCGCCTCGCTCTTGCCGCTGAGGATAAAGGCTTACCAATTTTGCAAAAAAATGGAAGCTTTGCAAGCTTTTTTGCAAACTGTCTTGTTCTGGCGTAATATGACCTACGCACTCAGTATGGGTTCCATTGCCGTGCGGATTAAGACGAACATTAAAGAAATTAACCGCGCCACCTCGGGCAACGGCGCCAATAAAACCAAACTCCGGCGATTCGACTGGTGAAAATTCGACCGGCGGCGCATAAAAACAATTGACGTTTTCCAGTCCGGCCACCAAGGGAATGCTGATGTCCAGCGCTTGATTGCTGTCAAAAGAATAGCTTTGGTTTTGTCGCAAAAAATTGAATTGCATGCCTGAAGTTTTTTGAAGATAGAAAATAGAAAATGTTTTGAATCACTCCCCTAGGCCGCCTGCAAGGAAAAAAATCTTTATTTTTGAGTTCAATTACCGTCTAAAGCGCTGAAATAGCATCGATTTTACGCATAGATCCGATCCAAGCTACGTTTCAGAGTAAATCAACCGCCAACGATTATGAAACCAACGATCTTCCTTGTTTTTTGTACTGCTTTTTTTTACAATCAACTCCTTGCTCAACCAATTGGAACTTTGATTGAAGCGGCCAAAAACGAATTTAGCAAAGATTTTTACCAGCAAGACTTTAGCAAGCTAGCGGAACAACTTGATGCAGCCAACCGCAGTACCCCCAACAATCCGGAAATTAATTATTTTTTGGGTTATGCACTAGATCGGATCAATTCTGGCGATATACGGACGCTTTTTTTAAAAACCCGTACCGGTTGTGAACTAGCCAGTCTGTGTTTGGAAAAAGTCAATCGCCTTACACCGCTTTACACGGGCACTAAGCTGAGTTTGGATCCTTATTCAAAGTTGACTACCATCTGGGGCTCGCTGGCATTGGCTTATGCCTACCGTGAAGCGCCCGACTCCGCTCGTTGGGCATTCCAGCAAGGCAAGGCGCGGGGTGGATTTTTAGACCCTCAACTGGAGCTTGCCGCCAATATGCTCAACAGCTGTAAAAAAAATGCCCTCCTTTTTTCTTCCGGCGAAGCGTTTACTTATCCCCTGCTTTACCTGCAAACGGTGGAACAAGTCCGCAAAGATGTGCAAATCATCGATATTGGCATGCTCAATACGCTTTGGTATCCAGAATTGCTGGACGCTACTGCAACCAATCCAATCGTTGCTGATTCGCTGAACATCAGCATGCTTACCGATTTGGTGGAGTGGCAGCCCGGAACCATGACGGCAGATGTAAAGAGCGCTGAATGTGGAGAAATCAATACCTTCTTGTGGAAAATGGATCCCAAACTGGATAGTGCCATGATGGTACGCAGTGAATATGCCTTGCTCCAAATCATCATCCTGAACCAATTCATCAACGACATCTACTTTACCGCTGGGTTCCCTAGCGATGATTTGCTGCAATTGGATGATCGCTTGGAAAATGGTGTCTTGCTTAGTCGACTAAACCCTTGCAAATCAGTTAGCATCCGCTCGGCCACCGATTACGTGACGCCTTATCGGTTTGAAAAAATCAAAACCGGAGCTACCGCCATCCGCAATAGTCCAGATTTGGCTTTTTTGTTGCAATTTTATGTACTGGGTTACGCCAACGCAGCGCAGGAGTGTATATCTAAAGGGGATTTGCCCCGTTCCAAAGCGCTGTTGAATGATTTGGAACAACGTTTTCCGCTAGCTTCACTTTCCAATTTAAACAGTGGAATGACTGATTATCTTCAAAAATTGAAAGACTTGATCAAAAAAGTAGAATAACATGTCCCTACAGACCGATTTTTTGAACAGCGCCATCAAGCAATTTCATTATTACCGGACACTTGGCGAGCAAGCCATGGCTCAGGTTAGCGATGAAGACCTCAACTGGCTGTATTATCCTGATGGCAATAGCATTGCGACCATTGTACAGCATTTATCCGGTAACATGCGTTCGCGCTGGACGGATCTGCTGACCACTGATGGAGAAAAAAAAACGAGAGACAGGGAAGGCGAATTTGCCAATCTACCGTTAGCACGCGCGGCTATTTTAGACCTTTGGCATCAAGGCTGGAATTGTTTGTTAGGAACCCTAGAGTCCTTACAACCCGAAGACCTAGAAACCATCATTTATATCCGCAATCAAGGTCATACCGTGATGGAAGCCATCAATCGGCAGTTGTCCCATTACCCACATCATGTGGGGCAAATTGTGTTGCTGGCGCGCATGCGGGTGCAAGGACCCTGGCAGAGTTTGTCCATTCCCCACGGAGGATCGGAAAGCTACAATGCGGATAAATTTGCCCAGGAAAAAAAACGGGGACATTTCACCGATGAAATCTTGAAAAAATAAACCATGGAAATCATCCACGCACAAAAAACGGCACTTACCCAGGTCATTCATTTTTTGCATGCCAAAGGTTGGGCTCCAGCTACTTCTTCCAATTACTCCTTTCGGATGGGTGGGGAGAGTAATTTTTATGTTTCTCAAAGCGGCAAGGACAAAGGCGATTTTACGGCTGCCGATTTTATGTATGTTTCTGCTGAAGGCAAACCACTTGAGGATGCGCGTACCCCGTCAGCAGAAACCGCGCTGCATTGCTTGCTCTATCAAAGCTACCCTGAGGTACACTGTATTTTGCATACCCATACCGCTTTGAATACAATTTTGTCGCAGCATTTTCAAAAAGAAAGAGAACTAGTATTGGAAAATTATGAAGTATTGAAGGGTTTTTCGGGTATAAAAACCCATGAAGTTTCCGTAAAAATACCCATATTTGCTAATTCTCAGAACGTGCCAGAAATGGCGGAAGAAGTACGCCAGTACCAAAGGGAACACCCTGAAATGCGGGCATTCCTCATTGCTGGTCATGGCATGTACACCTGGGGAACAAGCATTCCAGAAGCCAAAAGACATTGCGAAGTAGTGGAGTTTCTTTTGGAGTGCGTATACATGAAATTGCGTATTTAACAGGCTCAATTTAAAAATAAAACGTCATGGCTTTTTTAACCATACCGGATAAAAACACCGTCATTCGCGATGCGGGTGAAATCAAATCCTTTTTGAATGCCCGCGGAGTAATTTATGAGCAATGGGAAGCTTCGGTTCCTTTTGCCAACGATGCCGATCAAGATACCATCATCCACGCTTATGCTCATCAACTAAAGCCGTATATGGAAGCCAATGGCTACCAAACCGTCGATGTCATCAACGTAACGCCGAATACGCCGAATTTGGAAGCTTTGCGCACCAAATTCCTGAGTGAGCACATCCACACGGAAGATGAAGTTCGTTTTTTTGTGGATGGAGAAGGCATGTTTTGGTTCAATCTGGGCGGCGATGAAGATGTCTTTTGCATGACCTGTCAGTCTGGAGACCTGATTTCTGTACCCGCTAACACCAAACACTGGTTTGACTTGGGGCCAAAAACCTTTGTTAAAGCCATCCGTGTATTTATTGATCAGTCGGGTTGGGTACCTCATTATACCCACAGCGGGGTTGACGAAGCTTACAACGGCCGCGCTTAGGAATGATAAATAACCACTTTTGCCTAGGTAACTAATGACCTAGGCAAAAGTGGCTGCTCCATTGGCTCATTCCAAAATATCGTTCAAGTGAAATATATTTTAACGGATATCGAGGGCACTACGACCAGCATTCATTTTGTCCACGATGAACTTTTTCCCTACGCCTACGAGCGCTTGCCAGCCTATGTGCAGACGCAGGTAAGTGAAGCAGCGGTAAAAGCCTGTCTAGACCAAACCCGGCAAACCCTCCAAGAAGAAGGAAAACCCAGCGAAGGCCTGGAAACCCAGATTGCTACTTTGTTGGATTGGATCAAGACCGATCGCAAACACCCGGCGCTAAAAACTTTACAAGGCTTGATCTGGCAAGAAGGCTATGAAACCGCCGCCTTCAAAGGGCATATCTATCCCGACGTACCAGCGGCCTTGCGGCAGTGGAATAAAAAAGGAATAAAACTGGGCATTTATTCTTCGGGTTCCGTGGGAGCGCAAAAACTGCTGTTTGGATATAGCATCTACGGGGATCTCAATGGCCTTTTTGACCATAATTTTGATACAGCAGTAGGGCAAAAAAAGGAAATTGCAGCGTATCAAAATATTTGCCAAATCTTGGGCTTGTCCGCAGATTCCATTCTTTTTCTTTCGGATGTAGAGGCGGAATTAGACGCCGCAAAAGCAGCGGGAATGGCCGTCATTCAGTTGGTACGACCAGGAACGGTTGCCAGCGCCAGACACCCAACGGTGAATAATTTTGAAGAGATTGAGGTGTAAGCGTTAATTTTCATTGCTATTATGCCATTTGTATTGGAGTATTTAGCGATTTAAGCCTTGAATTAGGATAGCTCAAAAAATACAAATTGCCAATAAAATAAGAAAAGCCGGCCAGCAGAACGCTGCTAGCAGGCTTTTTTATATCTTAGGAATGATTGGGACTTAACGAGTCAAAACAGTATTAGAAATCAACTCCATTTTCAATCTAGAAGCATTCAACTCCGGAACTTGATATTTGGTGGTTCGGTTTTTGAAGGCTAAAGTTAAAGTCCAGCTTTGATCTACTTGATCCAAACTCCAGGTTCCTTCCTCCAACACCTTAATGGAAAGGTGTGCAGTATTAACACTAGCATTCTCGGGACTTGTGGTACTGGGTTTGTTGCCTCCGCAACCTTCAGGGCCATTGGCCGTGCTTTCATAAACTAAGCTTTGCACGATTCCACTTGAAGAGAACTGATAACCACTTCCTCCAGAATAGGTGGCTGGTACGTACACCTGCGTTTTTCCGCTGGAATAGATGGATTGTACCCAGCCACGGGTAATTGCTTTAGCATCAAAAACAGCGGATGGATTGGCTTCATCTCCGCTTTCATCGTCTTTTTCGCAAGCAGCGATGAATAGACAGCCAGTAAGAGCGATAAGAAAGTAAAGTTTGCGCATGATCTATGATTTTAAGTTTCCTTTAATGTCTTACTTTTTTTTTAATTGAGCAAGTAACTTATTCATTTTTAGGACTTTTGTCGGTTTTTGGCATTGTACGGGTTGGCTTTTTTGTTAGGGTGTTAACAGCGTAGAACATTTTTGCCAACGCATATTGTAGATCCAAACATTCGGTTATCCAAAATATTCGTATTTTGTTTCCTCTGAAACCTATACTTTAGGGGATGATTTGGAATCAATCAATTGGCCGAAGGCGTCAAGTGTAAAATTCCAAATATCCTCTGATACGTCATTTGAAATCCGTGAAGCAACTAATACCACATTACATTCAAGAACAGTTCGAACAGCAGCGATTGCATGGGTCTATGCCAGCATACGTTATGTTCGTTGATTTATCAGGATTTACAGCTTTGACGGAAACGTTGATGAAAATTGGTCCGTCAGGAGCAGAAGAGCTCTCGCGGATTTTGAAAGAAGTGTTTGAGCCTTTGGTTCATTCTGTTTATGCGCGGGGCGGGTTTATTCCTTATTTTGCTGGGGATGCTTTTACAGCCATTTTTCAGGATACCGATCACATGGAGGTAGATGCCTTCATCCAGGCTGCGCTCAGTGTGCAACACTTTTTTGAAAAAAGAGCTTTCAAATTTGGAAAATTTTCCATCGGCATCAAGATTGGCCTCTCCTGCGGCAATGTGGAATGGGGGATCGTAGGTCAGCAGCATCGGGCTTATTATTTTCGTGGAAACCCCATTGACGGTTCAGCATACGGGCAAGATTTTGCAAAAAACAAGCCCTTTACCATTGCTCTAGATGAAGCGCTTCAACAAAGAATTACCACGGAAGTCGTCGTCCATCCAAGCGATGATCCAAAATATTTTTTCATCGATCCAGGGGTTGCGCCAAGGGCATTTGAGGAGCCGCCGATGGAACTTCCCGAACTCCATCAAGATGTGGTAGAACTGTTTTTGCCGCAATCCATCATTGATTACAATCAGGTAGGTGAATTCCGTACCGTCATTTCGGTGTTTGTAGCTTTTGAAGGGGTTGATAATCATGCTTTGCTTAATAAATTTGCTTCTGTAGTACTGGAGCAGATCCAAAACTTTTCGGGTTATTTCAAAGAGATCGATTTTGGCGACAAAGGCGGGTTGTTGACCTGTTTTTTTGGCGCACCGGTTTCTTTCGAAAACAATACCGACCGCGCGCTGGAGTTCATCTACACCCTGAACCAAGAACTGTACGAACTACGCGCCCAGTTTGGTTTCCAATTCAAGGCAGGAGCTAGTATGGGAACTGCCTTTACCGGACTGATTGGTGGGGTTGAACGCGCTCAATATGCAGCCGTGGGCAACCGTGTGAATCTAGCCGCGCGCCTGATGGCAAAAGCTGATTGGGAAGAAGTGCTCACCGATGGGGAAATCAGTAAAAATCGGCATTTCAATTTTTCCAGTCGTGGAGAAGTAGAATATAAAGGCATTCAAGGCAGCGTGCCGACCTACAATTTTTTGGGTCGCAGTGAATTTACCGCTACTGTTTACCAAGGCGAAATGGTGGGTCGAGATACCGAAATGAACCAGATGATCGACTTTGCCAAACCCATGTTTGATGGTCGTCCGGTAGGGGTGGCCATCGTTTATGGTGAAGCAGGTATCGGAAAAAGTCGGTTTAGCCACGAATTACGCAAAGCCCTAACTTATGATCAAAAGGTACAATGGCATACTTGTCCGGCAGATCAAATTCTCCGAAAGCCTTTTAATCCTTTTGTCTATTTTTTGAAAAACTATTTTGACCAATCGGCAGACAATAGCGCTTCGCGCAATTTGCAACGCTTTGAAGCGCGTTTCCAACAGTTGTTCGACAAACTGGAAAGTTTACAAGGCAGCAATGCTAATATACAAGGATTACGCGACGAACTGTTGCGCACTAAGTCTGTTTTGGGCGCCCAAGTGGGTATCACTTACCACGATTCTCTTTGGGAGCAATTGGATGCGCGTGGCCGCTATCAAAATTCTATTCAAGCGATCATTGATCTGTTTAAAGCAGAATCGATCATCCGCCCCCTGGCCATTGAATTGGAAGATGCGCACTGGCTCGATGAAAACTCGCAAGAACTGCTTTTTGAGCTATTGAAAAACATGCGCCGGCACCCTATTTTGTTGTTCATCACTTCCCGGTTTGGCGATGATGGCAACCGGCCTACTTTGTTTTCTGCTCAGCAGATCGAAGGGCTCCAGATTCCTATTTTGGAAACCGACCTCAATCTTCTTCATTCCGAGGCGGTTAAGGAATTTTCGGAAAACAAACTCCAAGGGAAAATCACTGCGCCATTTTTGGAAATGCTACTGCGTACTACCAACAGCAATCCTTTCTTTTTGGAACAGCTGTTGGAATATTTTTCTGAGCAGCAGATGCTCAAGTACGAAAATGGGTTTTGGAACATCAAAGATGGAAACATCCAGTTGTCAAGCTCCATCAATGTCATCCTGACCGCAAGGATCGACCGGTTGTCCTCTCTGGTAAAAGAGACGGTCAAGGCAGCTGCGGTAATCGGACGAGAATTTGAAATTCCCATCCTTACCGAGATTATGTCGGCACAGGAAGAATTTATTAAGCAAAATCATGGTCAAGGTGGCACTTTGCTAGCTGAACAGATTGACGTAGCAGAAAAAGTACAGATCTGGCGCGCTATGAATGAGTTGCGGTACATCTTCCGACACTCTCTGTTGCGCGAAGCAGCCTACGGTATGCAGCTGCACACCCGTTTGCAACAATTGCACCGCCTGATCGGCGAGTCCATGGAACGGATTTATGCCGATAAAATAGAGGAGCGTTACGTAGATCTGGCTTTTCATTTTGAAAAGGCGGATGCCCCAGAAAAAACAATAGAATACCTGCGCAAAGCGGGGGATTATGCCCGACGCAATTTCCAAAACCAGCAGGCGCTTGAGTTTTATGAAAAACTACTTGCGCGGCTAGGTTCCCAGCAGGATACCAATAAACAAGTCCGAACATTGCTCAAAAAGGGGCGTATTCTGGAACTCATTGGCAAATGGGAGGACTGTAAAAATACTTACACCCAAGCCTTGACTGTAGCCAAACAAAATCGCGATGTTTTATTGATTGGCCGCTCGCTCAACAGCGTGGGACGCGTATTGATGTTGAAGGGCGACTATTTTGAAGCCATGCAGTTTTTGCAGAAAGGGATTCAGTTGTTTGAATCTATTGAAGATCAATACGGCATCGCTGAAGTTCATGCCAATTTGGGTCATCTTTACTTCCGTCAAGGAAAATACGTAGAAGCTAAAAAATATTTTCAAAGCAGTATTTCGACCGGACAATCCGTAAGAGGCTACGTCATTGATGCCCAAACGGTAGCTAACCTTGGACTTACCTTTATGAATCAGGGAAATTACGAGGAAGGCATCCGCCAACAACAGGAGCATTTGGCTTATTGTCAGCAACACAACGATAAACAGGGCATGGCTACCATGCAGACCTACATCGGGATCGTTTTTTTGGAAAAAGGCGACTATGATGAAGCCCTGGAAAGTTTCCAAAAAGGCTACGAATTGGCCAATGAGTTGGGCAACAAACAACTGACGGCCATCGCTATTGGCAACTTGGGCTTGGTTTACGAACGCAAAGGGAACTACACCCAAGCCATGCAGCATTATGTCGATGATTTGGAACTCTGTAAAGAATTGGGCGATAAACAAGGTACTTCTATCACTTTGGGGATGATCGGTCAATTGCTCAATATCGAGGGCGAATTCCATCAAGCCATCGAATACATGCAAAAAGCCTTGATGATCTGCGAAGAGTTGGGTTACCAGAAAGGGATTGGCCGATCCGTTAACACCCTAGGCGATATTTTTTACAACCTCAAACAATACGACCGATCGATCCATTTTTACAATCGCGCCATTGAAGTGAGTCGATCCATCGGCGCCAAATTGGTATTGGGTTTTAGTTTGGTAGAAAAAGGAACGGTGCTATTGGAAACCAGTGATTGGGAAGCCTTGCGCTTGGCTGATGAAGAGGCTGCTGTTATTGCCAAAGAGTTGGGTAATCCTGATTTGGTATTTGAGGCCGAATTGTTGCGGGCTAAATCGCAAATTGCCCAGCAACAAGAAGCAGAGGCCACACAATTGCTCAAGAAATTGCTAAAAAGACGATTGAACGCCGATCAGGAAGCGCCAGTGTATTTTGAACTCTACCGGGCAAATCCCGAAAACCTAGAATATGCCCATAAAGCTAAAACGCTTTATGAACAACTTTATAAGTCGACCCCACGGTTTTCCTACAAAACCCGGATGGACCAAATTACCTTGCAATAATCAAGATCGCAACAAAGTAAGCGAGGAGTAACAGCGCCTACTTTATAAACCAACACACCATGGAACCACTCTGGGGCATCGACCTCGGCGGCACCAAGATAGAAGGCGTTATTCTTAGCAGTAGCGAAAACCCTGAAGTCATTGCACGCCTACGGGTATCAACCGAAAAAGAAAAAGGTTACGAGCACATCATCCAACAAATTGGCGTGTTGATTGGAATGCTCGAGAAAGAGTCAGGTTTAAGTCCCCAAAAACTGGGCATGGGAACACCGGGTGCACTTGACCCAGTGACGCAGACTTTAAAAAACAGCAATACAACGATCATGAATGGCAAGCCCTTCAAAAAGGATTTGGAGGCAGCCTTAGGAATACCGGTTTCTTTGGCCAATGACGCGAATTGTTTTGCCATTGCCGAGGCCAGGATGGGCATTGTCAAAGATGTGATGCCGGAGGCACGCATGGTTTTTGGCGTCATCATGGGCTCGGGCGTAGGAGGCGGGCTGGTTATAGACGGTCAAGTATGGAATGGCCGGATGGGCATTGGCGGCGAATGGGGGCACAGTTACCTTGATCCTTCAGGTGGCATGTGCTATTGCGGCCAAATCGGCTGCGTAGAGACCATATTTAGCGGACCAGCTTTGGAAAGCTATTATACCAACTTAAGCGGGCAAACCCTAAAATTGCGCGACATCACCGAACGCCACCTCAATAAAACAGATCCACATGCCACCCAAACCATTGAACGCATGATCCATTTTTTTGGGCGGGGAATAGCCAACTTGATTAATATTCTTGATCCAGATTGTATCGTATTGGGCGGGGGCGTTGGAAACATTGATTTGTTGTATACCGAAGGCAAAGAAGCGGTCAAAAAATTCATTTTTAACCCCCGTCTAGAAACGTTACTTTTGAAACCCAAACTTGGCGACAGTGCTGGCGTATTTGGGGCTGCTTTTTTGGTTGCTTGACGATGAACTCGACGTTTCGTTGCGGTGAAAAACGACAATAATCTTCCCAAAATGGCATTAACCCAAAAATAATGGGCTTTTGTCGATTATTTCTGCATTATGTTTTAAAACAAGGCATTTTTAATGCAACTTTTGAAGATGAGTTATCGTCTTTAAATGAGTTTTATTAATTGCGGTTCTCCTAATGAAGAACCAATAAGAAATCACCCGACTAACTGCTTTTCTTCCTGAAACACCTCTCACCACTGAGGATTTTCGTTTCAACTTTCAAAGACAGTAGTTAGCAAAAAAAATGAGCCATTGGATTCCAATGACTCACTTCATCTACCCTGTCGGTAAATGGAAAAAAAATTAGAGTTTTTTCATACTAATCCAGTATAGGTGAGCCGTGCCATTTGGTACGGCTTCTTTTTTTAACGTAGTTGCAGCAAAAGTTTTAAAAACTTTGCAACATTAGCGTTTTGTTAATCCAATGTAAAGATAAAGTTTTTTATGAAATCTTTTTCTGAGTGTTAAAAAAATTAACCAATCCGGCAAGATTCGGGTTGTTTTCCGGCGATACCGCCACCTATTTTTCCAATAAAAATATGAATTTTGATTCCATTGATTTGATTAAGGAATAGGTCAATAGTAAGATACGAATTTCGAGTTATTCCCATCTAGAGTATCCCCTTGGAATTTCAGTAAAAATTGTACATTTGCTCAAGTTAAGGAATGAGTCGATAATAAGGTAT
The DNA here is from genome assembly GCA_038240665.1 of Chitinophagales bacterium. Lineage (GTDB taxonomy): Bacteria > Bacteroidota > Bacteroidia > Chitinophagales > Saprospiraceae > Haliscomenobacter. Next base: position 2,100 of record JBBRGN010000027.1, on the reverse strand, counting down.
CAAATTAGGCAGACTAGATTGATCGCTTATTGCTGAATCAGTCCTAAGGAAGGAATCAACAAAAACAGCAATTTACAGCTGATCCCTTCTGTAAGAAAAATGCACATCAATAACAAGGTTTTTGTTAACATAAAAACGCCTTTAAGTCATGCCATTCGACATTGAAATGCTCAAAGCTCATTATGAGTCTTTACCCAGTAAAGTGGATCATGCCAGAACCGCCCTCGGTCGTCCGCTGACCTTGACCGAAAAAATCCTTTACAGCCACTTACATGCTGATTCTCCTACTCAAAACTTTGGTCGGGGCAAAGATTATGTATTCTTCGCGCCTGACCGGGTCGCCATGCAAGATGCTACAGCCCAGATGGCTTTGTTGCAATTTATGATGTGTGGCCGCGACTCCACCGCAGTTCCTTCTACCGTACATTGCGATCACTTGATCATGGCCGAAGACGGCGCAACTAAGGATTTGAAAACTGCCATCGATGTCAACTCTGAAGTGTATGACTTTTTGGCTACGGTGTCCAATAAATATGGCATTGGTTTTTGGAAGCCTGGCGCGGGTATCATTCACCAAATCGTTTTGGAAAACTATGCTTTTCCAGGCGGGATGATGATTGGTACAGATTCTCACACCCCTAATGCAGGTGGTTTGGGGATGTTGGCGATTGGTGTCGGCGGCGCAGATGCTGTAGATGTAATGGTAGGTATGGCTTGGGAACTCAAGATGCCTAAGCAAATCGGTGTAAAACTGACCGGTAAATTGAACGGTTGGGCTTCGCCAAAAGACGTGATCCTCAAAGTAGCCGGTATCCTGACTGTAAAAGGTGGAACTGGCGCGATCGTAGAATACTTTGGCCCTGGCGCCGAAGCAATTTCTTGTACTGGAAAAGGTACCATCTGTAACATGGGCGCTGAAATTGGCGCTACCACTTCTACTTTTGGGTACGATGACTCCATGAGCCGCTACTTGCGCTCTACCGAACGTGCAGAAATTGCTGATTTGGCGGATGGCGTTCGTGCGCACTTGACTGGTGACCCAGCGTGTTATGCTGATCCAGAAAAATACTTTGACCAAGTTATAGAAATCGACTTGACTACGCTGGAGCCGCATGTCAATGGTCCTTATACACCCGATTTGGCTTGGCCGATCTCTAAATTCGCTCAGGCTGTAAGAGAAAATGGCTACCCACAAAAATTGGAAGTAGGCTTGATTGGTTCTTGTACCAACTCCTCTTACGAAGATTTGGATCGTGCTGCTTCAGTAGCGCGCCAGGCTTCAGTGAAAAAATTGAAAGCCAAAGCGGAATTTACCGTTACTCCGGGATCCGAACAGATTCGTTTTACCGTACAGCGTGATGGCATTTTGGATGCTTTTGAAGAAATTGGCGGTGTAGTGTTGGCCAATGCCTGCGGACCTTGCATCGGTCAGTGGTCACGGCATACCGATGATCCGAACCGCGCCAACTCGATCATTACTTCGTTTAACCGCAACTTCTCCAAGCGCAACGATGGCAACCCACAGACGCGTTCTTTTGTGGCTTCGCCAGAAATTGTAACGGCTTTTGCGATTGCTGGAGATTTGACTTTTAATCCCCTGACCGATACTTTAATCAATGAGGAAGGTGAAGCGGTGAAATTGGATCCGCCAACGGGCGTTGAACTTCCGGTAAGAGGTTTTGCGGTAGAAGATGCTGGTTTTCAAGCTCCTGCTAGCGATGGCAAAGCGATATCGGTAGTAGTTGATCCACATTCTAGTCGCATTCAATTGTTGAATCCTTTCAAACCCATTACGCAAGATCAGGTTTCTGAAATGCGTATCTTGATCAAAGCCAAAGGAAAGTGTACCACCGACCACATTTCAATGGCTGGCCCCTGGTTGCGTTTTCGCGGACATCTCGATAATATTTCGAATAACATGCTGATTGGTGCAGTGAATGCATTTAACAACGAAACAAATAAAGTTAAAAACCTGCTTACCGGCGAATACGATGCAGTTCCTGCAGTTCAACGCCAGTACAAAGCTGCTGGTATTTCTACAATTGTAGTTGGCGACCAAAATTATGGTGAAGGTTCATCACGCGAACATGCTGCAATGGA
>JBBRGN010000026.1:0-27333 GCA_038240665.1 Chitinophagales bacterium | reverse complement strand
AGACCAATTTACGATTGACGTAAACAAGGTAAATAGGTTGCATTTTGCCTCCTTTGAACAAAAAAGGAGCAAACTGAGCCACTGTATGATAAAAAGAATCGCGCTGGAGGGAAGAATCGCGGAAAAAATAAAGCAATTCATTGGTATACCGAAATTGATAAAACGAGGAATCTTTTAGTTGAAAGGTAGAAACTAAAAAACGGGTCACCGGTAAGGATTTTGCATTCTCCCTGGATAGGATCGTATAACTCGGAAAATTTCTTGGATACTGTTGTCGTCGAAAACCCACCTGTGGCGGACTGTAGCTCTCTTTAGTGCCAAATTTGGCATTGATCGCTCCAGCACTAAGGTCAATTCCTTTTGCTGGCCGCCCATTGCTTTTTTTTACCTGAACTTGATAATCAACGACTTGTCCTGGACTAACGCGAGTAGGTCCATCCATTTTGATGTTCAATAGTTTTGGATAATGGGTAAATTGTTTTGAAGAGGACTTCGTTTCTCCTGCCCATAAGTATTGATACGAGTAGTGGTAAATATCCGGACTTGCATCGCGGTGTCTCCAACGCCAGAGGGTATCTTGAAAAAAACCTTCCTCGACCAAAGTACTTTTGGTTTTTATTTGATACCAGATGGGGAGCGAGCGAGGGTTGTAGATAGCAATACGAATGGAATCAGCGCTCCTCAGGCCATTGCATTCTATTTGATCGTCCATATTCTTGGGCTCCAGTTTAGCATCAACGTTTTCGCCAGTTATAGAAAGTTCATAAGCTTTGATACGTGGATCAATGGGGAAGTGTGCAGGAAGTGCGATGCGTTTACGCTCAAGCTGGTCGTTGAATAAATAAGTATCCAAATAGCAGGAATCGAGCGTTGTTTGATTGGAGCTGGCAATTATTTCATTGTGGTTTAAAACAAGATTTAACCAGAAGGGTGCCCCCGAAAAATTAATGGTCTCTCTTTTTACTACCAATTGACCACTGCTGTTGTTAAAATAAACATGGCAGTGCAAGAATAAATCAACAGAAGGAATCAAAGAGTCGGGAATGACCACCTGCCAAAGACCCCGCGAACCCAAGCTTTCTTTACTTTGCCAAAGGGTATCAGGTACTATTACTTCAGCTGCATGAAATTTTTGGATTTTACCAGCTAGTAAAAAAATCTCCGCTTCCGCATCAGGGACATCCAGGTCATTGGTCGTTTGGGCGCTGAGGAGGAGTGTGCATTTTTCTCCCCTTTTGAAGGAGGATGTTGAAGTTTTTAAGTCATAATTGGTCTCATCCAGCTCATATTCTTCCAAACTAAATTCTTTTTTTAGCGGATCCTATCTTTTATGATTGGCATGAGTTAGAGCTATACCGTAATCTTCGTCGATGTCAAGGGTGTCATCCAAACGCCAATCAAATAGGTAAACACCTGGTTTTTTGGGGTTAATTATTTTTCTGAAGACTGGATCCCCCCATTTTTCTACAATCTCAAGTTGAAGTTTGGATCGCAGCGGGCGTCCTTTTGGAGTAGTGACATAAGCCTTCATCTGGAGGGTGTCGCCAGGTTTGTACAGGGGCTTACTCAATGCGATGTAGCCATTTAATGGCTGATGTCGGGTAAACAAGCTTTGAAAGGGAGGATCCCAATGTCGTCTTTTGAGATTGCTGGCGACATAAACAAAGGGACTTCCCAATATGCGGAATGGCCAGCTTACAATCCTGCCCAAGCGGGTATACCGGAATCTTTTATAGCTGATGAAGATTCCTGGCTGTTTGAGACCGTTCATTTGAAGCTCGAAGAAGTCGCTGTGGGAAGTAGTCTTGACCTCTAGCAAACCTTTTTTGGGATTTAGCTTGATACGGTAAGTTTTTGTACGGGCGTCAAAGGGCAAAAATCTGTTGTTTAAAAAAACTTGTGCTGTTGAAACCACATGACCCAAGGTGTCTTTAACTAAAATAGAATGATCTAACCCATTATTCAGCAGCTGAATATGGATAGGACTTATGGTTTTAAGGGCATAATTGAAGGATTCTCCCATTGGGGAAATTTGCAAGTAATGCCCTATTTCTTGGGTAGCTTGGTTTTCAGATATTTGCGTGTGAAAAAAACTAGAATCGGGATTTCTGACAAGGTGTTTGTACAGTTTGGCTGCTTCGATGTAGTTCAATCGAAAAAACAAGTCGTTTTGGTCTTGGCCATGAAGGGTATAAGCCAAACCTAGGCAGACAAGAATCAAAAAGAGGTTTAAGCATTTCATCAACAGGAGTTTTCATAAAAAACGGCAAAAGCCCACCAATCGCTGCCAAGTACCGCAGCATCCATGGGCTTTTGCATAACTCACTTTAATCAAAAAACTTATTTCAACTGTCCCATGATCAGCTCCACCGCTTTGTCCAACTGTGGATCCTTGGCTTCTAAGCGATCTTTGAACGTATTTTTAATGTAGACATCCGGTTTTACACCGGTAAGTTCCAAATCTTTGCCGTCAAGGGAATAACAGCCCCAAGAAGGCAGCCGGTAAAAAGATCCATCCACCAATCCTTTGCCGCTGGTAAAAATGATCCAGCGGTAGGTTTCTGTTCCTACTATGGTTCCGAGCTTCAATTGTTTGAAACCTTGAGCGGTCATTTCAGCATCGCTCAAACTAGGTTCGTTGACCAACAAAACAATGGGTTTGGCAGCGGGACCAAAATTGGGTTGTGGCGACAATTGTCCTTCGCGGTATTTCCATTGCAAATAGGGGCGCTGTGATAAAAACTGCAGCACTTTATCGTGTACGTTGCCGCCTGTATTGTAACGCAAATCCAAGATCAAACCATCGCGTTGCCAACCTTCGCTCACCATCTGTTTGAGGAAATGATCTAGTGATTCAAAGCCCATGTCCTTCATGTGTACATAGGCGATGCGGTTTTTGCCTTGTTCATTTACCCGTTTTTGGCAATCGGCTTCCCATTCGTCGTATAGCAAATCATTGATGGTAAAGGTGTTGACGGGGTGGATTTTGACCTCTTTTTCTTCTTTGCCGCGTAAAAATGTCAAGGTGATTTCTTCATCCAAAGAGGGTTGAATCAGGTATTGCTCGCGATTGATGCTGGGATCAACCGTTTTTCCATTGACCTTGATCAAACGATCGCCTACCCGGACGTCCTTATCCACTCGATCGGCTGGACTGCGTGTTACGATGTGTTCCACGCGATAAGGATCGTCATTGGTAAACAAAATGCCGGTTCCTGCACTACGGCCTTTGTAAAAAATTTCTTCTTCGGTACCGCTAGAGTTAAAACCCAAGTGCGATGCATTCAACTCTCCCAACATCTCGGCCAGCAATTGCCGAAGGTCGGTACGGGTATTAAGGTTGGGCAAAAAAGCAGCATAACGATCATGAATGGCTTTCCAGTCTATGCCGTGAAAGGTCGGATCGTAAAAATTCTGCTCAATGTTTGCCCACGCTTCGTGAAACATCTGAGCAAATTCTGCCGATAGCTTTTTTCGGAATGTATAATCCATGGAAATGGTTTCGGCCTTGTTACCATCCAAATTGAGTGTAGCGATGTTGCCGTTGCTCAGTACAAAGTATTGATTTTTGGCCGCGCTGATCTCAAACCCATTACCGTTGGCGCCTTGGATAAGCTCGGTCTTAGGCTTTTCAAAGGGTTCGGTTACGATTTTCCAGAGGTTGTATTTTCCTTCTCCATGGTTGGATACAAACAATACGGTGATTTTATCCCCCGATTGAATCACATAGGGGTTGTTTTGGTTGCCGAATGTTGGCCCCAGTACCTGAATGCGTTGCGCCAGATTGGTTTCGTCGATCTGGATGTTAATTTTTTTTGCCGTACTGTCTTTGATAGTGCTGCTTTTTTTCTCTTCTTCCTTGAAAAGTTCTTTCCATTTATCAGAACGGTAGGGTGGGTCAAAAGCACGCAACGGTAGGCTGTACAAATCGGCGTCGTTAAATCCAAAAGGGTAAGATGGTTCGGTAAGGTTGCCAAAAAAGTAAATAGTCTTGCCATCGGGCGCCCAACGTGGACCAGCTTCAGAAACTCCAGTATTGGTAAGGTTTTGCGATTTTTTGGTGTCGAGGTTGTAGACCAGTATGTCGCGTTCAAAATTGCGGTAAGCGGTGTACAAAATATGTTTATCATCCGGGCCAAACTGCGGTTCGTCGCTGTTCAAATCCCAAAACTCGTCTTTGAGAAGGGTGGTACTGGCTAAAGTGCTCAAGTCCAAAATGCGGATCTCTTGTCGCCCTGCTAGGTAAACCGCCTTGGTTTTGTCGCTGTTAAAAGACAAATAGCGGTTGTTGTGAAGATCCTGGGTCAGTTGTTTTTCCGCGCCTGAACCATCAGCGGGCAGCGTGAACCAATTCTGGTATCCACCCACCGTTTGGTTGAACAAGAGGGTTTTGTTGTCTTTTAACCAATAAACTTCCATGGCCCGTCCTTCCGCGCGATTGGGCAACTGTTGGATGAATTTTCCTTTCACATCCGACACAAAGAGCTGTCCTCGGGCGATAAAGGCAAGTTTTTTTCCATCATCCGACACATTAAAGGCGCTGATGTTTCCTTTGATGTTGAAATCCTGCAATTGATCCAGGGTAATGTTTTTGGGGATGTGAATTTCCACCAAGTCGGCGCGTTTTTTCTTTACATCGTACACATAGATCTGGTAATTGCGGCGGTAGGTTATTTTGCCGCCATTGGCATTGACCTGCGGATACCACATGGAGCTAGGGAAATCCGTTATCCGAACCTTGCGGTCTTTATCAAAAGTGTAGAGGTTGTATTCACCATTGAACTCGTCGGAGAGAAAATACAAATTTCCTTGTCGATCTAGGGTGGCCCCAAAATCCTTACCCGTCCAGTTGGTATACTGTTTGTAAACGCCTGTTCGAGTATTGTACGATTGCACATCCGGGTTGTGATCGCCTTTGTACCCTTTGCGGGTGATGGCGTTAAAGCTTTCCCAGGATTCATTGAAAAAAAGCTCGCCCGTCAGCGGATGTTCGGCCATGTCGTGTACGGTATGGTGAAAATTGGGAAACAAACGGGTAGGCGTTCCGCCTTTAACAGACACTTTGTAGCCGCTAAAACGGTTGTAGCGGCTGGAAGTGAAATAGATAAACCCGCTGTCCCACGACCAGCAATTGACCAGATCATTGGCATCATGGTAAGTCAATTGGCGGATTTCGCCACCATCCAAGGGAAGCAAATATACATCGGTATTGCCGTATTGCTGAGCACTAAAAGCCAGCCATTTGCCATCTGGGGAAGGTCGCGGAAATCGTTCATCCCCATCCATAGCAGTGAGTCGAGTCGCCAACCCGCCTTCTACGGGAATTTTCCAAATATCCCCCGCATAGGTAAAGTACAAGGTATTGCCATCCGGTGATAAGGAAGGCTGATCGGTAAAATAGACGGCTTGGCTATCTTGAGCAAAAAGGTGGTTAGCGCCCAATAGTAGGGCGATGAATAACAGCCAGGTGGGTCTTTTCATGGTTTTAGATCTTGATTTGGGTGATTGAAATGAGGAGTAAAATAAGAGAATTTTCGAAAAAAATGATGGATAGCCAGCTTTGAATCGGTAGTGTAGCGAACCACCAAGGATGGTTGGGTTAAGCAAGCCAAAAGTCAAACCTAATTTCCCCTTCCCTAAAACTGAAAATAAATAAATGGTACCACTTCCGAACTTGCCGTCTGGATCACCAACCAAACCATTGCCGCGAAAATCAGGGACTTCAACAACAAGGGAGCTGCCAAAAACCAACCATCAAGTATGGTATACAATCGATCAGGTAAGAAATGCAACACAAAACCCAAGGTTATCAAACCGACTACTTGCGGGTAGCCTTGCCACAATTGGTACCACAGCTCAGGGTGGAAAGCTCCGGCGATCTGACCAAATACCGCGCCCACCGTTTCTAAAGGCGGATTGGGATTGTTGAGTGCGCCGGCGCGGAAGAAAACCCAACAGAAAGTGACGAAGTGAAATACAAAAAAAGCGCTTACGCCCTTGCTCATGACCTTGCTACGTGTGGCCAGGTCGATTACTGAAGCGAGCATAGTGAGCATAAGGTTAAATGAAACAATCAACAAGTTGCTCCAGGTGAGCGTATGGAAGGAGTTTTCGTCGAGTTGTTCGCTATAGAGTTGTTGCCACAATAAGCCTTGGAAGCCCAATTGCACCAAGAAAAGGATGATGAAAGAACGTAGAGCTAGGTTGTTTTGCCAAACCTTCCCCAAGGAACTTAGCCAGCGATCCATAGCCAGCGCCGCACCGTGTAATCCCCCCCAGACGATGAATACCCAACTGGCACCGTGCCACAAGCCTCCCAGGAGCATGGTAATGGTCAAGTTAAAATAGGTACGGAAACTACCATGCCGATTGCCGCCAAGGGAAATATACAAATAGTCGCGCAGCCAAGAAGACAATGAGATGTGCCAACGCCGCCAAAAATCTTGAATGTTCTCCGATCGGTAAGGCGTGTGAAAATTATCGGGCAATCGAAAACCCAATAATAGCGCAATGCCGATGGCCATATCTGAATAACCGGAGAAGTCGCAGTAGATCTGGATCGCGTACCCATAAACCCCGAGTAGGTTTTCCAAACCCGAATACAAGGCTGGATTTTCAAAAATTCGATCCACGTAATTGACACTGATGTAGTCTGAAATGACCGTTTTTTTGAACAAACCGCCCATGATCAACAGCAAAGCTCGACCCAGTAGCTCATTAGTCAATACTGGTTTTCTGCGAATTTGGGGCAAAAAATCAACGGCCCGCACAATCGGTCCGGCCACCAATTGCGGAAAAAAACTCACAAAAAATGCGAAATCCATCAACTCCCGGAAAAAAGAAGGGACATCCTTGACATTCTGGGACAAAGGGACGATGTGCCGCCGGTATACGTCAATGCTATAACTGAGGGTCTGGAACGTAAAAAAAGAAATACCTGCCGGTAGAATAATGTGGAGCAATGAAAAATGGGTATCCGCTACGCTATTGGTAGAAGCAATCAGAAAATTGGTGTATTTGAAATAACCAAGGATGCCCAAATTAAAGACCAAACTAAGCAACAAGAAAAAACCTTGCAGCCAACGGGTACGGGCATTGTAAATCAAATGCCCCATCCCAAAATCAAAAACTGTGGAAATGATGATCAAAGACAGGTACCAACCACTTGATTTGTAATAGAAAAACCAAGAAAATAAAATGGTATATAGAATCCGCAAGTTGAACTGCCTAAGGAGCAACAGGTAAATGGAATAAAAGGCTAAGAACCATACAAAAAACGCCAACGTGCTGAAAATTAGCGGTTGGGCAGGGTCGTATGTCCACAGGTAACTAAAATGATCCCAGTTAATGGCCGGCGTCATAAGCATTCATCAAAGCAGCATTCAATAATTGTGCTTGGAGCAAGTAACCGCTCTCCGTAAAATGTACTCCATCGGGTCGCGCCAACCCCTGATTGCGCCAATCCCGCATGGAACCCAATCCCCCCATTATAAGGTGTAAATCCCACCAAGCAGCGTTGTATTCTCGGGCTTTGGTAACCAGTAAATTGCGCATAACCAAGCTGTTGGGGTTTTCAATCGTCTTGCCGCGCAGGTTGTCCGAGTTTGTCGTGACTAAGATACTCGCTTGCGGCAATTGCGCACGTATTTTTTGCAAAAAATGATCAATTTCGCCCTCAATTTGCCCAGTTGGGAACCGCGACGTCGCTGATTCGTTGGTTCCCAGCGATACGATGACCAAATCAGCTTCAACTCCCGGTAATTGGTCTAAAAAGCTGCCACTGCGATTGAAATGGTAAAAGGTAGCACCGTTGACCCCGGCGCTTGAATACAAAAGACCAGATTGGAAGCTGTTTTCCAGCAACACCCCATATAAAGTAGCTTGTCGTTGTTCATCACGGGTTTTAGCACCGCGGAGGCGTAGCTGGCTTACCGACTCATCAAAGCAGACTTTGCTGTAAAAAGGTGATCCATCGTCGTTTTGACCATCAAAACGCGCTACTTCTTTGTATCCACTAGTGCTGGGTTCGGGAACTGGACGTTCAGGCGTTTTTTTTGCGGTAATTTTATTGTGCTGGGGTATTTTGAGGGTTTGACCAGGCTTGATGAGGTTGTTGCGTTGCCCATTAAATCGTTTTAATACTTCAGTCCCCAAACCGTATTTATGGGCAATGGTATAAAAGGACTCACCAGGACGTACACGGTGGGTGAGGACGCTTGACGCTGGTGTTTGCCAAGGAGGAGGAACGGGCCCTTTTTTAACCACCGCTACGGGCACTGGGCCGTATGCGGATAGTTTGGGAGTCGGTACTTCAGCAATGATGTCGTAAGCATTTTGCCCTTTTTCATAAAAAAGCGTAATGCAATCAAAACGGTTGTCGAATCCATAGCGGTTTTTTTGCGAAAAAACCAGTTCAAAATTTACCTGCGAGGTTTTTACGGCCATACCACTGATGCCAGTCGGCAAATTTCCATCATTGAAAGTACGCCAGCGGCCCTCCCAACTGGTATTGCTTAGGGAAGTAAAATCCAATGGACTATGCGTGCCAGCTTGTTTGTAAGGGAAAATTAACCCGCGACCAGCAGAACCAAAGCGGCGTTGCAGCAGCGTGCGCACCCAGCCGCTCCAAAAATCGGCTTGTACATGCGAGTCGCCGACATGCAAAATGCGGACTTGGGAAATACGCCCAGCTTCTAATTCTTGTAGCTGATGAAAAAAATGTTCCATCCCGCCAGTATTCGAAATCTTGTTGTTGGCCAATTGAATAAATGGATAGGAGAGGGTATCCAGCTCAAATAGTGGCGGAATATGGCTCGAGTCTGATGCAAAAGTAACCGCATCGGCACCCGACGACGAATAGTTCGCTACCGGTTGTTTATTGGCGGGTTGACAAGCCAACAACGCCAAAACTTGCAATAACATACAGCATTTAGAGGGGATGTAAAGCATATGATTTGCTATTTAAAAAATTAGCAATTGATCCTTGTTCAGCAAGTTTTTTGGTCACTGAATCTTTTTTTGCGCATATTGTTCATATCCATCCATTATGTAGCGAAACAGATAACTACTGGCCACTTTTGCGCCAACGGAATTGAAATGCGTATAGTCGAGGTTAGCCAAACGCGGTTGACGGTTGTTTACCCATTCCATCATGGAACCTGCGCCGCCCATGGCTTCGTACATACTGAAATACCCCACTCCTGTCGTTTGAGCTGCCCTGCGCATGGCATTGGTGATGCGTGGTATGCTTGGATCGGTCATCAAAACCCCATCCAAACGTGAAGCTTTATCGGATGGGCCTACCAACAAGATGGCTACTCCTGGGAAATTCTCTTGAAAATACTGAATCAGCTGGAGCATCTCTTTTTCGTAATATTCGTAATGGTGCAGTTTAGGATTGATCACATTCAATCCGTATTGAAGGATGATTAGATCGTATTGCAACTGCTCTTGAAACTGCTTCATGACCTCGCTTTGAATTTTCATCAGCGCCCGACCCGAGTTACCTCGCATGGAAAAGTTGTCGACGATTACCCCGGTAGGGCTTTCGACACTGATGCCAAATATGGGTAAGGTAGCGGGGATTTTAAAATTCACTTGTATCCGCGTGCTCTGCGCATCAAGCAACAGTTTGCTGTTGACCAAGTTGCTTGCCGATAGGCTGTATTCTAGTTGTTGTCCATTGGCGTTAACCTTTATCTTGCCGATGGGATTGGGGAAACTATCGCGAAGCGGACGGCCATAAAATAACCGCGCTTGTTGAAATATCTTTGCGCCGGCAAAGGTATTGGTAGTGGTGATGCGCGTCCAGCGGGTTTGATCCGTATTAGCCAGCGCACGCAGCGTATCTTTGGAAGTAACAGTTGAATCAGCTGCCCCACTACCTGGGGAAGCTGCGCGGAAAAACTCGCCGGAGATCCCAAAAGGCATTTTTCCCGGATTTTTTTGGGCCACGGTGCCGCGGTACCAGTTTTTAGAAAAATCAAGTTTTACTGACTGCCGAAAACCGGGAATCGGATTGTTGATGCCTACAAAACCTACACCATTACCGCCAAACCGCAATTGCAAACTATCCCGAAAACTTTGGCTAATCAAATCGCCTTCGATGGAAGAATCGCCAAAATAGGCAATACGTACCTGACTTTTTCCAGTAGCCAATTGCTGGAAAAACGATTGTAAAAACCCAATTCCATTGTAGTCGCCACCAGGATCGTAAGACTCCATGGACAAGTAAAGTGAATCTTCGGCTTCAAGTCGATCCGGAGCAACAAGAAGTCTGATGCCTAAGTCTGGATTGGTTTTGAAATTTTGGACATGCGTAAATTGCGGAACTTTAGCCCAGTCTTTTACCGGGATGAAATGATTTTGTGCAGAAGGAGGAACATGTTGAATGGCTTTCCAGGCATTGTAAGTACGGAAATTTGATTTAAGATAAGGAATTTGCTCCTGCACTAAGGGATACAACAGCAACCAACCTGCTGCGAGGAGCAAAATGGCGTAAGCTTTCCTAAATCCGTTGATCTCCATTGTTGTGTTAAGACTTTTATAGCCATTTATAGAATTAAAGGTAGGAACCTTCTGTTGCTAAGTAGTGGGACAAAAAAAAGTGTTCATTTTTTTTATCGCCTGTAAAGCAAAATAACCTACTTGTTCAATGGGATAGAAAGTGAACTGAAAGCGAACCCTGGACTCATGTTGGCTTGGAAAGCTAGAATAAGAGCCAGTGAATTGATGGGGATTGATGATCACCCTTTTTCTTAATTAAAAAAAATGTGAACAGATCTTTAAAGCTTAAGAAGACCCAACCAATTTTGAAACCAAGGACCAGCGTAAGGCGCCAACACTTTTTTTCCTTGTACGGAGCTCATAAAGCCTACTGTCCAAAAGATAAAAAATAAAATAATGCCTACAACCCAAAATAGCCAACCTATATAAGGGATGACCGACAACAACCAGATGATGAATACGCCCGCATAAATACCGAGTGCTTGCCGAATGTGAAAAGAAGCAAATTCGGTTTTGGGTTGATTGAGAAAAACCGCCACTGGCCATCCTATAAAAAGATAAGCCAACACGCCGATCAGAATGGCTGGTTGTTCTTCGGTTTTTTCGTTTACTGGATTGCTATCGTGTTGTTCCATTGGTAATCTTTTGCTCGGTTTTGATCCTTAATGGTTATTCCCCTGGGCTAAAGTAAGGGCAAATCTAACCCATTACTCCGGTAATTTTGCTACTTGGGGCTAAGATTTGCATCTCTTTTAGATAAAGGGTAACAAAAATGGAAGCATTAACGGGCTTTTGAGCCTTTGAAAAAGCAAGAATTTTACGAAAAATTGATCCAGTACGAAAAAAAACTATATCATAATATCCCGACTTTAACAGGAGTTCGGAATTAAATTTTGCATTCGAATGAAATGCAAAGAGGAGATAAGCAAGGAAGTGCGCAATCACTAATTTAAACTGTTCTTTAGAGTTTCATTTACTTTAGTCGATAAATTTAGCTATTTAGTCGATGTTTTTATTAATTTAGTCGATATTTAATCCAGCTTCGGTCGAGGAATTGAAAGTGAAATTTGGAAGCGATGGGCAAAATGGACGATCTTTGCGTTATTATTTAGGAATCACCAATACGAAGGATCTAAAATTAAATTTTTTCAACAGTCCCGAACAAAATGAACTACGGAATTAAATTTTGCACTACTGCCCTGGTTTTTGTTTTTTTCATTGCTTCACTTTCTGCTCAAACGGCTCCAAATGCGAAACGGCCAGAACTAACGCCTGCTTACTTGGCGGTTCAGAAAGATTGGCAAGCATTTACTGGTAATGTACCAGCTAAAAGCACCAACGCCGCGCAAGAAGATTCTTTGGCGAAAACGTACAACAACCTAATTGATCGTTTGGAGGCTACTACGGAGCAACGTGCACCAGTAGAGACGAAAGTGAAAATACTACCTTACGTGCCGAATGTACCTAAAGAACGCAAATTTGCGGAGGTACAAAAATGAACTCCACGCAACTAAATATTTGGGTTCGCGTATGATTGTAAAAAGGTTACTGGAAAGTCTATTTTTCCAGGAGCTTGGTCAGCTATTTTTTGGACAGTGCTCCATTGTTCACTATCTACTTTAATAGCCGAGCATGCTCAAACCTTTTTTACGAGCACCATCAAGTGCTAGCCAAACAAAGTTTCCTCCTTTTTTGTCTACCTTGTGGTTTTTTTTGAAATATGTGTCAAAGCGTGCATGATTTCCATCTTCCCACATCTCAACCATAAGTTCATGAACGATCGCTTTTTGATCATTGGAGCTTTTGCTACCGTATATCTGGTATGGGGTTCAACCTATTTGGTCAATTATTTGGCCATTCAGCAGATTCCTCCTTTTTTGATGTGCGGAAGCCGGTTTTTTACCGCCGGAACCCTCCTGTTTATTACCTCGCTATTTTTTGGAAATAGCCTCCCCAGTTTTAAGCAAATACGCAATGGAGGACTTTTAGGACTGCTGTTCCTTTCTTTAGGTACGGGAGGCGTAGTTTGGGCGGAGCAGTATGTCGATACCAGTATGGCTGCTTTAATTGTTGCGTTTACGCCTTTAGTGATTGTGTTGCTAAAATGGCGAATCCGTGGACAAGCACCCGCATGGAATAGTTTGTTTGGCATTGCCATAGGCGTTGTTGGTATGCTTTTATTAGTAGGCCAACCTCAATTGACTGCGGATACCCAGACCTTAGTAGGAATCATCGCCATCTTTTTAAGCCTGATTTCTTGGTCTTTTGGTACGATTTATATTTCGGATCTTGAATTGCCGACATCCAAAATGCAGACTGCATCTTTGCAAATGATCAGTGGCGGATTTTTTTTGCTACTGGCTAGTTTATTGACTGGCGAGTACCGAAGTTTTTCGATCACTCAAGTGAGTTGGGATGGGTGGTTGGCATTTTTGTACTTGGTATTCGCGGGTTCAATTCTGGCTTTTTCGGCTTTCAATTACTTATTGGCAAAAGTAGCTCCAGAACAGGTTTCGACCAGCAATTACGTCAATCCGGTGGTAGCCATGTTTTTGGGTTGGAGTTTGAATCACGAAAAAATAACCGGACAATCGCTTATTGCGGCTACTTTACTCCTCACCGGGGTCTTGTTTATCAATTCGCGATTGGGTAAACGTTTGATAAAGCAAAAAAATGCCGAGCAACCCACACCCCGCGAATACAGCCAAAGCCGCATGGCCGGAGCGGATTTGCCCCAGCATCCAAGTGCTGAATAGGTAACCCAAAAGGCCGTAAGTACTCATCCAGATGGCGGTACTCAGCAAACTCATCAAGGCAAAACGCCGAGGAGGAATTCTGGCTATTCCAAACATCGCCGGTAATACCACTCGAAAACCATAAATAAAACGATAGCTCAACAGCAACAACATTTGGTGCCTGGACAACCATTTTTGGAAATGCTGCGCCTGTTTTTGCCAGTGTGCGGAGCGATTGAGGTAGGAAATTCCATAGGTACGCCCCATCCAATAAAAGAACCAATCAGCGCTATGAGTACCGATAAAAAAAAACGCCAACATCACCGGCCACCACAATTGCCCTGCTATCGAAGCTTGTATGGCGGTGATGTATGCGATTTCTCCTTCTAAAAAAGCGCCAATGGCGACGCCCAAATATTTAAAAGGGTCTAGCCAATTCATGCGTCAGTTTTCAACTTGGTTTCTTACCATCCAATTCCGTAATCGTCCCCATGGTTGCTTGCTCCTCCCCACATGGTTCCATTCTTTTGATCAAAATAAATGGCGGTGATGGGCCCTGAGGTGCGTTTTTCTTTTTTTACTTTATACCCCTTGGATTCCAATGTTTTGATGGTTTCTTCTGATAGCAGGCTATTGACCAAGATGTCGCCAGGCCTGATGGAATGCCCGCCAAAAGAGCTGCGCATCTGAAAACTGTTGAAGTTTTCCGCTTCGCAGGCTTGCTGAACATCCATATCAAATTCAACTACATTTAAGAAAAACTGGAGTAAATTTTGATCTTGAGAATCACCCCCTTGTACCCCAAAAGCGAGAAAAGGTTTCCCATTTTTTAGCGCCATGCTGGGTGTAAGCGTTACGCGAGGCCGTTTGCCAGGTACCAATTTATTAAATGGATTTGTTAGGGTATCCAAATTAAAACTTTGCATCCGCTGACTCATGCCAATGCCAGTATTACCAGCCACCACAGCTGGTACCCAACCTCCGCTAGGCGTAATGGAAACAACCCATCCTGAAGTATCAGCAGCTTGGACGGAAGTGGTGCCCATGTAAAAATCGCTTTTTTCTTTTAGTTCCTCTTCTTGAGTCAATTTTCTTTGCTTAGGTAGATTCAGTCCGATTTTCATCCCATCAAGCAGTGCTTTGTAAGGATTCGTTTTGCCTTCAAATGGGTAGGGGTCGCCAGGACGCACGATGAGCGGATTGCGCACCCGATCCAACAATTTGATCCTGGCTGCCGCATATTCTTTGGAAAGTAAACCTTTAATGGGTTCTTCGGGGGGAAAATAAGGATCCCCATAATAGAAGTCGCGGTCAGCATAGCTCAAATTCATCACTTGGTAAAGAAAGTGGATGTAATCTGGAGAATTGTACCCCAAACCAGCAACACCCAGTTTTTCAACCATATTCAGAGCTTGCAGTAAAACAGGGCCTTGAGTCCATTCCCGCATTTTATATACTTCAATATCGCGGTAGGTGGTCATGACCGGTTCTTCGGTCAGTACCTTCCAGTTGGCAAGGTCTTCGGTAGTGATCAACCCACCTTGTTCTATGCAGGAACGGGAAAACTCTTTGGCGATATCGCCCTTGTAGAAGCGGTCGTAAGCAGCATAAATAGCTTCAGCTCGAGTTTTACCCGCTTTAAGGGCTTCTTCTTCGGCATCAACTAATTTTTGCAATGTGGCCAGTAGGTCTTTTTGCTTAAAGATTTCACCAAGTTTGGGTCCTTTGTCGTATTTTTCTTCTGGGTGCAATTCAAATATTTTTTTGCTGTAAGGCCAGTCCTTGAAGTCAGTCATGCTCCGGTTGATGCTCTCTGCTGTGGTTCTCTCGATCGGATAGCCTTCGGCCATGCTCATGGCGGGCGCCAAGACTTCCTTTAGACTCAACCTGCCATACTCGGCCAGCATGGTCATCAATCCGCCAGGAGTACCGGGGGTAGTAGCTGCCAAAGGGCCTTTATCTGGCGGGAAATTCATTTTTTTTGCCTTAAAAAACTCTGGAGTTGCTCCTGTTGGTGCCACTCCCATGGCATTGATGGCAATTACTTTCTTGGTTTTGGGATTGTAAATAAGCGCTTGTGTTTCACCTCCCCAACTCAGTACATCCCACATGGTACAAGTGGCGGCTAGCATGGCGCAGGCGGCATCTACTGCATTGCCTCCTTTTTGAAAAATCATGGAACCTGCAGTTGCTGCCAACGGTTTTCCAGTGATGGCCATCCAGTGTTTACCATGAATAATAGGCTTAGTGGTCTCTGGTAACCGCATGGAGGATTGCGCTGCTACAACCACGGTTGACACAACCATTAAACAAATGTGAAATGCAATGAGTATATTTCTACGGGTCATAAAAAAAATTTTGAAGTGAACATGCTTTGCATCGAGTAGGTAAGGAATGATTCAAAGATAGAGTTGCTGCTACTTTAAGCTGCCTGACTCAAAAACAATCTTTTTCCTTGCTATTCGACTAAGATAAGGGATCAGAAATAATTAATGGTATTGATGGTCTCTTTTTTGTCAGGCTTCGTTAAAAAAGACTTGCCGTAGCGTTACTATGGCTACGTTTTTTGCCTCGCCATACAAAACAAGCGCTTCATTGACCGTCTTTTTTTGCAAACTTCTTAAATACAACTAACCCCGGGTTGTAAAACAGCTTTTTTTGATGTCCTCAAAACTCGACTATTCTTCTTAAGTTTGGTGCAATTAAAAGCAGTATTCGTTTTTTTCAACTGGCTAAATAGGATCTAGCAATGGATATCCCTTTTCAACGGGTCG
Organism: Chitinophagales bacterium; assembly: GCA_038240665.1. GTDB lineage: Bacteria > Bacteroidota > Bacteroidia > Chitinophagales > Saprospiraceae > Haliscomenobacter. The sequence continues at coordinate 11,318 of JBBRGN010000026.1, read as the reverse complement.
TAGTAAAAATCGGCAGTAACGTGCTAACTGACGAATCCAGTAAACCCGACTTTGAACACATTGCTCATCTGGCTGGCCAATTGGCCTGGATCAAAAAACAAGGTGCGGAGGTGATTTTGGTTAGTTCGGGCGCTGTAAGTATGGGGCGAGCTGCGTTACCGCAGTTAAGTCACATCAATAATGTACTGCGACGTCAGGTGTGGTCGGCGGTAGGTCAACCGCGCTTGATGAACATCTACCAAGAACTGTTTGGTCGCTACAATTGCCATATCGCTCAAATACTAGTAACCAAAGAAGATTTTCGCGATCGCGAGCATTACCTCAATATGAAACAGTGTCTGCTGGGTTTGTTGCGGGACGAAGTCATCCCCATCATCAATGAAAATGACACGATTGCCGTCACGGAACTGATGTTCACCGACAACGATGAACTGGCAGGTTTGGTCGCCGCCGCCGTTAACGCGGATGCGCTGATCATATTGAGTAATGTAGATGGCATCTACGACGGCCATCCTGCCCATCCCGAAAGCAAATTGATTCCCCTGATTGACCCTCAGGATGCCTCTTTTCAGAAATTTATTTTACCCTCTACCTCTTCTTTTGGTCGCGGCGGAATGAATACCAAATACCGTATTGCCCGCAAAGCCGCGCTCTTGGGCATATCGACTTTTATAGCCAATGGAAAAAAGACAGAGATTCTACATCAGGTTTGGACAGGACAGGGTGGCTACACTTGTTTTCCTGGTTTCAAAAAAGCTTCCAATGTCAAAAAAAGGTTAGCCTATCAGCAACCGACCAATAAGGGAAGCGTTCACATAAACGAAGGTGCTGCACAAGCTTTGCTGGCCACCGAGCGGGTATCCAGCTTGCTGCCGGTAGGAGTCACCCTAATTGAGGGCTCATTTGAGCGTGGGGATTTAATTTCCATTGTTTACAAAGATCAGGAAATAGCCACCGGAATGGCGCAATACAGCTCCCAAACGGCTACTAAGTATTTAGGCCAAAAGGGGAAAAAACCTTTGGTTCATTATAATTATTTGTTGTTGAGTTGATTAAGAATTGACCATGAATATAGATACTTCTTTGGAAAAAACGCGCCAAGCAAGTCGACGGCTGGCCAATTGTACCGATAAGCAAATCAAAGACATCCTCCTACAGTTGGCGGATACGGCGGTAGCGCAAACGGCTGCCATCTTAGCGGTCAATCAATTGGATCTAGAGCGGATGAATCCGCAAGATCCCAAATACGACCGCTTGCTGTTGAATCCAGCTCGCCTTGCTGATATCGCTGCTGATTTGCGCAAAGTAGCAGATTTACCTTCGCCAATTGGCAAAATCATAGAAAGCCGCAGCTTGCCCAATGGCCTACATTTGAGCAAGCGCAGCGTGCCGCTAGGGGTAATCGGCATTGTTTACGAATCCCGTCCCAATGTCACTTTTGACGTTTTTTCTCTGTGCCTAAGATCACGCAATGCAGTGGTGCTCAAAGGTAGTCGCGACGCCCATTTTTCCAATTTGGCCATCGTGGCAATCATTCAACCTATTTTAGCTCCTTATGGCCTGGAAGATGTAATCTACTTAGCCCCTAGCGAAAGGGAAGCGCTTTTGCCCATCATCACGGCTAATCGCTATATAGATCTGGTGATTCCACGCGGGGGCAAGGGTTTGATTGATTATGTTCGTCAACAGGCCACAGTACCCGTGATTGAAACCGGTGCGGGCATTGTCCATGTATATTTTGATGTTGATGGAGATCTGAAAAAAGGGCAGGATATCATTGAAAATTCCAAAACGCGGCGGGTCAGCGTCTGCAATGCGTTGGATTGCCTGCTGGTTCATGAAGATAGGCTAGGCGATTTAGCAGAGCTTTTGAGCCCCCTAGCTCAGCCGCATCAAGTTGAAATTTTCGCCGATGATCTAGCCTATGCGGCGCTGGTAGGAAAGTATCCAGATGCCTTATTGCAACGGGCAGCAGAGGAGCATTTTGGTATGGAGTTTTTGTCGCTGAAAATGGTGGTAAAAACACTTCCCTCATTGGAAGCAGCGGTTGACCATATCGATCGTTTTTCTTCTCGACACAGTGAAGCAATTGTAAGCGAAAATGCGGAAGCCATAGTTTATTTTTTGAATCAGGTAGATGCAGCAGTGGTGTACGCCAACGCCTCAACCGCATTTACGGATGGCGCGCAATTTGGATTGGGGGCAGAAATCGGCATCAGTACCCAAAAATTGCATGCCCGTGGTCCAATGGCCTTAGCAGAATTGACCAGTTATAAATGGATTGTAGAGGGAGATGGACAGATTCGAAAATCGTCATGACGCCATGCGTTTAAATCTAAAGAATGGAGGCAATATTTTAATTGAACCTTAATTTAAAAAAAGAAACATTTAAACTTGATATCCGTTATTAAAATGCTGACGACGCCTTTTGGATCTTTTTGGAACAAACGCCATCATCAGCACACGAGGAAGTAGAAATAGTTTGAAACATATCCAAAATGTCTGAAAGAATACTCGAATATTTATCAGTGCTGTTGTCAAGTACGGTAAAATTCATTTTTGGCCCCATACAAGGAGTAGCCTATGGTTTGGGCTGGCTGGAAACAGCTGCGCTTACCGCGGGAGGTATGATGTTGAGCGTTTTTTTCTTTACCTATTTTGGTAGTTACTTAAAAACGCGCTTCTTCAAAAAAGAAAAGCTTTTTACCCCTAAAAATCGACGCAATGTGCGCCTATGGCGCAAATACGGGATTTATGGAGTAGCAGCTTTGACTCCATTGTTGCTTACCCCGATTGGTGGAGCCATTTTAGCCAACTCCTTTGGTGAAAAAAAGAGCAAAATCTTTTTTTGGATGTTTATTTCAGCTATTGTTTGGGGAACATTGTTGACCTTAATGGTTTACCGGGCCGACGATCTTTTTGCACACCTACAAACTTTGCGCGCTCAAATTTGAAGGTCAACCGCCCATTTTTATCATTTTTAAATCCATTCAGCGATGACGTTACAATTCAAAACCAACATAAACTGCGGCAATTGCCTGCGAACCGTAACTGGTTTTATTCAAGATGTGCCTGGGATAGACCATTGGGAAGTCGATTTGCAAAATCCTGAAAAAATTTTAACCGTTGAAGGGGCTACTTTGACTGCTCAGGCCGTGATAGAAGCAGTGGAAGAAGCAGGTTTTGATATAGAAACTAAAAATTAAGGAAGCGCCCATCCTTATAGGCTCTTTACTTGAGGGGTAAAATGAAATCTTTTCATTTTACCCCTTCTATTTTCCTAAGGAATGAGTCAATAATAAGATATCAAAGTAGACTAGGCTATTTTGTTGCCAGACAACTATCTTTTGAGGCGAATAGTGGGGCTATTTAACGAAAAGAAAAGCAGTATGGCGGCAAAAGTGAGAGCCTAGATTGGTATCTTATTGTTGAATCATTCCTAAACCAAAGTAGCTGTCATGGTAATCTCGGTATTCAATACCTTCGAAATAGGACAGTTGGCTTTGGCATGTTGCGCCAATTCTTGGAATTTTTCTAGCTCAACCCCAGGAACAGCAGCATTTACCGTCAAATGAATGGATTTTATCGCGCCATCAGCAAAGGTAAGATCAGCGTGGGTATCTATTGTGGTAGGTACAAAACCAGCATTAGAAAGATTGAAGCTCAACTGCATGGTATAACAACCAGCATGAGCCGCTGCAATCAATTCTTCGGGATTGGTGCCGTTCTCATCGCCAAAACGGGTTTTGAAAGAATAAGGCTGGGCTTTAAAAACGCCGCTTTGTGTACTTAAATGGCCGCTTCCTTCAGCGCCGCTACCAGCCCAATGGGCATCTGCAAATCTTTTCATTGGTCATTAGATTTTAGGAATGATTGAAGAATAAACCATTTTGACCAACCTAAAGTTTTTGTTTAGGAAATTTAAAAAAGAATCATTCTCTCATCTCGTTGGAATTATCACAGCCAATTACTAATTTCCGTGCGGATTTGACCGTCGCCAAAATCAGGCTGTAATGAATGATGTGATTGAGTTTTTTCGCAATGTGGTTATCGAGATCGCTACTCCGTATGCCACGGGTACCGGATTCTATTTGCGGGATCAAGGATTGATCGTAACCAATGAGCATGTGGTTCGCGACAACCGTCAAGTAGTCATTCACGGTAAACTCTTGGATAAGCAATTGGTGAAAGTACTTTTTACCGATACCAAGTATGATCTTGCCTTCTTAGAGGCACCAGAAATTGCCACTATGCCAACGGCGCAGCTCGGACAAGAAAGCATATTGCGCCAGGGTGATACGGTTATAGCGGTAGGCCACCCGTTTGGTTTGCGGTACACGGCTACCCAAGGTATTGTATCCAACATGCGGCACGAAATCAACGACCTATATTACATCCAGCACGATGCAGCGCTGAATCCTGGTAATAGCGGAGGCCCTTTGCTTAACGTTGAGGGCAGGATAATCGGAGTCAATACCTTTGTCATCAAGGAAGGAAATAGCATTGGATTCTCGCTTCCAGTCAACTATTTAGCTGAGACAATTAAGGAGTTTAAAAACGGTAAAGGAAAAGTTGGCGTACGCTGTCCTTCGTGTTCCAATTTTGTTTTTGAGGACACCATTGAGGGCGAATATTGTCCACACTGTGGTGCCAAACTGGTTTTACCTTCTCTTATTGAGCCTTATGAACCCATCGGGGTTCCCAAAACCATTGAGGACATTATTGGTATGACGGGTCATCATGTAGAACTTTCTCGGCGTGGCCCCGACCTTTGGGAAATCCGGAATGGTACTGCGCGCATCAATATTTCTTATTACGAAAAAAATGGGTTAATTTCTGGAGATGCCTACCTTTGTATGCTGCCGAAAGACAATATCAAACCTATTTACGAGTTTTTGTTGCGCCAAAATTATGAATTAGAGGGACTTTCACTCAGCATGAAAGATCAAGACGTGATCTTATCCTTGTTGATCTTCGATCGTTATTTCAACGCTTCAACTGGCCAACAATTGTTTCAGTTCTTGTTTGACAAAGCAGACCACTACGACAATATTTTGGTGGAGCAATACGGTGCCAATTGGAAATACGAAGCGGAAGAGAACTTGAATTAAACTACCCTTGATCAAACAATTCGCAATAAGAACTTGCCAATTGACGTTCTGGATTTGCTTTGGTTAAAGACCAGATACCTCAAAATTGTAACTTATCAACTGTACAGACGACCTGAAAGAACTGTTTTTTGCAACTGTGCTGGCATCTAAAGCTTTTTTTTAGAAGCCATTCCTTTTTTTGCCTATATTTCGTCAGCGTTTTCTTATCATTGTGGCAACGAAACAGAAAAAATAATATTCGTTATATTTTTATGTGATTGCAAATCCCTGCATTTATGAAACAAGTGAAACCGATACTTATTCTTTTTTTATTGACCTTGGGCGCATGGCAACTACAAGCTCAGGACATCCACTTCTCGCAGTTTTACATGTCGCCCCTCAACCTGAATCCAGCGATGACGGGGGTAATGAACTGTAATGTCCGTTTGGTAGCCAACTATCGCAACCAATGGGCCAGTGTACTTCGTGAAAATTCATTCCGTACTTATTCCGCTTCTTATGATCAACGCATTCCAGTAGGGCGTTACGATTTTTTTGGTATCGGTGGTACTTTTTGGGGAGACCGAGCAGGCGAAGGAAACTTTGCTACCACTACCGGAAAGATTTCTGCTTCTTACAGCAAACAAATGACAGGAGGCAAAAAGAAAGCCGGTTATTTGGTAGCGGGAGCTGAAGGTGGTTTTGCACAACGGAGTCTTAACTTTCTTAACCTACGCTGGGGAACCCAGCACAACGGAGAAGGCGGTTTTGATCCTACCAAACCTTCTCAGGAAGCGAATTTTAACCGCGACAACTTTATCTTTGCTGATTTGGGAGCGGGTATCTTATGGTTCCAACGCAATGGAGAGAACAAGAATTACTATGTTGGGGCAGCCATTCACCACTTGAGTCAAGCCAATGTCTCTTTCTCCAGCAACAATCAGGACTTACAGTTTACTAGAATTACCGTTCACGGGGGTGCTGAATTGCCTTTGAATGCTTCGGTTGGGTTGTTGCCTGGCTTTATTGTTATGAAACAGGGCCCTTCGATGCAGGTAAACGCCGGTACGAGTTTTCGTTTCATGCTGAACCAAAGCAAAAATGATTATCAAGCTTTTCAGATCGGTTTGTGGGGGCGGGTGGCCAGTAAAGTGACCAGCGCTGACGGAAAACAAGTGGGTATTCTAACCGATGCTGCCATTGTATCTACCCGTTTTGACTTCAATAATTTTAACCTCGGATTCAGCTATGACCTCAATACGTCATCTTTGAAGACAGCCAGTAATGGTCAAGGTTCTTTTGAATTTAGCTTGGTGTATAAAATTTGTGGACTAGAGCGTCGTGGCGTTTACTGTCCTAATTTCTAACTTTTGTGGATTTTCAGTGTTAATATCCCGCAAGTAGGTACGCCAACTTGCGGGATATTCGTATATTGTTCAATCCTTTGTGGAGAAAAACAACTACGTACTGGGCAAAAGTGCCTGTAACTTATTGTGAATCAAAATGTAAATCGATGTTTGGCAACAACAACAATAAAGACGCTAATAAACCCAAAGGAACATCCTACAACACGGTCGCAACAAACCCCAATGCATTCAATAGCCTCGTTCAAGGGGCTTTAGTAGAAGGTACCGTAAAATCCGAAAGCGACATTCGCATCGATGGAGCCATCAAAGGGAAATTATTTTGCGATGCCAAAGTAGTGATTGGTCCTTCAGGAAGGGTAGAAGGCGAAGTTCGTTGTGCCAATGCGGTCATCGAAGGAGTATTTGAAGGCTCAATTGTCGTTGCCGATCTACTGCATATTCGCGAAAACGCCAATGTCAGCGGCGATGTTACCACCAATAAACTGATCGTTCAATCAGGTGCTACTTTTAATGTGACCTGCAATATGGGTGGACAGGTTAAAACCAATAGCCAACCCGCACCTGCCAAAAAAGAAGAAGATAAAGGCGTAAAAGCGCCTACCGCAAACCTGTAATCCATTGGAAGAGCTAAAGGAAACAGCTGGAAGCGCCTATTTGAAATACAGCGGCATGGCCTTCCAAATGGGGGCTATCATCTTAGTCGGCGCACTAGCAGGAAGAAAACTGGATGGTTATTTTGGCCTACCACGCCCTTGGTGTACCATAGTACTTTCGCTGCTCGCAATTTTTCTTGCACTCTATGTTTCTCTGAAAGATCTCATCACCGGAAAGAAAGCTTAACAAGTGGCGCAACGAAATTTTTTACTGCAATTGGGTTTGGTAACACTTACTACGGCTGTTTTGCTTTGGTTGTTCAATCGGTTGCCTGAATATCAGACATTTGCTCCTTTCTCTTGGATTACCCTTGTTTTTTTTACGGCATTTACGTTGATTGCTTATTTCAATGTACAAGAGGCGGCAAAAAGCTCCAATAAACACCATTTTACGAATGCTTTTTTGGGAGTAACCATTGTTAAGTTGCTTTTTTCGGCGATGCTTATTGTTGGTTATCAAGTGGTAATGAAACCTGTTTCGAATAAATTTGTGCTCCCTTTTTTTGGAGTATATTTGATTTATACGATTTTTGAAACCGCCCTGTTAATGAAGCTGGGCAGAACGACCTAAACCATGCAAGAGCCAGTTTTTAGCGTTACTGTCAATGGTCAGCCTATTCTTGAAAACACCGGAGCAAGACCTTTGGATATTGTTCCAACTGGCGATAATACTTACCATATTCTTTTTGGGCAGCAATCTTACCAAGCTAAGCTGCATAAAGTAGATTTTACGGCAAAAACATTTCACTTTATCATCAATGGCGGCCATTACGAAGTAAAACTGGCTGATCAATTTGACCAGATTGCCAATCGTCTTGGTTTGTTGTCGCAAAAGGCCATAAAAATAAAGGAAATCAAAGCGCCCATGCCTGGAATGGTGCTCGAGGTACAAGCAGTTCCCGGTCAGGCTGTCTCCAAAGGCGATCCGCTGGTGATTTTAGAAGCGATGAAAATGGAAAATGTACTGCGTGCGCCCGGCGATGCAGTGGTTAAAAAAGTATGGGTAGAAAAAGGCAAAGCGGTAGATAAAAACCAGGTTTTACTAGAGATGGAATAGTTCGGTGCTATTTTTTTGCCAAATCCTGTAACGCCTCATCTAAAAAAGGGAAAGCAAATTCAAATCCGGTATTCATGATCCGATTTGCAGAAACGCGCACTCCGTCGAGTACCACCGCAGCCATTTCTCCTAAGACTATCTTCAATGCCAATCGAGGTGCAGGTAACAGCCATGCCCGAGATTTCCAAGTTTTTACGATGGATTTGGTAAAAGCTTTATTCCTTAATGGATTTGGAGCTACAGCATTGTAAACCCCTTTCATCTCTTCATTTTCAATGGCTTCCACAAAAATGCTACATAAATCGTGGAGGTGAATCCAGGAGTACCATTGTTGCCCGCGGCCCATATACGGCGCGATGCCAAACTTTAGGGGATCAAGTAACTTGGGTAACGCGCCCCCTTCTAACGCCAATACCAATCCAACCCGTAAAGCTACTGTACGTACGCCTGTACTTTTGACCAAGCGAATTGCGCCTTCCCAAGCATAACAACTCTCGGCCAAAAAACCTGTTCCAACGGGTTCGTCTTCCCCAATCCAGCGGTCGCCAGGGATGTTTCCATAAAAACCAATGGCTGCACTGGAAATAAAAGTTTCCGGTTTCCAATCGGTTTTCTCAAATTGCTTTTTTAACAGCAAAGTACTTTTTACCCTACTGTCAATGATGAGTTGTTTACGTGCTTTGGTCCAGGGCTTGTCGGCAATGCCGGCTCCAGCTAGGTTGATGACATGATCAACCCCCAAAAAAGCAGCATCATCAACGGTTCCATGTTCTATATCCCAAGCAAATGCCGGAAAACGGTCATCAAAATTTTGTTTTCTACTGAGGTGGCGGACAGTATATCCTTTTTCAGCCAAGATTAAACTGAGGCGGTTTCCAATTAAACCGGTTCCTCCGGCGATCAATACTGTAGGCATACTGTATACTGTTTAAAAATACTTGTAATAAAGATGTAACGCTATTGACCTTCACTCGTTCAAAGCAAACAAATTCTAAGGAAGGATTTTTTTTCTACTTTCCATCAGAATAAGCTATTTTTAGTCGGATTTTTTAAACCTCAGCTTATGGCTAGATCGAAGTTTTTTTGAGCTCCTTTCTATCCATATTCTCATTGGATTCCTGTTTAAGCAATCAACCCAATAACATCATTTTCAAAAGTAAGGTAATGAAGCTAATCGAAAAATTCTTCCTCTCATTTTTTTGCATTTCGTTTTTGATCACTGGCTGCGTTCCCAATAGCAAACCAGAAGATTTTGGTCAATTTTCCCGAAAAAACAATATCGCGGTCATTCGCTTGGAAGGAGAACCCGATCGCCTAAATCCTATAACCGCTACCACCAATTATGCCCGTCAGGTCACCGACCTCGTAGGGCTTTATCTGATGGGATTCGACCCTTATACGCTAAAATTTCAGCCCATGCTGATCAATGCAGCGCCAAAATCAATTCCCATAACAACCGGCCCCAATAAAGGCGGCATTGCCTATACTTTTGAAATTCACCCTGAAGCAGTTTGGGATAATGGATCGCCAGTTACAGGTAACGACTTTGCTTTTACCATCAAGACGATATTAAACCCAGCAGTAGATGCGGCAACTCTTCGTTCGTTTGCCTTACCGATTCGGGATGTGCAGGTAGATGCAAAAAATCCTAAAAAATTTACGGTGATCACCGAGGATCCTACCATCGAAGGGTTGTATAATCTGGCCAACTTATCGGTGGTTTTGCCTACTTACTTGTATGATAGCAAGCAATTGCTAAAAAACGTTTCTGTTGCTCAGCTTGGGGTGAGTGACACTTCGGTCATCAAGAATTTATTACAATCTACACCACAACTCCAGCAATTTGCTGATGATTTTAATTCTAATGCCTATGCACGTGATCCCAAATTCATCAAAGGCTGCGGCGCATATACCTTGGTAAGTTGGGAAACTGGCCAAAAGATAACCTTGAAAAAGAAAAAGGATTGGTGGGGAAATAAATTGTCGGATCGTTTTCCAATGCTTATTGCCAAACCTGAGGGCATCGTTTACAAACCAATCGACAACCCCGCCACCGCAGTTGCTGCACTAAAAGGGGAAGAAATTGACGCCATGAATAAGATTGAGCCCGAAGATTTTTTGGCATTGAAAAAAGACCCCTACATCACCCAGCGGTACGCCTTATCCAACCCACCGAGTTTGACTTACTATTATATGGCGGTAAATACGCGTATTCCTAAATTAGCAGATAAAAAAGTACGTCAAGCCTTGGCGCATACCATCAATGTTGATGAAGTCATTAAGGAAGTATACAAAGGATTTGGGGTGCGTGCCGTATCGCAAGTGCCAAGTTCTTCGGAGCTTCACTCTCCACTCTTGAAGTTGATTCCTTTTGATATTGCCATAGCAAAAAAATTACTTCAAGAAGCAGGATGGAAAGATTCCAACAACAATGGCATCGTTGATAAATCCATTAATGGGCAATTAACTGAATTGAGCATTGCGTATACTTTCAATGGGGGAAAGGAAACTTCCCGTACCCTGGCGCTTTTGATCAAAAATAACGCCCGTAAAGCGGGGATCGATATTCAACTCAATGGTATTGATGGAAAAATGACGCTTGAAGCACTGAAAAAACGGAACTTTGAGCTGGTTTCTGCAGGAATGGCACTAAGCCCAGTTTGGAATCCCAAACAAAATTGGCATACCGATGGCGACAACCGGACTGGTTTTGGCGGCGCTAAAGTGGATGCTCTAATTGACGAGATGCTCAACTGTACGGATCGTAAAAAAAGAGTAGCACTGGCTTATCAACTTCAAGAAATCATGTACGATGAACAAGCAGAGATCTCTTTGTTTTATCCCAGTGAAACGCTGGCCATTCATCGTCGTTTTTCAGCCCCAAAAACAACCTTGGTTCCAGGCTATGTTGTGACCGACTTTCAGCTAAAGCCGCGCAAGTAATCGATATGCTGCAATACATCGCCCGTAGGTTACTGCTGTTTGTCCCCACGCTGATTGCCATCTCTTTTATGGCTTTTGGTTTGCGCCAGCTTGCGCCTGGCGACCCCGTTGATGCCCTTAATCAAAGTAGTGCGGGGGAAAAATCGGTAGATATTGCAGCCCTCGATCGAGCGTATTTTGAAAAAGCCCGCCTGCTTCACTTGGATAA
>JBBRGN010000025.1:0-27534 GCA_038240665.1 Chitinophagales bacterium | reverse complement strand
AATGCGGGCAACCCGCTTTCCCTTCAAGAAATGGCGGGAACAGTGAGTTTGGTAGGCGTTCAAGAACAAGCTTTTCGAAAAAAAGCTTACGATGCGGCTACCGAATTTGTACAAGCTCAAACCCAGCAAAAGGTATGGATTGAATCTAATTACCTCGTTTCTTCAGATCTTGACATGCGTAGGATGGATCGAATCGTTTATCGGTTTCCATTTTGTAAAACAACAGAAAAAGGTGGGTGCCAAGGCCGTTTTGATGGCTGGGTTTCTTGTACCTACGACCTTAAATCGGGTGAGGTCTATAATTTGAACAATGAAGGAGTAAGGTCTTATTAATGGACAGTATTGTTACTAGATGTGATTGTAGTCGATTTTAAGTCACAGAGTCTACCGGGGGCTTCAATGCGAATCAGTGTTTTTGTAAATCTACCGTCGCTAATTTTGCATTTTAGCCCAATTGCCATCTAGTATTAGGTGATTTCCGGAATAGATCGTAATTTTAAGGAATATCTAGGTTCATGCTTAAAATTACCTCCGTATGAGATGTTTACTTCGCAACTGGCCTTTGGCAGTTCTGTTTTTTTTATCTTCCCTATCTATTTTTGCGCAAAAAAAAGGGAAAACGACAGGAACTCCTGTCATGGCTGTCCCTGCGCCATCTTTCAACTCAGATGCCTATAAATCCTTAAAATGGCGCAACATTGGCCCCTTTCGCGGTGGCCGATCCAATGCTATTTCTGGGGTTATGCAGGATGAAAACCTCTATTATACTGGCTATACTGGAGGTGGCCTTTGGAAAACTGAAGATGCAGGCATCTCTTGGCGTAATATTTCTGATGGTCAATTCAAAAGCAGTACTGTAGGAGATATCGCTGTTTCTGAATCAGATCCCAACGTGATCTTTGTAGGCATGGGAGAGCATGCTGTACGCGGTGTAATGACCACCCATGGCGATGGTGTTTACAAATCAACCGATGCGGGTACAAGTTGGAAACATATGGGTTTGGAAAAAACCCGCCATATTTCGGATGTAGTGATCCACCCACAAAATTCCGATATTGTTTATGTCGCTGCTCAGGGCGCGTTACACGGCCCCAGTGCTGATCGGGGCATTTATAAATCAACTGATGGCGGTCTTACTTGGAAAAAAACACTTTATGTCGATGAAAATACGGGCCCTTCTAGCTTAAGTATGGATATGAACAACCCGCGAATCCTCTACGCGGGTACTTGGCAGCACCGCCGCTATCCCTGGACGGTAGAAAGTGGCGGCCCTGGTTCTGGAGTTTGGAAATCGATCGATGGCGGCGATACCTGGAGCAAACTTCAGGAAGGACTTCCTAAGCTGATGGGTAAAATTGGCATTTCGGTATCACGCGCCAATCCCAATCGGGTGTATGCCATTATTGAAGCCGAAAGAGGTAAAAATGGCCTATACCGCTCCGATGATGCCGGAAAAAAATGGACGCTGATGAGTACCGATCAAAACATCAATTCTCGCTCTTGGTACTACATGGAAGTATTGGCTGATCCGCTCAATGCCGACATCGTTTACGTCATGAATGCTCCAGTTTCAAAATCTATTGATGGCGGAAAAACCTTCACGGGCATTAAAGTAGGTCATGGCGATACCCACGATTTATGGATCAGTCCGAAGAATAATCAAAACATGATCCTTGGCGATGATGGCGGTGGTGAAATCACCTTTAACGGCGGCCGCAGTTGGTCTACCTTGAACAACCAGCCTACCGCGCAGTTTTATCGCATCAATGTAGATAACGTTTTTCCCTATAAAGTGTACGGCGGTCAGCAGGACAATTCATCGGTGGTTATTTCTAGCCGGACTAATGGGCCTGGTATTGCAGCAACTGACTGGACTGTAGGGCCGGGCTGTGAGAGTGCATATATTGCTTTTGACCCAGATCATCCCGATGTTTTGTTGGGTGGTTGTTATCAAGGATTGATTGAAATGCTCGATGTCAATACGGGTGAAGGCAAGGATGTAATGGAATATGCGGCGCTCAACTTAGCCAACCCACCCAAAGAAATGAAGTACCGTTTCAATTGGAATGCGCCCATCGTTACTTCTCCGCACGATCCAAAAACTATTTATCACGCTGGTAATGTGTTGTTTAAAACGACCGATGGCGGTTTGAGTTGGGCTAAAATAAGTCCTGATTTGACCCGCAATGACACCACCAAACAAGGACTTGGCGGCGGCCCCTTGACCAACGAAGGCGCAGGCGGTGAAAACTACAACACCATTTACTATGTCATCGAATCGCCTTTAGAAAAAGATGTGATTTACACGGGTAGCGACTGTGGCTTGATACATATTACCCGCAATGGCGGCGGTAGCTGGGATAACATCACACCCAAAGAATTGGCGGAAAGCATGATCCAATCGATCGAAGTATCGCCATTTGATAAGGCAACCGCTTACATCAGCGCCACGCGCTACAAGTTCAACGACATGGCCTCCTATACCTACAAAACTACGGACTATGGAAAAACCTGGACGCGAATCGCTACTGGTATCGATAACGACGACTTCATCAAGGTCATTCGCGAGGATAAAAAAGTAAAGGATCTTTTGTATGCTGGCGCGGAGCGTGGTTTTTACATCTCGTACAATGGTGGTGCCAATTGGTCGCGTTTGCAATTGAATCTACCCGTTGTACCGGTTACTGATTTAATGATCCGCGATAATGACTTGTATGCTGCCACCGCAGGCCGGGCTTTTTGGGCGTTTGACGACCTTGGTGCTTTACAACAAATGAAAGACTTGCCGGAGAATACCGTGGCAAAGCTGTTTCAACCAAAATCCACCATCCGCCTTTCAGCGCCTAGTTTTCCAGAACCGCCCGCTGGTATGGGAACCAACCCAATGAATGGAGTGATTTTTAATTATTTTTTGAAAGAAAAAGCCGATACCAGCAAAATTTTATTAGAAATTCTAGATCCAGCAGGTAAGGTGGTTCGGAGTTATACCAACAAAAAAGACGAAAATTTTAAACCCTATCCTGGCGGTCCAGCTCCAGCACAATTGTTGTCTGCTGATGCCGGGTTGAATCGATTTGCATGGGATTTCAAAACTGCAGGCCCGATTGATGTTCAAGGCGTATTCATTTACGGCGATTACAGCGGTCATCGTGTAGCTCCAGGAAAATACCGTGCGCGCTTGAATGTAAAAGGTCAAATCACGGAAACAGAAATGGAAGTTACTCCTGATCCTCGTATTCCAGTAAAGGCGGCAGATTGGACTGCCCAGCAAGAGGTTTTGGTGAAGTTGTCCAATTCCATCAACGAAATGCACCAATCAGTCATCAACATCCGCAAGGTCAAGAAACAGATTGAAGGCTATAACGAAGCCTTTAAAGATTTGCCAGCCGCCAAAGACGTGGTGAGCCAAGGTAAGGATTTGATCAAAAAAATCGATACCTGGGAATCCGCTATTGTGGAAACGCGGACTAAAAATGGTCAAGACGTGATCAACTGGCCAAGCAAGCTTAGTGCAGAACTTTTCACGGTACGTGGAAAAATAGATGCCTTTGACCCCCGTATTACGCAAGGAGTACGCGATCGTATTCGTGATTTGGATACGGATTGGTTGAAGCAAAAACAAGCTTTGAACAAGCTCTTAAGTGAAGAGGTACAGACTTATAATCAGAATTTCCGCAACCTGAATATTCCAGCGTTGGTAACGGATATCAAACCTTAAACAGGTTTTCTTAAAACAAAGCGGGGCGACTTCAATTACCTGAAGTCGCCCCGCTTTGTTTAATCATTCATCATTTCGTAAGGTACGCGATGACCAGATCCCGCACATCGTTTTTTACCACTTTCCCTGTTGACAAGGTCATGGTTTTGGACTCAGTGGGTTTGTACTTCGACAAAAAAGCTAGGTTGGCTTCTGAGCCGCTGGCCACAAAAGACGATAGCGCAACGCGGTAGATTTTTTGATCATCAATGGCTTTGCCACGAATCAGCCAATTGCCATTTTCTTTGGTAACGTGTAAGCTTTGGTGGTAACCGCCCTCGCCCCGATTTTTTTCCAATCCGGCGTCGAATAAGGTTTTTAGAACGGCGCCCGGTAAATCTTGAGTAGCAAAACCACCGCCAAAAGGGAAAGTTCTCAAGATGTCGTACTGCGTAATCGAACCGCTGAGATTGTCGTCCAAACGCATTGACCCCGAATTGATTAAGTAAGCATCCGCTCCTGGGATGGCATATTCCATGGCTTCGGTCACGAGTTTTCCAAAATTAGTTGGTCGAGAACGGACATCGCTTTCCTTACACTCTAGCGTTTCTTTTAAGTCGGTTATTTTAGCGCTAGGCTCATAACCATTGGCTTTAAGGGTAGCATCAGTTTTGGCTACCCAGCGCTCAACAACTGCTTTGGTTGTTGGCTCAAAAGGGATACTGGCGTCAATGACTTGCAGTGAAGATTGAATGCGGATCATTTTAGCATTGGGATCAAAACGGCAACGGTGGATGTAAACCGTTTTCGCATTGGCATCTGCTTTGGTAATAATCGTGTTTTCTACATAATAATCTTGGTGATTGTGGTCATGCCCACCTACAAATAAGGCAACACCTGGAACCGCTTTAGCTAAGGCCTTATCATCCTCAGCATATTGATGAGTAAGTGCCACGATCACATCGCTTTCTGTTTTGGCGCGGATTACCGCATCTTTGAAGGCGGCTTCAGCGGGCAAATAGCTCACGTAGTTGCGTTTGTTGAAAGGCAATAATATCCCCGTTATAGCTACGCGGACTTTATCTCCCCCTGGATTGGTAAATTCTTGGATCGCGTAATCGGGAACTACCACAGTTTGGTTGTTCAAAGTTTGGGTAAACGGTTTGATGCTTCCATTGGGGTATACCCGGCGCACATTGGCGGAGACAAATTTGAACTGGCACTGATTGAAGCGTTTGGCAGTCAGAGCTGAATCGCGGTTGTCAAATTCATGATTACCAAAAGTAGCATAGTCCAGATGGAGCGCATTGAGGGTTTCGATCATTTGTAAACCGGCAATTTTTTCTCCGTTGTCAAGGTTCAAATTTGCAGTCAAACTTGGGGACAGAAAATCTCCAGCAATGACAGTGATAACATTGGGCGTTTCCTCCAGCAATCTCCGCCTAATCTCCGCCACGCGAGCCAATCCCCCCGCATTTCCTCCCTCTAATGGAGCTATTTCATACACATCATTCATTTGAAGGATGGTAAAATCAATGGGCTGAGCAATCTTGGTGGGGACATGGCATCCACAAAGCGAAAGGACGCCCAGCACCAGTAAAAGGCGTAGGTTTTTCATTGCGTTAAGTTTGGAATTGAATTTTTTAAAATATAGATGAGAAATGCAAAAAAACAAGCGGTGAAAATTGAAAATAAAAAAAAGACCGGAGGATTAAAGGAGACCTCCGGCCCTAAGTAAAACTAAACCCCAGTTAATGCTCTTTTGCCAAAAGGCGGCTTTGGAAATGGTTCTTGCCAAAACTAACTTTTGTAAAGAAAATTGAATTCTGTAAACACAATCCAAATTTAATACAAATAACTAAGATATTCAATACAGGTCAAAGATAAATTGTTCGATGAAAAATACCGCTTATTCTGGCAAAAAAATTTACTTAAAGTTGCATTTTTTTTAAAAACGTGCTTCTAAGCAGAGTAAAACCTTAATAAATAGTTCATATTCAGCATCTTTTTTGACTTTTAGTTAAAAAAGAGTAACTAAATAAATTAGCAGAAATTAGTCGACCAACCCCTTCTTCTGTACAAAATTAATCAAATCTCCTAAATTTCCTAACATTGAATCAGGGTTATACGGCAGTAGTTTTTCAACGGGGTGGGTGCCGTTGGCTACCGCAAGTGTAAATAAGGCGCCAGCATTATGCCCTGCCTGAATATCAGAAGGTGTGTCACCGATGGTAATCACCTGTTTGATGTCGGTGATCCCCAATTTTTCCATTGCATGGTAAATCATATAAGGTGCAGGTCTGCCTTGTGCTACCTGATCGCCGGATATTGAAAAATCAATAATCGCTTCGGAGCCTCCCAAATATTCGGCATTAAGATCCTTCATCCAGCCCAAACGATCAAGGATGATATCAGTTACTTTGCGATAGAACCCAGTAGTTAAAGCGATTTTGACTTGGTGTTTGCGTAAAAAATCGAATACTTCCAAAGTTCCTTCGGTAGGTAAAACAGGCTGGGTGAGATAGTGGTGTTCCAATACTTCCCGAAAAGTTTGAAAAGAATGCTCTACACGTTCAAACCATTCATCGCCCCGATTACCTAGCTGGCGTTCCCAAAATAGTTCAAAAACATAACGTTTGGACCATCCTTGAATCGCTAGAATTTCTTCCTCGGAGGCCAATAATCCAGAGCGTTTTGACGCTTCCGCAAAACACATTTCAACTTCGTGCAAATCTTGTACTGTCGTTCCAGCCATGTCCATTACTACCAAACCTAATCGGGTAACCATCGTCTTGTTTTTTTACCTTAAAATGAAAAAGAATCTCATGTTTCAAACAACCTTGTGCTATCTTTTGCAACAACCGGAGCATTTTCCAGGTGTTAGGCGTTTTTATTAAATGTGCGCTGGATGCTATCAGCAGCAAATCCCAGACTGGTTGTCATCCCTTTTCCGCCAATACCCGTTATGATCTGAATGTGATCGTCGATGGCGTGGTGAAGGATATCACCATTTTTCATTTGGGCATAATACCCGTTCCAGTAAGTCTGCATCCGCCAATCAGGAAGCTCAATGATGCGTGCTGCTTCTCGAAGCATCAATTCATTGACGGCTGTATCAATATCAAACCCTACGGCATCGCTGCTGTTGACTGGCGCATAGGCATGAGAATCGCCCACAATGATAGAGCCATCCAAGGCTTGTTTGAACAGGATATGTATGCCGTTAGCAATAAATGCTGGGTCGTAATCGGAATTATCAAGAGCGCTATAAGATGGGCATTCTTGAAAGCTTTCATAACGCCGGATGGTGAGCCCGGTAAGAATATTCCCCGGAAGCACAACCTGTGGCAAAGGGAAGGTTTGCATCATTTGTAACCGCGATACTTCGATGTCGCTTGCCGCAAATACCTCTGGGTAGAGCAATTTAAATTCCCGACCCGAACAAATGATGATCTGCTCTGCAAGATATTTTGTACCCGTTGCCGTTTCAATGGTAGCTCGACCTTGATCGCTGCTACAAGCGATCACCGCTGTATTGGGGCAATAAGTAAAATTGGGAAATTTGTGTTGCAAATACTGGATGATTCGATGAATCGTTTGACGCGGTTCGGCAGAAAGCTCCTTTGAAAAATAAAGAGCGCCCCGGCAATAGTCTTTTTTTAGCGTAGGAAAACGATCCAAGCATTCAGCGGTGGTCAATAGCTGGGCAGTATACCCTGTTTTTGTTTGCTTGTCATAAAGTTCCTCAATCAACTGGATTTCTTGATTGTTGGAAGCAATATAGTAAGAACCATTGTTGCGGATGGCAATATCGAAATCATGGTGGATTTCTTGATAAAACCTCAAACTTTGCATGCCATATTCCTGCCATTTTCCGCTTGGCATGCCCGAAGGAACAATTTGGCCAAAATTGCGAACAGTTGCTTCTTGCGGCGCATTGTCCTTTTCCAATAAAGTTACCGCGTAACCCATTTTTAACGCATGATAAGCGTGAGCTGTACCCAACATTCCAGCGCCAACGACAACGAGATCAGCAGTTTTTATCATTCTAGAGGATGAATTAGATCAAAAGATTTTGCAAAATTAGTCGCAAAAACAGAATTGGTTTTGTCAAGCATGAAAAATTTAGGTTAATTTTTTTTACAAATAATCAAAATTAATTTAACACAAGCTGATTTTGAAGTAATGGAGCGGTTTTTTGTGACTCAAAAAAACTTGTTCGTCTTAAAATTGAACTTTTATCAAGGCAAGTGGTGTTATTTTAACTTAATAGTTCATTTATTTAGTTTTTCAAGTTAAATGAGGTTCAAAAGCGCATGAAACCACTTCTTGAAAGGATCGACCCGGTATTTGGCAGCTCATTTACCATTCGGGAATTTACGGGCCTAACACCGGTTAGCAAACCTTTTTGGCATTTTCACCCAGAATACGAAATCGTTTATATATCTAAAGGGCGAGGTAAACGTCACATCGCTAATCATATATCCTACTACGATGAGGGCGACCTTATCTTTCTGGGACCTAATTTACCCCATTTAGGATTTACTGAAGGCCATTTTGACGAACAGGTTGAGGTGGTGGTGCAAATGAAAGAGGACTTTCTGGGCAAAGAGTTTTTAAATGTTCCAGAGATGCAGGACATCCATCATTTGTTCGAGCGTTCGCGCAAAGGGCTGATTTTTAGTGGACAGACCAAAGCATGGGCAGGCGAACAATTAAGAGCGCTCATCCATGAAGAGCCATTTGAACGCTTGATGGGGCTATTGCGCGTTTTGAAAACACTGGCACGTACTGAGGACTCCACCTTATTGAATGCTGACGGTTTTGCATTTGAAGTCAATTCTCAGCATGTAGGTAGGGTACAGGAGGTGTATGAATTTGTGGGAGAAAACTTTCAGAAAGAGATCAAGTTAGAAGAGATTGCCGGGAAAGTAAATATGACGGAACCAGCTTTTTGCCGCTATTTTAAACGATTGACGGGAAAAACATTCACCCAGTTTGTCAATGAAGTACGGATTGCACATGCTTGTCGCCTACTCTCTGATGATAAACACAGCATTGCAGATGTGAGTTTCGAAAGTGGGTTCAATAACCTTTCCCACTTCAACAAACAATTTCGATTTGTAACTGGCGCTAGCCCGCGCGAATTCCGCAACAACTTGCGCAGTATCGTGGAATAAATTAGCTGGCGTTTCTCTTTGAAAATGGATAATTCAATACAGGACAAGTTTTTGTCAATACTTTAAAAAATCCTCATTAAGAAATGGTAAAAAAGCAGGTATTATTTTTCCTGATCGGCATACTCAGCATGGGATGTCAGCAAAGTGAGGTAGCTCAGCATTTGGTAGGTAAATGGCGCTACGACATTGACACCATGCGGCGCAAAAACATCTCTACAACCGAAAATCCGAATGGCCACAATTACTTTGATAGCCTTTTGATGGGGCTAGAAAATGCCGAACTAGATTTTCGAAGCAATGGCACCTTACAGTTTTCCTTGGACTCTAGCATTCAAGAAGGAAGCTGGCAAGTACGCAGCAACGGCAGTCAACTGGTTTTCAAACTAAGCGATCACCCGCAAATTTCCAAGATCATTAGTTACTCCGGTGATACCCTTGTATTGGCACCTATAGACAATAAATCGCCCCAGTTTAACCGAATTTTGGTTCCAGTTGATAAAAACGCCAATCAAAAGCTAGGGGTAAAAGCAGAAAGTTCGAGGTGATAAAGAATGGGACAATATTTAAGCTTTGGTTATTTGTTTACTCCAGGTAATTTTTTTTAACCATTTAATAATAAGTTCTTCATTTCCAATTTACATACAGATCAGATATTTGCTTAAATATTTAGTAAAGATCTGACGACCTGCTGTAAAATCATGAAACGAGAACTTGACATTGTCATCATTTCTGATGTCCATTTAGGAACTTATGGCTGCCATGCCAAAGAACTTTTGACTTACCTCAAAAACATCAAAACAGGTACTCTCATTTTAAACGGAGACTTTATTGATATGTGGCAGTTCCGTAAAAATTATTTCCCCCGCGAGCACATGTTGGTCATCAACCGCATTTTACGGATGGCCGCCAAAGGCACAAAAGTCTACTACATCACTGGGAATCATGATGATGCCTTGCGTAGATACTCCGATTTTTCCTCCGGAAACATTCACCTGCGCGACAACCTGGTGTTGCAGATAAAAGGTGCATCTTACTGGATTTTTCATGGAGACATCTTTGACATGTTCATCAAGTATTCACCATGGATCTCAAAATTGGGTGGTAAAGGATATGATTACTTGATTGTATTGAATCGCTTGATCAACAACATCAGATCCGCTTTTGGATGGTCCAGGATGTCCTTTGCTCAAAAAATCAAATACAGCGTAAAAGAAGCGGTCAAGTTTGTCAGCGATTTCGAAAATACGGCAATTGACCTTGCCGCCGAACAAGGCCATGATTATGTTGTTTGCGGGCACATTCATCGCGCTCAAATTCGTGCTACCCAAGCCAAAGGAAAAAATGTAACTTATATGAATTCAGGCGATTGGGTAGAAAGCCTTACTGCGCTAGAATTTGAGGACGATCAATGGTCGATCTATGAATACAAAGAATCGGATTACGAATTCACTTCCGTTAAATTAAAGGGAGATGCCCAAGCTCCGAACGATGAAGAAGATGAAATGGATGCTGGTCGGAGTCCGCAAGAGCTGTTTGATCATATAATAAGGTCGGCAACAAAATAAATGAGCGTTGGGGCAACAGGGGGCTGATTGTTTTTTGCGGTCAAGCGCTCCTGTCGTGCCAACTCAACTCAAATATTTTTAGTTTTCTTCAATAATTTTGTAAAAATTCTAGTTATTGCATTGGATTCGAAACATTTGGCGGGATTGAAGCTCTATAACTGCAACTCAACCAAGTGTTACGAAAACCAACCAAAATGTTTCTCCAATAAAACAAATACGCTTTCTGCTGCCTAATGAGTTACTGATCAAAGTATGGCTGGTTCTAAAAGCGTTTTTCCCCAAAGTTGACTATTGAATATTTAGACCAACAGGTACAAAATCCATTGATTCACGGCATAGGGGTTAGCCTTCATTCTATTTGAAAATTTGGTATCAAAGCAATCCTCAATCGGCGGTTTTTTTAGAAAGAGTTAAAGTACAGAAGATGAATGATAAAGGTGGCCAATATGGACAACTGATAAACTTGATCAATTTATGGCAGGATTTTGAACAAGAAAAAAATGAAAATAAATCCTTGGATCAATTTGCAATATGGTTATTAACAAAATCTAATACCGATCAAGCTGTTTTTAGCGATCAACTCAAAAAAATTGCAAATATTCCAACGGAGGCTGTAATAAATATCTTATTGTTACGCTTAGCAAGGTCGTTGGAATTGCAGATGAAACCGATTTTTTTTCAATCTCCTATTTCTTATACCGATTATCGAATTTTAGCCTGCGTTGAAGCCCGCAATAACCCCCGCAAAGTTGAGGTAATTCACGAAATTATGGTAGAAACGACAACGGCTACGGCGATGATGAAGAATTTGATTGAAAAGGATTTTATCTCAGAAGAACAGGATACAGAAGACAAGCGCAGCAAGCGGATCAGTTTGCTGCCAAAAGGCCAGGCTATTTTAAATGAAAAACGCCAGCAAGTAGTCGCAATGCTTCCTAAGATGTACCCGATTTTATCGCTCGAGGAAAAACAAAATTTCATTGTACTACTGTCTAGAATAGATCGATTTTTTTCCAATTTGTAAAGAAGGTCTCTATCTTTGTATGGATTGAAAACAAGGCATTGGTTTGTTTTTCAATTATATAGAAGATGTTAAAACTAGGAAAATTGTTGACATGTCAAGGAAGCACGCGCCTCAACACCAAGCTGCAGAAAAGCCCAAGAAGCTAATGACGCCAGTAGAGAAATTCTTTTTTGCGGTTGCCATTATCATTATTCTGTACTTTATTCTAGCAAAACTGGGCCTTCCTGGAGTGTACCGAACCGATGAAACCAAAGTGGTTCAACATCCTCATCGGTAGTAATTTTAGTAGCAATGCCAAACTAAGCCAAGGCGTAGGGCGAAAAATAATTTGGTTATTGTCAGTAGTTGCTCTATCTTTGCGCCCGTTCAAGTCCATGCTTGATTTTCAAGGTAGTGGATATGGTTAAACCAAACAGAGCCAATAATTTATGGCAGTTAGAATTAGATTGCAGAGAATGGGACGGAAACAACGTCCATTCTATCAAATTGTAGTAGCAGATTCTCGTTCTCCTCGTGACGGACGTTTTGTAGAGCAATTAGGTAGCTACAACCCAATGACCAAGCCAGCCACGATCGACATCGATCGCGACAAAGCTTTTGAATGGGTGATGAAAGGTGCACAACCTTCTGACACTGTACGCGCTATTTTGCGATTCAAAGGAATCTATTACAAAAAGCACTTGATGCGGGGTGTTTCCAAAGGCGCCATGACGGTGGAACAAGCTGATGAGAAATACCAGGAGTGGATTGATGCTAAAGAAGCAAAAGTCGCTATCCGTGTAGAAAAAACTGCTCAAGAAAAACTTGAATTCTTTTCTCGTGTATCCGGTATAGCACCTGCTAAACCAGTACCAGTAGTTGAAGAAGCTCCTGTTGTTGAAGTGGAAGCGGAAGTGGAAGCAGAAGTACCAACAGCAATTGCTGAGGAAGCTCCTGAAGAAACAGCCGTTGAGACTCCTGAAACAGAAACTGGCGACGAAGCATAAACCCTCCGTACTCCATTTTTTATTTTCAGACAAAGCCCGGCAATTATTTTGCTGGGCTTTGTTGGATTTAGGGATGATTCAACGGCTATCCAAAATAGCGAACCAACAAAACTTTGGAAATCTTTTCGGTCTCCAATTTGAAGTTTTGCACTCGGATCGTTATCTTTGGCGCTATTGTAATTATTTCGGCTATACTTTTTTCTAAAAATATATTGTGAACCTGGTAGTGCTTTAAAATGTACTATCAGGTTTGCCTTTAAAATGAGGAAGCGTTATGTACGAATTAGATCAAAAATACATTGAAGCGCTTGAAGAAATCGCAGGAGAGATTCAGGATTCCGATGATTTAGAAAAGTATTTGGATACGGAAGAAGAGGAAGATTTCCTCCGTTTAAAGGAGCAATTCGAACCCCGCATTGCAGCCGTGTATGACGAAGTTGCGAAAGACAACCCGCTACAGCTAGTTCCTTTTGAATTGGTGCTATTGGAAAGCATTTTTGAAGGCTTGTTTTTGCCCAAAATCCTCGGTTATACCGTATTGAGAGGCGAAATCGACGACCAATACCAATACACCCGCCCGCAGGATCACTTCAAAGATATTCTATTGGCTATTTGTCAATCTCCGAATTTTGAAATCCTCAAAAAACGGATCGGGCAAACCATTCAAGTTGGTTTTTCCCTGAGTAGCGATATTTGGATCACTAGTTTGATCAATAGCATCGATAACAAGCGAATCCGCTATTACCTGCAAAGTCAAAAGTTGGACAAATTCCGCCGCTTAACGGATCGTTCAATCGGTTACGAACGGTACAAAAAGCAATTTAAAAACGAAGTTTTCCAAACCGCTGATTTTCCAACGGTTACCGCGGAATTGCCCATCTTGTTCAATGCGCTCAAAAACTTCTTGATCTTTAGGGTCAGCAAGCCATTGGACAACAGCAGTCTGATTGAGCCTTTGAATCTCTACGTACAAAGCGATGAACTAAAAAATACAGCAGAACAACTCAAAGTGATGATGCTGTATGGGATGTTTTACCCGATTACGGATAAAGATCAGAAAAGCTTAGCCAAAGCTTTCAACCAAAACCGGGAAAAAATGCCCGCTTTTGCTGATCGGTTTTTAGAATTCATCCTGGAATTGCACCAACATCCCTTTTTGGATCTTACGCCTGAATCGGATCGGAAAATGTCGGCTATCGTTGATAAAACGTACAACGATAAACTAAGCGACTATTATAAGTTGGTAGATACGATTCACGATCGGGGTTACGTTACCGAAGAGGTTCAAGAGGCCGTCATGATCTTCCATGACAAAAACGAAGGTCTTTCGGTCATCAACGAATGTGTACGGCAAACGATTTACCATTATTTCGCTCGGTACATCGGAAATTTGGAAGAAAAAGCATATCCCGATTTGTTTGAAATTTCCAAACTCTTTCCGGTCTACATGCGTATCTTTCGCAACCAGCATTTTAACCAAGGTTTGAAAGACTTGTCGATGGACTTGGTTAATCGACTACTGGTACGCTATGTTGATAAACGTGGTAAGGATTATCAGGACATCAAAAAATTCGTTTCTTCTGTATTCGTTGATTACGGATTCTTAAAGGAAAAAGAAACGGTGGAGATGTTCAAAACCAGAAGAAAAAAGAAGGAAGAATAACCAACTATGTCGCGTCTACTCCTCGTCTCGAATCGCTTGCCGGTAACCATCGATAAAAGTAAAGGGGAGTTGACCTACACTTCCAGTGCTGGTGGTTTAGCTACTGGTCTGGGTTCTGTTGATAAGGCATTACCCCAATTGTGGGTAGGTTGGCCGGGGTTGGAGATTACCGATCCTGGGGAACAGGAACAGGTTCGGCGCGAGTTGGAAATGCAACAACTCGCGCCGGTTTTCCTGAGTAAAAAACAAATTCGCCTGTATTATGAGGGTTTTAGCAACAAAACCATCTGGCCGCACTTCCATTATTTTACGCAGTATACCACTTACCGGGATGATTTTTGGGAAGCCTATTGTCAGGTCAATCAAAAATTTGCCGATGTTGTTGCCGCTTTGATTCAGCCGGGAGACTTGGTTTGGGTACACGATTACCAGCTGATGCTGCTACCGGCCATGATCCGCGCTCAAGTACCGGATGTTTCCATCGGATTTTTTCTACACATCCCTTTTCCATCCTACGAGCTTTTTCGGGTATTGCCTTGGCGGAAATCCATTTTACAAGGCCTGCTAGGCGCTGATCAAATTGGGTTTCACACCTTTGGGTACATGCGCCATTTCCTTAGTGCCGCTTACCGCATTGCCGGGCATGAACACCATTTTGGCAAACTAAAAATTGATGGTCGGCAAATCAACGTCGATGTATTCCCCATGGGGATCGACTACAACCACTATGCTTTTCCCAATACCGACTTGGCTGCCCTCGATGATGCCGCTAAGATCAGCCAATTGGGCAACAATCAACGCCTGATCATTTCCATCGACCGACTGGACTACACCAAGGGTATTCCCCAGCGACTCAAAGCCTTTCAGCAGTTCATCACCGATTTTCCGGAATACCGGGGGCGGGTATCGATGGTGTTGATTGTAGTGCCTTCCCGTTCCAATGTGGACAATTACCAGGAACTCAAACAACAAGTGGATACGCTGGTTGGCGAAATCAATAGCGCCTTTGGAACTTTTGATTGGATGCCCATCCAGTACTTGTACCGCTCACTTAATTTCAACGAACTGACCACGTTGTACCGCGTTGCCGATGTTGCGATGATCACGCCTTTGCGCGATGGGATGAATTTGGTGTGTAAAGAATTTGTCGCCAGCAAAGAACAAGACAAAAAAGGCGTCCTGATCCTCAGCGAAATGGCTGGGGCAGCGAATGAATTGTCGGAAGCCCTGATCGTTAATCCACACGATATTAAAGACATGGTTGCCTCGATCCACCATGCTTTGGAGATGAGCGAGAGCGAGCAACGCGCCCGAATGGAAAGCATGCAAACCCATCTTCAACAACACAACGTCACCCACTGGGCGCAGACTTTCATCAAAGAACTTCGCAGAATCATGGAACAGCAACACCTAGATGCGCAATTTTTGCGCTTAGAAGGCGAGGCGCGTATTACTTTTTTCAGCGCTTACAAAAAAGGCAAAAAACGCTTGATCATCTTGGACTACGACGGTACCTTGATGTCGTTTCATTCTGATCCCCAAGCCGTGGCCCCGGATATTGAACTCTTGCAAACCTTGGGGCAATTATCCACTATACCGGGCAA
Source organism: Chitinophagales bacterium (assembly GCA_038240665.1). Taxonomy (GTDB): domain Bacteria; phylum Bacteroidota; class Bacteroidia; order Chitinophagales; family Saprospiraceae; genus Haliscomenobacter. Next base: position 11,815 of record JBBRGN010000025.1, on the reverse strand, counting down.
CAAAATCGTGATCAACAGCGGTCGAGATTGGCAAACGTTGGAAAAATGGTTGGGTCCGCTGGGCATAGAAATGGCTGCTGAACATGGCGTTTGGATCAAGCGCTCCGGTTCTTGGCAGATCAATCCCGGACTTTCTGCCACCTGGAAAGACGACATCCGCCCCGTATTGGAAAACCTGGTGGAACGGACTCCCGGTTCTTTTATCGAAGAAAAAGACTACTCCGTGGCCTGGCATTACCGCCGCATTGACCGCGACCTAGGGGAAAAACGGGTCCGCGAGATCCGCGATGGCTTACTGTACTTCACCGCCAACCACGATCTACAGGTGATGGAAGGTAATAAAGTAGTGGAAATCAAACACGTAAGCGTGAGCAAGGGCAAAGCGACTTTGAGCTGGCTCAACGAGGCCGATTGGGATTTTGTCTGCGCTATTGGCGACGACCGCACCGATGAGGATATTTTTAAAGCCTTGCCGCCTGAGGCTTTTGCGGTTAAGGTGGGTGTAGACAGTAGTTTTGCGAAATACTATTTGCCGGGAGTACCAGAGGTAAGGGTGTTGTTGGGGGATTTGGTGAAGGCGAGTTTTGAGTAAAGGGGATTAAAAAAATAGCTGCTGAATATTTTACTTGATATTGATATTCAGTATATTGATCATGAATCCATGTTTTGGGACTGGGAAGAGGCAAAAAAACATGACTTGAATTGTTTAATAACGATCAAAATCGACACATTCAAAAAGTAATCTATCTACCTTAAAACCTATAAAATGAAAAAGCAACCTTTTATTAGAATTCTCCCCAAAGTACTTTGGATGTTGTTGTTGGCGGTGTTTTTGTTGCAGTGCAGCACTGAATCTAAATATGTAGAAAAAGAGGGCAAATGTTATGTTGATGTACCTGTTAAAAAATCAAAATGGGAATTTTTGAATTATTTCCACAAGAGTCAGTATGTACGTGTTTTCTACAATTGTAATGAGCTCATTCTAGATCCCACAATTACTGGAGCTGATCTGTGGCGCCACAGACTTGACTCCTTGAATTTTAAACCAACCGATACTTGTGATTGTAAGAACAAATTAGAGCTTTGGAAATATAGTGGTTCGGGTCAGGTTGATCTTAAAGGCATCGTGAAAGATCCGCCTCCAAGTCCGGGTGGAGTAGGTGGTCTTTCTTTCAATTACGTTTTAGACCTCAACCCCGGGACATCATGGAAAGATAGAAGTGGGAAAACCGAATTCCCTCAAATTGATACGTCGAAAATCGTGAAGTTGGATAAAATTCTTTGTAAAACAGAGCCTGTAAAAGTTGCTATAGTTGATTCAGGAATTGAAACAGGCAGCCTTAGCTTGCTTAACGCCATCAATTGGGCATTACTACCCACTAAGTTGAATGGGTGTACTCCATTTATTGCTCCGATGGTTTTTGGCTTTAATCTCCTAATGCCAACTAGCGAGCCAATAGATCAAAATGGTCATGGAACACATGTTAACGGTATTGCTGGGGGTTTTACGCCGCATGAAAATATGGACTATAAGTTCCCGCTTGAATTTATGAACATGAAATTTACCGACGGAAATTCAAAGTCGGGAAGTCTGTTCAAAGCGGTCTGTGGTTTGTATTTAGCCTTGGATCAAAAAGCCCAAGTGATCAACATCAGTTGGGGATATCCAGATCTATCCAAGGGTCCTGCGCCAGATTTACTCAAGAACTTTTTAGATGCCGCCAAAAAGAATGATGTAGTAGTAGTAGCGGCAATGGGCAATGATACCTTGAGCCTGAATGGCAGCAATCGCTTTTGGCCCGCTAGTTTTGCTCCGGATTATGACAACCTGATTTCAGTTGGTGCCGTCGATAAAATGGGCGTTCGTGCGCCTTTCTCCAACTGGGCAACGACAGGAGACAAGATGACCGTTGCGGCGCATGGGGTAGATATAGCAAGTTTTTTTATTCCGAGTGGAAAAATGGCAACGCAGTCAGGAACATCCATGGCTACCCCTTATGTAACCCGTACAGCCGCCGCCATTCGATCCCTTAATCCAAGTTTAAAGGCGGATCAAGTAAAAGCATTGATTATAGCTAAAAGCAATCCAGGATCGACGGGTAATTACCGTGTTTTGAACCACCTGGCAACGGTAAAGGACTTGTGCCATTAAACTTGCTGTATTGATGATAAAAAACAGCAGCTGATGTAATGTTTATTTTCATGATATACAAAAACGGCAACTTCCATCAAGGGGGTTGTCGTTTTTGTGTATTTTTTGATACCTTTAAAGATTATCGATTCATTCCATATCAGCGGAACCTGTTAATCATAGTCTATGAAATCTCCCCTTTTGTTTTTTTTCTATTTCCCTGTAATTGTATTTATTGTTAGTTGTCAACACCATACTCCAAAAGCCAAAACTCCTGTTCAAATATCTACTCAAGATTTTTTACTGATTGAAAAAATAGCAAATACAGCGCTCCCATTTGTTCCTAGCGTCGACACGCTTTTGTTATTAGGCGAGCAACTAGACCCAATTAGAAAAAGAGAAATGACGGCGCAGCAGGATTCAATTCTAGCACTCGCCTATGATAAGATTGGTGGAACTTTGCTTAAAACAAAAAATAGAGCAGCAAAAGATTTTTTTTTAAAGGCTTTAGCAATTCGGAAACAATTATGGAAAACTTCCGATCATGTTGATATTTTAAGAATGTATCACAATATTGGCCTAACTTTTCTTCATGCTCGAGATTTTCAAAGAGCGATAGTTTATTTTGATTCGGCAGGGAGAAATGCAGCGATTTTAAAGCCAATTTTGTTGTTTCACAATGCCTTTAGAAAAGCTCAAGCTTACTATGCTTTAGGGGAACATTCCAATGCCGGCGCATTTTTTCGAATAGCAGAGGAAGAGATGAAAAATGCGCCTCTTAATCAGGACATCAAATCAGATTTTTATGGATCCTATGCCGCTAATTTTCGCCAACGCTCACTTTACGGTAAAGGAATTGAGCTGGTAAAAAAAGGGCTTAAAGCGATTGACAATAGAGATGAATCTTCCTCGGCTCCATTGGCGGATCTTTATGTTTTTATTGGTAACCTTTGGCAAGATTCTATGCAAGTATGCCGCCCGGGTTCCATTCTAAGAAAAGAAGCTCTTGATGAAGCCATTGCTTATTTCAACAAGGCTTTATTGCAATACCAAAAAATTAAATCCCCAGGGATTCGTATCGCAAGGATTGGGCTGGCTATCGGAAACCTTGGCGAATTGCTCCGCCGGTCTGGGAAGTTGGTTGAAGCAGAACACCTACTAAATGAGGGGTTGGACACTTTGTTGGGAAACCCATTGGATAGCCTGGTGTTGGCTTTACTTTATATCAATCGAGGAGAGACATTTTTTGATCAAAAAAAATTCAACCAAGCCCTAATTGACTACGATCAAGCAATGGCTTATCTCGTTCCTACGTATCAGCCGGCGAAAGACCATTCACTTCCTGCTTTGCATCGTACAATCAGAGATCGCAGTGATCTTCAATTTCTACTCGGAGATATTGCCCTAGCTAATCTAAGTTTGTGGGAGGAACAAAAAAATAGAGATCCCAAACTTCTACAACGCGCCGCCACCGTTTTTGATACCCTCTTCAAATTGATCAACATCACCCGTGGTGATTTTATCAGCGATGACGAAAAGCTCAACCTCGCTCAAAAAAGCCAGCTCACCTTGCGAAAAGCTGCTTGGTGTAGTACTAAACTGGCTGAACTTTTTCCAAAACGAAAAGATTATTATTGGCAACAAGCCTTTCAAATTGCCGAGCAAAGCAAAGCCTTTGCCCTCATTGAAGCGGCGCGCTTAAAAAATGTATCAAACAACCTTGATCCGGCTTTTCGGGCTGAAGAGCAAGATTTGTTGGAGCAGTACTCGCTAATCGAAAACGAGTTATTGAGTGCGCGTAATGATCCACAACGTTTGGGAGTACTTACCGTTAAAAAATCATCGACGGTGGATAAGATCAGGATACATCAGCAACGCCTCAAGCAGCAATACCCCAACTATTACGCCCTGAAATACCGAGGCGCAGATTTATCAGTTGAGAAAATTCAGCAGGAAGTACTGGACAAAAATCAGGCGCTGGTAGCCTATTATTTTCAGGATTCCGCGCTGAGTATTTTTGTCGTTACTCCGAATACTTGTCTATTAAAGTTGGTTCCAATTCGTGAAGATTCATTGCAAAACTTAGTCAACACCTACTTGGAATTGTTGTCCTCTAATCGAAGCAACAAAGAAGCCGCAGTAGCAAAATATGGAAGTCAATTGTATTCCATTTTGCTCCTGCCGGTTGCTGGTATGCTGCCAAAACGTTTGATCCTTGTACCAGCAGGGCCTTTAAACAACCTCCCTTTTGAAGCTTTGTTGATACGCCCCCAAGTTGCTCCGTTCAAAGAACAGCTAAAAACCAAAAACTTTGTACTCTCTCGTTATGCCATCAGCTACTGTTTTTCGGCCAACTTACTCTATGAAATGCAGCAAGCACAATTGCCACAACAGGTACGTTCCATACCCGCCATTATGGCTGCCAATTTTCAGCAATTTCATGCCGAAAAAGCCAGTAAGCAAGCCAACCTGTCTAGCTTTTTACGTCAATCGGCCAGGTATCTAACGCCTTTGGGCATCCCTCAAAAACAAGAAGTGGACGGCGTTCTAAGGGTCATACCGCAATCAAAAAAATACCTTAACCTTTCAGCCACCAAAAAAGACTTTTTTGCAGCCAGCAAAAACTGCTCCATCATCCATGCACCAACCCATGGAATTTTGAACCCTACAGACCCTAGTCAAAGTTTTATTGCGTTTTCTCAACATGGAGATTCGCTGCGGCGTTCGGAGTTACTTTTTGTGAACGAACTGTACAGTCGATTTTTGAATGTTGACCTTATATTTCTTTCCGCTTGCCAAACTGCGACGGGGAAATTTATTGCCGGGGAAGGCAACATCAGTCTAGGGCGAGGGTTGGCCTATGCAGGCGTAAGAAGTTTTATTTCTACTTTATGGAACGTACCAGTTGCTCCCAAAGCCAGCATCGCCGCCGATTTTTATCAGTCATTTTTGTTGCAAAACCAACCTAAGGATATGGCTTTGGCGCTAGCAAAACGCTTAGCGGCTGAACAATACCCCGACCCCAATGATTGGGCCGGATTTGTATTGCAAGGTGCTTGTTTGCCTACATCGGTGAAAACAAACTACGGGCTGATCGCAGCTTGGGGTTTGGCACTTTTATCTTTACTGTTCGTAGGGTTAAGAATGATGGCAAAACGGAAAAAAAACCGGGCACGGGCTTGATCTATTTAACCATAGGCAAACGCATGAAGTTAGTACTGACCTTGGAGAGGTCGCTTCTGGCATTCATGCTTCAGCCCTGGATTTTTTTGCAAGGATTACATTATTAAAAAACACAGTAGTTTAGAAAAAATCACGGTAACCACCACAGCGGCAACGCCGCCAAAACGTCGGTAGCGAAATATTCTGCATCTTGCTTTAAAGGTGCGTAGCACCGTAACTAAATCCGTATGTATGTGTTGCGGTGCTACGTACCTTTGAAGCCTTGCGATTAACTTTTTACAGACGTTTTGGCGGCGCTGCCGCTGGGGAATTGAAATCAAAAGTGAAAAAAAACCCAACCAACTAGAAGCTACAAAAATCAGGGCCGACGCATGAAATTAGTTTTTGGACCTCTCTGAGGTCGCTTCTGGCATTCATGCTTCGGCCCTGGATTTAACCATCACGCTTTTACCACAAGCCTAAAATATCGTAAGGATACTTAATCTTGCGGAGCAAACTGCCAATTTCCTGTCGTACCTTTTCGGTAGTTTCAGGATTTTTGTTGAGTTGGATTAAGCTATTTTTCAAAGTTTTATTCGATTTATCCTCCCCAAATTGTGCTAAGGCCAAGTTCAATTGCAGTTTGTCAGGTTGATCAGTATTTTTGAACAGCCTTAAGACTTGGCGATTGGCCAAACATGCCTTTAACCCAGTAATTGCTGCGGTATAGTGGTGACTTTTAAGCTCTTGGTGTGCCAAAAAATAGTACGCCATATTAAAAGTCGATTGATTCGCCAATTCCTGTAAGCGCGATGCTGCCCCAAATTGAAAACCACAATAGACCGCGGAAGCCTGGTTGTAAACTTCATCAGGAGAAAGCTTTGAGCGGGTATCGCTACCGGCAACGGCGTCGCAATAAGGCTCCTGGATGTATTGCTCAACCAAAAAAGCAGGCTCGATTTTTTGCGGAATGGCACCTACCCCGATAGTAAGGAGCAATAAAGCTGGAATGGCATAGACCAACATTTTTTTCCATCCTGCCCATTCCTGATAAGCAAAGCGCAAATTGTCCCACCAAGTCAACTCTGGCTCTTTGAGCGGCCCGATGGCTGCCTTTAGTTCGGCGGTAAGCGTGCGAATTTTTTGTTCTTCCGTGGTAGGGGCTGGCGTTTTTGCCAAAGCCGAGTTGATGAAAAGTTTTTCTAGCGCTTTGTCGCTTTTTAGATCATGCTTAAATGCTTGCTTTTCTGCAGCATTCATCTTCCCAGTTAAAAATGATTCAATCCGATTCTCGAAATTTGTTAGGTTCATGGTTTTCCGTTTTATTCGCTATAGAGCGAACTTGGATCATCTGATAGTTGCGTTCTAAATGTTTGTTTACAGCGGGTAATGGTAGTAGATATGGATCCTGGAGCGACATCAAAACCAGCATTTGCTAAGCGTTTTGATAGTTCTTCTTTATCGGTAATTGGCGGAGATTCAAAAAACATGGCCCATAATAAAAGCTGGCATTTTGAACCTATTTTTTGGAGAACTGCCTCCACTTTATCTCTTACGACCTGATAATCGGAGGCGTTAAAACGTTCAACGACCCAGTCGATCACCAAGTCAAATTTGGTCTGATCTCTTTGAATTTCCTCGCAAATGTTGCGACAAATATTGCGTACAAACCCCCAACAATTTTTAACCGGCTCTCTACCCGCTTGAATGGCGGACACAAAACGGATCATCGTTTCCGTTGCCAAATCATCTGATGACATAAAAGACAAGTTGGGGTAACGATTATAAAAGTACTTGCCAATTTTTTGAAGTTCTTCCGATAAAAACAATTTGGTCATCCCTTCCTTCAAACTTAGCTCGTCGTTTTTTTTGATCAATGCTACAATGTGATCACAATTTGTCATAGGGTGCTGTATAAGTGTGTCTTAAAGATCGAAAATTAAACAAACAAAATAATCAATAGTCCATTTTTTATGATACAGAAAAAAATGAGCATGTTTTGCTGACCCTAAACTGGCAATTCTGCCTTAGAAACCGGCATAAACGATTATAAACTTCAAAATTTTTAAAAAAACTAAAGCCGCTGTGTTTAAAACAGATTGGTTTGTGCACAATCAAATAGAACCAAGCAAATGCCTAAGTTCAAATGGAGTATGAGTAAAACCAGAAACCAGACCCGTTCATTTATAATCCTATGACATTTTTCGTTTGACACAACGCACTGAGTCGGTTGATTTCCCAAAACGTCAGCGTGTACTCAGTGCAAGTCAAAACAAATTGCTTGATGGACAAATCTGATCTCAAATTGAAAAAATAGACCTCACTAAGCAGCGGAGTATGCCGAAAATCCGAAATCAGAGTAGGCCAAGACTAACACCTTAAAACAATGAAATTCACCATTAAAGGCAATCTTACGGGCTATCTTTGCGAAGATTGTAATGAGCCGATCGGCAATGTAGAAGTCCTATTGTACCAACCTTGGCAAAAAGAAAATGTACTAGAAAAGGCAATAGCCAGTGAAAAGGAAACCTTTCGCTTGGTCAACCAAGAAGAGGCTAACGCCAGAAAAAGCTTGTTGATTGCCAGCACGAAAACCGATGAAATCGGGAACTTTGAATTTACCATTGATGAAAAATTTGGCGGTACCGCATTCGATATTGATTTTGTTTGTGGCACTGTTCCTCGAATCCCACCCAAAGCTCCCCACCGAGCACCCGTGCAGTTGCACATTACTACCTTTTATCCCAAGTGGAAAATTGACGAAAGACAGGAAAACTATGCATTTCAATGGAAATTCCCGATCCCCAGCAAATGGTGGTGTCAAATTCGCGGATTGTTTTTTGATGCTTGGGTGATCTGTGGATATCTGCGCAGTTGTGACACCGGTAATCCGATTCCTGGCGCGTTGGTTACAGCGTGGGATGCCGATTTTTTGCATGATGACAACTTAGGTTCCACAACTACTGATGCCAGCGGTTTTTTCAGAATAGACTACACTTCCATTCAATTCAAGCAAACCTTTTTATCCCCTTGGATCAATTTGGAGACTGATCCAGGGCTGCCCCTTACGTTTAACAGCGGCCCCGACGTCTATTTCAAAGCTACCGTTGCTGGAGTCAAAGTTATTGATGAAACAAAAGTCGACCGCCGTGACAATGTCGGTTATTGTCTCTGTGTGAATTTGTGTAGCAAAATCAATATTGGCGATCCGGGCGATAATTTTCCAAGTGTTTGGACTGGTATTGGTACCGACTTCAATATTTCAACAATTGCCCCAAAGGGCTTTGATGCAGCAGGGTATGCGGGCTCAGGAAAATATGCCCTGACCGGAGTGATCGATCTAACTGGTCAAGCGGCACTCAAAACGGCAAGCGGTAATGAAATTGACTACCGTTTTTTGGTCAGCGATCTTACAACCCTTAATGGCGGACCAGCGCCTGCCGATGTTAATTTTTCAAAAATTGTGGGTTTAACGCCTAGTCTCTTTGCGTCAAGCGTGGTAGCAAAGTTGGTAGACAAGAGTGATTTTACCAAGATCTATGATGTGTCGAGTGATTTAAGCGATTTTGATGCCGAAGGCTGGTTCAGCGTGAACAAAGCCATCGACCGTACCTTAACGGCTTTGCTATTAGGTCCAGCGAGCAATTTTTTGGTGATGGATGTTGATACACTCTTGTCCCTAAATACGCGAGCATTGACCAAAGCTTTAGATGTTGCTGATGGCGCTGTCAAGGTAGGCGATGCAGTTCCGACAGCGCTTAAAATACCCATTGAAAAAGTAGCAATCCGGTTTGAAATTCGCGAAGTGATCAATCGGGCAGCTAAAGTTTTTAATCCCCTGCCAGGAAACAAAACGACCCTGAATTCGGCAATCATCAACAACAATGCCGTGTTTATTAAGCTGGCCATTACGGAGTTGGAAGGCGCGCTTTGTACCCCCATTGGTGGCAATGTTCATGCCAAATACACCGTTTATCACCCTCATTTGGGCGCCGCAATGATGCACCTGAACAACAACAGCATTACCGTAAATCGCGATGTCACGGATGGCTTCTTGACCCTCAGCGGCAATCTCAGTCCGGCGGTTGATGGAAATGCCAACATCAACATGCCCATCAACAACCCGCCAAATGACATGACCAAATGTACCTATTCGCTCAAATTTTGGGCGTTGGCTCGGTTACATGATGGAAGAAATGGTGTAGGATATACTGGTCCACTAGAGCAGCTGTTTTTCTACAATGGGTAGATCCTAGTTTTAGATTATATAATCCCATAACATACGTTTGACACAACGCACTGAGTCGGTTGATTTTCCAAAATAATCAGCTCGAACTCAGTGCAAGTCAAACCAAAGTGCGCAATGAAAAACCTGCGCTTACCTGATTTTTTTTATTTCATCACTACAGAAAAAATTGTTATGCTAAACCAAGAAAATTTTCCCAAAAGCAAGCTTAAAAAAATAGCCTTACTCGGGTTATTGCTAATTTTTAGCCTTAGTGCAGCCCATTGTGCTGATCGCGAAATAGGCGGATACGTAGATCGAGCGGAAGATCGCTTTGTTCGAAACGTGTGGAATTTCATCAAAAACTTCCAAGGGTGGCAAAACATTGGTGGTAACCGTTACCAAGAAGTGCAATACTTCTGGGGGGAGCCCTTTGAATTTGATTCTGATCACCAAGATTTTGTCGACAAGATGGATCTTGCTTATGTGGCGGCTCATGGAGCAGGCTACTATGTACAGACCAATCAAAGTACAAATGATGGCGTAGACCTGCGTGACTGCCCACCCTATGGCGATTTAGCCAAAAATGGCGACCTCGAGTTTTTGATCATTGAATCTTGTAATACAGTGGCTTCTGCTCCTGAAGCCACTGATTGGTGGACGCCCTGGACTTCGATTTTTCAAGGCCTGCATCAGTTGGTTGGGTTCCGAACCCTGAGCAACTCCGATAACGGCATCCCCAATCGGTACGCCAATAAACTCAAAGCCAATGGCGGGGTATGGCAATCTTGGTTTGATGCGGTCAACGAAGAACGAGCTTTTTCCAGTAGAGTAAACAGCGACGGATCGCCTTACCCTGGTTATGCAAGCGCTGTAATGTATGTCTCCACTGAAAATGACCGCTTGGGAGCTTATGCTGCTGATCCCGCCGGAGGGTCAAATGGCATGAAAACTTGGTGGCAGTACTAACCTATAAACTATTGCACGGTTATTTAACAATTTATTTGCAATTTTTTTTCTTATCAGAGTTCAAGTGTTGCCAAAAAATATTTGAACTCTGGTAAAGAAATAAACAACCAAAAACCCTAAAAAAAATAGCATGAAAAAGTTTCAGCTTATTCATTTTATCTCCTTGATGTTATTGATGCTGCTTGGCTACGGATGTGATCATAAGGTCAAAAAGCCAGTAGAGAAACCCATCTACTTCTATTCATTTGAGCAACAAGGAAGCTTAGGCGTCGATCAATCTAAAGGATTGATTGAAAAATTTCTTGGAGAAAAAGGGCTAGAAAATCTAGTCAAATCGGATGAAAACATCGTGTACTTTACGGCTAAAGCCGATTTGAACACCAATTTTGAACATGATTTGAATACGGGCAATTTCACCTTCAACCGCGGAATGACCCGTTACCTCAAGGACTTTGTGCCTCAGTTGCCCAATGCTCAGGACGCCTTAAAAATTGCTGAACAATTTCTCGGCACAAATGCTTTGAGTCCCAAAATCAAAAAAGAATTTAGCCTAGTACATCAAGGAGGCGTTCGATCTAGTGGCGTCATTGATGGCAACAAATCTGGGCCAGTGATCGATAAGCTAATCACATTAAGCTACGGACGAATCATTGACAGCTTACCTGTTCTTGGACCTGGATCAAAGATGGTCATCAACATTGGCGATAAAGGAGAAATTACCGGAATGATTCGGCGCTGGCGGGAACTGAGCCAATTGTCGCGGAAAAAAATTGCCCTCAGTGAGCAAATAACCTCAGAGGAGGCGCAAAATTTAGCTCGCCGACAACTCATCGCTGAATTTGGCCAAAAGGCAACCTTTGAAATCAACAATACCTTTCGGGCCTATTTTGACAACAATGGAAAAATAGTACAACCGGTCTATGCCTTCGAAACGACCATCAACTTGGGTGACCAGAATGTTCCTCCCTTTAGCTACTTGTGCGTGGTTCCAATGGCGAAAAATGCGCCAGAACGACTAAATCTAACCGCCCTTGATCCCCGTGCAAAGGAGACGATCCGCAACTTTAAGCGGGGAGAGGTGACGCCAGGCGGCGGGACAGGGCAGAAGGAGGATTAATTTTTGGCTGATTAGACCTTGCTTACTTCCCTGGTTTTTTGAATAATTCTATGACCGTAATAGCACCATGACAGAACAAGCTAAAAATACCTAAAACCTTAATGTGTGTGTACAGTTCCCCTTTTAAGGAGGGAAAACCGCCGGTAGTGGAAACCTACTACGGGCGGTACCCTCGCTTTTTTGGCAATTCGGTATGCTGTTGAGCTGATTT
>JBBRGN010000024.1:0-27549 GCA_038240665.1 Chitinophagales bacterium | reverse complement strand
TCAGCTAAAGCTTGGTGCAACTGAGCTGCTAGGGAACGTAATCCTGCTTTGCCAATAGAAAGAGATCCAAACAAAGGGGAAGGATATAAGGAATAACCGCCGCCAGTAAGGATGATCGTTCCGAAGCCCCTGGTTTTCATGGGAGGCAAAACGGCCTTAACCGATTCCAATGCCCCGCCTACATTGACCATCAAATCTTCTGAGATGCTTTCGGCGGTATCTTGTAAGATGTCCAGTTTTTTCATTTTAGCGACATTGTACACCAAAACATCTGTATGCCCTAGTTGTCGGCGAATCTTATCAAAAGCATCGTGTAATTCTTCCGGTTTTCCAGCATCGGCGGCTACACTTATACAGGTGTATCCCTTGTGTTGCAAAATTTCTTGAAAAAGGCCTAAGCGTCCGGCATTGCGCGCAATCATGGCAATTAGATACCCTTCCTGAGCAAATCTTTCTGCCACTGCCATGCTGATTCCAGGCCCCATCCCTACGATGGTAAGTATCTTTTGTTCCATCTTATTTTTTTAAACCCAAATTTTATTCCCGATCATTTACCCCAATCCGGAAAATGGTTGCTAAAGTAAAACAATAAAGCGCTAATGGTATGTGGGTGTTGAAAAAAACCGGTTTTCCACAATTGAAAAACTTCCTCGATAGGAATTAAAATGGCTTCAACGGCCTCGCCGTCATCTTGTTGGGTATCGTGCAATAATTCAGCAGCTGTGGTATACCAATGATGAATGTAACAATCTTGAAAAACGGGATTTGAAGCTACTTTCCCCAGATAATGCCAATTTTTTCCACCGTACCCTGTTTCTTCGCGCAGTTCGCGTTGGGCCGCAAAACCATGTTCCTCGCCCGGATCTACTATTCCTCCAGGTAACTCAATGGTTTCTTCGCGAATTCCAAAACGGTATTGTTTGACAAAAACCATTTTTTGATCATCGGTAACAGCAACCACATTTGCCGCATCCGGAGTTTCCAGAATAATCATTTTCTCAGTCAACTGATTGCGTGGATTGACCAAAAAATCAAAACGTGTTTTAAAAAGCCCCAGGAAAGGGCCTTCTTCCGATCGTATCCAAGTCCAAGTGTTGTTGTTGTTTGGGTTCACTGCAAAAGATTAAACAGAGAGATGAAGATAAGAGAAAAGGACGGATAGTTGCATTGTAAAATTGGCAACTATCTGTCCTTTGTGTTCATTTAAAAAAATTATCCTTAGAAATAAGTCAACGATTAATTATTGACTTATTGCTTATTTTTCAATAATGGCATCATCGATCAAGTCGTTTCCATCACCGTCGCCATCTTCAAATCCGTGCGTTTTATTGCCTTTAGAAGATTGAAAATCAGGATCTCTGGTGATCTTTGGCTCAGCAGAAAAAGCAGAATGATCGCCGTCAGCAAATTTTTGCGCTTTGCTAAAGAAATCATCGTGGGTATCCAAGCCGCTTTTTTTCGCATCCGCCAAACTATCGGTGAATTGGCGGTTTTTGTCTTGAGCACTGGCCTCAATTTTATCCCCCATCTCTTTGGCTTTTTGGATGAGTTCTTCCATTTTCGAAGGACCTTCTTTGGCCGCTTCTTCGTCGGCTTTTTTCATCAGCTCTTCGGTTTTGCTCATGGCTTGATTGCCCATGTCCTTGGCCTTTTCCCACAATTGACTGCCTTTGTCCAATACCGTGCCACCTACTTTGCCTGCCACGTCTTTTAATTTATCCATAACCACTTCGCCAGCATCAAGCAGTTTATCACCTGCTTTGGCAGCGAGGTCTTCCACTTTTTTTCCTGCTTCAAGCGTGCTGTTGATCACGGTTGAACCAATTTTATTCAATACCGATGGATCTTGGGGAGTGTTGTCTGTTCCTTCTACTTGATCGATCGAGCTAAAATCTAGAGGACGTTTGGATTCTTCCACGGTTGTTTTTGGTGTTGAGTTGAGTAAGTCATTCAATTGATCTTCCGGATTGCTAACTGCCGGTTTTACTTCTTCATAAGCTGGTGCTGTCTGTTCTTTATTGATGGCACTGGTAGCTTTGTCGGCAAGGATGGTACCAGCAGTTTCTACTTTGCCCATGGCGTTGTCCAAAAACTCGCTAGCACGGTCTACCAGATCTCCGGTAGTTGCTTTGGCTTGATCCAGCAGTTCTCCGCCGCGTTCTTGGATGGTCTGGCCTACTTCTTTACCTGCTTCCATGGCCTTGTTGGCCGCAGATTTGCCAACGGATTGCACGCCAAAAAGTACCTTCTTAATTTCGTTGAAAAAACCCATGATCCTTGTTTTTAATTTTTAAGTAATCGGACAGTGTAAATTAATGCTTTTTGCTGCTGTGATCCAAAAAAAATCGAGCAACTCCTTGTCCGTTGCGACAAGATGGTTTTATTCCTCATTCGGAATATGTAAAAATGTTTCTATTTCTTGTTCCAAAAAAAGCGCATAATCAGGATGACTAAAACCACTGATCAAACGCAATTCTTCGCCAGATTCTAGTTTGGCGCGTACGGCGTAGGTCAAATCCGGTTTGCCGTTGGTTGAACTGGGTGCGTATTCTTCTACATAAAGCTGTTTGATGTCTCTATTGCTCAAAGAAATACTGGGATTAAAAGGAACTGGAATAGGGCCTATCTTGATGTTGATCCCCTGATAGGAGACCACTACTGTGGTTGTATTAATAAGAATCGCAATGGTAAAAAGAACCATCGAGATGCCCACGATAAAATGAAGACTGAGAATAAGAACCATTTTTGTACTGTTCTGCTGTAACGCAGAAAATAAAAACGGGAGCAAAATAGCATTCCAAATCAGCGTAATAACGAGGTATAATCCAAGTCTCCGGGTTTTACGCCAGCTGATGGTAAAATTGAGTTCGTTGAGTTTCTGCTCCATGCTGATGCCCTTTGGTAGTGGGATCGATTTTTTCGCCTTTAAACTCGTTTTTTTATCCGCGTTGAAAGAGGTTTCTGTTTGAATAAGCTCAGCTTGGTTAAAAGGAAAAACATTCCCGCAAACCCCGCATTTGGCAATAAGTTGCTGAACGTTGATGTCATCAGCCAGAATAATTGAGCCACAATTGTTACAAGTCATGTTTGTATTCATAAGGCCGTAAAAAAGAGTTTGGTGTTGCGATGGCAATTTAAGATATTAGGCCCGATTATTAAATAGCGGAGCCCATTCCGTGCAAAATATAACGCATGCTCTATTCCCAACTGGGCCAAACTGGCCTACAAGTAAGCAAAATCTGCTTAGGCACAATGACCTTTGGCGAGCAAAACACTGAAGCCGATGGCCACGAACAACTCGATTATGCACTAGATCAGGGCATAAATTTCATTGATACGGCTGAAATGTACTCCGTTCCTGCTCGTCAAGAAACCCAAGGTAGCACCGAACGCATCATCGGTACTTGGCTCGCTAGTCGTAAAAATCGCGATAAAGTAATTTTGGCAACCAAAATTGCTGGCCCAAATCCTGGCATCGGCTATATGCGCCAACCGATGGGTTTCTCCAAGGCCAACATTCAAGATGCCTTGGAAGCCAGTCTCCAGCGTCTACAAACCGATTATGTCGATTTGTACCAACTTCACTGGCCCGAACGCAAGATGAATATGTTTGGCAAACGTGGTTTTGAATACGATCCCAACGACGGCTGGGAAGACAACTTCCTAGAGGTATTGCATACCGTACAAGAATGGATCAAAGCGGGCAAAATTCGCCATTTTGGGGTTTCTAATGAATCCGCTTGGGGATTGATGCACTGGTTGCGTACAGCGGATCAACACCATTTACCCCGCGCCGCAAGCATACAGAATCCTTATAGCTTGCTCAGCCGTTTGTTTGAGGTAGGTTTGGCGGAAGTGGCCATTCGTGAACAAGCAGGTTTGCTGGCTTATTCGCCCTTGGCATTTGGTTTGTTGTCTGACAAAAGTCATACAGAAGGAGTTGATTTGAGTGCTACTCGATTACAAAAGTACAAGCAGCTGTCGCGTTATAATGGCAACAACAGCAAATCAGCTGCGGCTAAGTACTTTGAGATCGCGCAAGAACATGGCCTTAGTTTGGCGCAAATGGCTTTGGCTTATGTCAATACCCGACCATTCTTGACCAGCAACATCATTGGCGCCACTACCTTGGAGCAGCTCAAAGAAAACATCGATAGCATTCACGTGGAGTTGAGTCCGGAAATCATGACCGCCATCGAAGCGGTTCATCAGGTGTATCCAGATCCAGCGCCCTAAAATATAAAAGAATGCAGCATTTGTGATAAATTTGCTGCATTCTTTATTTTAGAACCTGTCCTGAAATGTAGACTTTATCGTTAAGCAATAGCTCCAACCGCTAGCCTTCACTCCAATAATCCATGCAACTGAAAAGAATTCAAGCGGCTTTGGCTGCTTACAAAATCTACCTTGAATCCCCCGAAAATGATGCTCGAATTTATCTTTGGGAATCCCAACAAATTTTCCAAACCCAGTGGAATATCGAAGCTTTTGACATGGCAGCGATGTACAACCGATCTTTAGACAGCCGACATTCCCGTCGGATGTGGAACCGTGAAAATTACGAACCCAAACGCATGATGGGCGTTTTCATGCAAGAACAGGCCGACTTTGTTAAGCAGATGTTTCAAGATCTTTTTGATGAAAAAAAATCACTAGAAGGCCGCGCCAGTCGATTTATATTTTATTGCGATCAGCTCCTGGATGATCACCGCGAACGCCGTCCCAAAAGCCGCGACGACAGCCATTACCATGATGATGGCTACCAAATCGTTTCCTTGTATTTGGCATTTCGTTATCCGGAAGTGTATAGCTTGTACGATTTGAAGAGTTTTCAACAGTTGCT
Organism: Chitinophagales bacterium; assembly: GCA_038240665.1. Classification (GTDB taxonomy): domain Bacteria; phylum Bacteroidota; class Bacteroidia; order Chitinophagales; family Saprospiraceae; genus Haliscomenobacter. The sequence continues at coordinate 22,706 of JBBRGN010000024.1, read as the reverse complement.
GGAAAAATTGGGTGCCTCCGAAATCCCCAAAACCCACGACCTCGAACGTTACGCCAAAGTTTGTCGTACGCTATATAATATGCTGCAAAAAGAAACAGAAATTCTTACTTTACATCAGCAGCGGCTCGATCCTAAATACCATTTTATGGAGGAGACCATGTTGCTGACGTATGATTTTATCCAGTTTTTGATGGTCGATTTTCGAGGTTCATTAAGCCTACCTTAATTCTTCCATTTTAATTTAATTCAAATTTAACTAACTGTATGGCCGGAGTTTAGGTTAGATCCTTTAGTTTCGGCCAAAATTTATGGAACCATGAAAATAGTAATGGCATTTGTTTTGCTCATCGGGAGCAGCTGGATGTTCGGGAATTGGAAACATTTGGTATCCAATAAATTTGATATTTCCCAAAGAATTATTGATCAAAGCATCTTGGTATGCGGGTTGAATAACGCAGCTCGTGCCAAAATTGAATTCGATTTTCGGGATAAACATTATACTTTTTTTCGCAAAAAGGGGCAGTATAAGTACGAACGCAGTTTTCAGGATACTTCGGGAATGGTTCACGATATCTTGACCAATGAAGGCCTGGTAAGAGAAATCAACGGCAAACCAGTTGAATTAACCGAAGAAAGAAGGAAAGCCTACAGCAACTCGGTCAACTCCGTGATCTATTTTTCATTACTGCCTTATTTCTTGAATGATGTGGCCGTCATTAAGCAGTATATCGGGAAAGTGGACATCAAAGGCGAGTCTTACCACAAAATCAGGGTAAACTTTAAGAAAAAAGGCGGAGGCGACGACCACCAAGACCAATACATTTTTTGGTTTCATGAAAAACGCCTCACCATGGATTTTCTTGCCTATTCCTACCAAGAGGATGGAGGTGGCGCTCGTTTTCGCAAGGCTTACCAAACGACAAAGATAAATGGTATGCGTTTTGCAGATTATGTTAATTATAAACCCATTCAAGAATCAGACGAATTGGAATTGTTTGATGAATGGTACGCTCAGGATAGATTGGTAGAGCTTTCAAAAATCGACTTGTTGAATATAAAAGTAGAATTGCAATAAAGTGCAGCATTTTAAGCCCAAAATATTGATCGTTCGCTTTTCCTCGATTGGGGACATTGTGCTGACGACACCGGTCATCCGGTGTCTGAAACAACAATTGGGGGCGGAGATCCATTTTTTGACTAAAAAGTCTTTTCGCAATATCTTAGATGCCAATCCTTACGTAGATAAGGTTTATGCCATCCAAAGCAAGATTGAGGAGGAAATCGCCGATCTACAAGAGGAGCAATACCATTTTATCGTCGATCTCCACCACAACTTGCGCAGTTTGCAGCTAAAAATTGCGCTCGGACGGCATTCAGCTTCCTTTAACAAATTGAACTTCCAGAAGTGGTTGATGGTGAATTTTAAAATCAACCGCCTTCCCAATACGCATATTGTAGACCGCTATATCCAAACGGTAGCCCGGCTAGGCGTCACCAATGATGGCCAAGGCTTGGATTATTTTATTCCACCCGAACAAGAAGTTAACCTGGGCGATATTTGCCAATGGCAAGAAGAACGGCGACACCTACGCCCATTGATAGCAAGTGGCCAATACATCGCCTTTGTTATCGGAGCAGCCCATCCTACCAAAAGATTGACCACGGAAAAAATTGTTGCGCTTTGTAAAAAAATCAATCTTCCAGTCTTGTTGCTTGGGGGCCCTGGCGATGCCGAAACCGGCGAAAAAATTGCGCATACCGCCGGCATTCACGTCATTAATACTTGTGGTCGATATAGCCTTCACCAATCGGCTTCTTTGGTACGACAAGCCCGCACGGTGATTACTCACGATACTGGCTTGATGCACATCGCCGCCGCTTTACAAAAAAACATTGTTTCCATTTGGGGCAACACCATTCCTGAATTTGGTATGTATCCTTATTACCCATCCAGCGTAAATCTCAATACTACAATCCAAGTCAAAGACCTATCTTGTAGGCCGTGTTCAAAAATCGGTTTCCAAACTTGTCCGAAAGGGCATTTTAAATGCATGAACAACATCGATGAAAATGCCATCATTCAGGCGTTAAAGCTTCCTGTTCTCAACGAAACGCCAGCTTGAAAATCGTTTCCCATTTGGCGAAGTGCTAAAAAAAGCGGATGTTTCCGAAGTCAAACGGAAAAAAGGAAATCCAAACCGATGCCATAATACCTTTTCGGTAATAACGTTACGGTTAAGGGCTGTTTTATCAAGCGATGTCGAACTGAAGTCCAAATTTTTTGCACGGTATTTTGTTCAAGCTGTTTTTAACTCCTAAATTACCCCTTAAAATTTTCGATATGAGAATGTACCCTTACATGCTTTTTTTGGTGTTGTGTTTTTGTGTTACGGTTTTGTCTGCTCAGGACGTCCACTACTCCATGTTCAACATGTCGCCTTTAACGCTGAACCCAGCACAAACCGGCGCTTTTGAAGGAACTGCTCGAATAGGAGGCATCTATCGTTCGCAGTGGAGCGTATACACCACGCCTTCTTTTTTTGTGGATGCTCCCATCATTCGCGGTTTCCGCAAATCCGACTGGGTAGGGGTAGGTTTTGTTGTGGTCAATGACATTGCAGGGGTGTCAAAATTAAGTACCCAAGGATCTAGTATTTCAGCATCGTATCATTTGGCTTTTGACAAAAAAAGAAATACGGTAATGACCTTGGGTTTTCAAACGGGATCAGTTACCCGAAACATACGCAACAACAAAGATTTCTCCTTCGCCGATGAATTACCACTCGAAGTTGGCGGTGGCGGTGTAGGTATAGGAAAAAGTCCGGATCGCAGCTCGCTGGGAACGAAAACAAAATACCGCGATTTCAACTTAGGCTTGATGTTGCGTACCCATTTGAAAAACAAAGACTTGATTGAAGCTGGTCTTTCTATCGCCCACATCACTCAACCCAAATACGGGATTGTGAGTGATTCCTTAAGCGGTTCTGAGAAAGCGCGTCGTCCATCGCGTATCACTATCCATGGCCGTTGGAATCACCAGCTCACCGATAAGATCAGCATTGCTCCGCAATTTTTGGTACAAGCGACCAAAGGGGGAGCTGAAATTGTACTTCAAGCCCTTGGCGGATTGCAGATCAATCCTGATGTAAAATTGAGCGCCGGACCGGGTTACCGGGTTGGCGATGCTGCTATGGTTATTGTGGGCTTGGATTATCAAGACCTGAAGGTGGGCGTGGCCTATGACATCAACTTGTCTTCTTTGAGCAGCAATGGTACTCGCAAAGGGGGATATGAATTCGCGGCCAATTACATTTTAAAACTGTACAAAAAACCAGTAGTTCCACCAGCAATTTTGTGTCCTAGACTGTAAACGGCAAGCAGGGCATCGATTTTTTGAAGCGTTATCATCTCATTTAGATTTTCGAATTGTCCTTTTGCGTTTTCTTTTCCGTCAAAAAGCAAAAAGATCAGCAGAAATATGAAAAATATTTTATCCTTCGTCCTACTTTTTTTCTTTTTCGGTATAGCTGTAATGGCACAGCCCATTTCTAAATCCTCAGCTGAAACCAATTTGGCAATTGCTGCCCTAAAATTGGCTGAAAAAGATTACTACCAAGCGCTGGCTCTCTACACGAAGGTCTATGAAAGCAAAGAGGACATCTCCTACCTGCCCATCATGGCTGAATGTTGTTTGCAGATCCGGGATTATACCAAGGCTGCCAAATATTACAGCACATTTTTGCGCAAAGACAAAGAAAATAAGTTTCAAAATCTTCGCTACAACTATGGCCTTGCGCTAAAAATGAATGGCGATTATGAAGAGGCGATTCCCGAGTTTCAAAGCTTTATGGAGGCTGCTACCGATGACAAACAAAAGGCATTAGCACAACTTCAAATTGATGGCGCTCAAAAAGCCCAAACCTTAGCTAAAGACAAAACGCCCAAAAAAATGAAGCTGGATGACCTGGGCAAACCAGTCAACGGCGCTTCTTCTGAATATGGGCCGGTGTACAGCCGCGAAGGCAATTTGTATTTTGCTTCCTTCAATACCGACAAAGTAATCGAAGTTAAAGACGGAGATCAAGAACAGTACGCCAAAATTTATGTCGCAGACAAGTCCGCCAAAGGGTTTGGAAAGCCTGCGGTGATGGATGAAAAAATCAACCGCCAAAGCTATCACAGCAGCAGCCCTTCTTTCTCTGCTGACGGTAACCGCATGTACTTTACCCGCCAAATCCTTAAAGCCAACCAACTTATTGAAAGCAAGATTTTTGTAAGTGTGGGCGGCGATGGCAACTGGGGCGCAGCCAATGAAGTAGTAGGTGTAAATGGTGAATATTTGGCCAAACACCCGGTAGTAGGCGAGCTTTTTGGCCGCGAAGTGCTCTTTTTCTCTGCCAACATCCAAGGCGGCGAAGGCGGCATGGATCTCTATTACGCTACCCTCAAAGGCGATGGCGTTTACGGCGATCCGGTATCCCTAGGGCCAAAAATCAATACTTCTGCTGATGAAGTAACGCCGTTTTATTTCGATGGCACTTTGTATTTCAGCTCCGACGGTCACCCCAGCATTGGTGGTTTGGATATTTTTTACACCATCTGGAATGGCCAAACCTGGAGCGAACCCGTCAATATGGGTTTGGGATTCAATTCTCCGCAAGATGATCAATATTTCAACTTAGACAAGGAAGGCTACAAGGGTTTGTTTACTTCCAATCGCCCGGGCGGAAGCTCGATTGTAAGCCGTACTTGCTGCGAAGACATCTACGGTTTTGAGTTGGATCGCATCAAAGCGACTTTGGTAGTTGGTGTTTTTGACAACCTAAAAAAGCCGCTCAAAGGCGCTTCCATTGCGCTTTCCAAAGTAGTAACTGAAAAGGTAATCAGCGAACCTGAAAATCAAACCAGCAAAACGGGTAATCGTTTTGATTTTCCCCTTGAGCTAGATAAGGTCTATAAAATCAAAGCTACTGCTCCTGGTTATTTTCCGGATAGCGCCCGCGTAAGCACCGTTGGACTCAAAGCTTCCAAAAACTTTGAGCAACGTTTTTACCTCAAACCACTGCCAACTACCAAACCGAAAGAAGAACCAGAATACGATACGGTAGCGCTGGAACAAGCGATCGTGCTGGAAAACATCCTCTACGACCTTGATAAGGACAACATCAAGACTGAAGCGGAAAGCGATCTGCAAACCGTACTCGAAATAATGAACAAATACCCCGATATCGTGATCGAGATGAGCTCACATACGGATTACCGGGGCAATGATGCATACAATCAAGGCTTGTCGCAACGCCGCGCCGAATCTGCACGTCGCTGGTTGATTCAAAAAGGCATCGCTGCTGATCGGATTACGGCCAAAGGTTATGGTGAGACGCAATCACAAACCGTTTCCGAAAAAATGGCTTCCGAGCACTTGTTCATGAAACAAGGAGATGTACTGACCACAATTTATATCGACAAGCTAAAAACGGAGGAAGAAAAGGAAATAGCTCATGCCTTGAATCGCCGTACGGAGTTCAAAATCGTAAAAGGCCCAACCAAGATCGTCATCAAACGCACGCAACTGCGCAAAAAGGAAACGCCAGGTAAAACGCCTCCGAACCGCAATAGCAATATTGCTCCAGTTGCCAAGGAAAAGGACACCATCATCATCAGCGAGCTTTCTAGCTTGCATGGCCGCAAAAACCTCAAAGGCTTGCCCATCATGATTTTTGACGAGCGCGAGGTTGATTTTGGATCGGTAAAAAAAGGGGATAAACGCGAGCACACTTTCTCTTTTATCAACCGCGGTGATACGCCGTTGAAAATATCGGTGATCACGGCTTGTGATTGCACCACAACTGAATATTCAAGAGACGAATACTTGCCCGGCGCAAAAGGCGTCATCAAAGTGACTTTTGACAGTAAGGACAAAAACGAAGAGGAAACCATTGACATCGACATCATCCTCGGCAATGTGGAACCTGATACCCACCTTCCAGTGGTGGAAAGGATCAAGTACAAATTTACTTTGGTTAAATAAAGTATTTTTTCATAAGGCTAAAAAAACGGTTTGGAGATCTTGTATTTTCAAACCGTTTTTTTTCTACATTCCCTACCAATCATCCCAAACTTCTCAAAAGCGGTGATGGTCTGCAATTGTTACAAGAACAAAAACCAATTTACATCTGGGTAAATGTGCCCTATCTCATTGCCATTGGTTTAACGTTTGCGTACCCCAGGGTGAGTTATGCCATCTATATTTTGGTCCTTTTTCTGGTAAGCATTAATTTATTGAAACGGATCAGTAAAAATGCGAAATTGATGGCTTGATCAAATTCTATTTTTATAAAAAACCAACAACATGAAAAATTTACCTGCCAAATTGATACTATTTTTTCTGGCTAGTGTCTTTTGCCTTGGCGTCGCTACTGCTCAAACAATGCCTCAACATACCCCCGTTAACCTTATCCTCGATACCGACATCGGCCCCGATTACGACGATGTGGGCGCGATGGCAATCATGCACACCTTAGCCGATAGTGGCCAGGTCAACATCTTAGCGACTATGGCCTCCAATCAATCCAAGTACATTGCTGGCGTTTTGGATGTGCTCAATACCTATTTCAAACGGCCAAACATTCCGGTCGGCGTGGTGCGGGGAAGAGCGGTTAATCTGACGGCTTGGCAAAAATGGGACTCGGTACTCGTTGCCAAGTATTCCCATGATTTGAAAACCAATGCGCAAGCCGAAGATGCACTGACTTTGTATCGAAAAATACTCGCCAAACAACCCGATGGCAGCGTCACCATTGTCACGGTTGGTTTTTTGACCAACATGGCCGATTTATTGTTGTCCAAGCCTGACGAATATTCTCCCATGACTGGCAAAGAATTGATCAAAAAAAAGGTAAAACAGCTGGTCTGTATGGCTGGAGGTTTTCCAAAGGGACGTGAATTCAATGTAGACCGCGACCCAGTTTCTTCTAAAATCGTGTTTGACAACTGGGTCACGCCGATCATCTTCAGCGGTTTTGAAATCGGTCAGGCCATCCATACCGGTATGCCGCTCGTCAAGAACAACAAAATTCAAAATTCTCCGGTCAAAGAAGCTTTTGCCATTAGCATTCCCAAAGACAAACAAGACATGAAAGGTCGCATGAGTTGGGATGAAACGGCTGTATTGGTTGCCATCAAAGGACATGCTCGCTATTACAATTTGGTGGAAGGCCGTTTTGTGTGCTCCGACGACGGCAGCAATTCCTGGAATGCCAAGGGCAAGGGGCATTTTTATTTGACCGAAAAAATGCCAGTCCTAGAAGTGGAAAAGCTATTGAATGATTTAATGATGCGCTAGCAAAAGATTACTTCCGCCGCTTGCGCCACTCTTCCAGCAACAACAAATCTTGTTCATTTTTGATCAAGGTGTGTAAATGCGGCGGCAGTTTTTCTTTCAGCGACTCCGCCTGAAGCGCGGATTCCGGTAATTGTTCAAAAAGCAACAAGCTGATCCAATCCAGTAGCTCGCTGGTGGAAGGTTTTTTCTTAACCCCTGTTACCTCGCGCAAGCCAAAAAAAGCAGCCAGCGCATTGTCCAATAACTCCTTGCGGATATCAGGAAAGTGAACATCTACGATCTCTTTCATCGTTTCTTGATCGGGAAAACGGATGTAGTGGAATAGGCAGCGGCGCAAAAAAGCATCGGGCAATTCCTTTTCATTGTTGGAGGTGATGATCACAATTGGACGGTGAATGGCTTTGATGGTCGTTTGCAGCTCGTACACATAAAACTCCATACGATCCAATTCGAGCAATAAGTCGTTGGGGAACTCAATATCTGCCTTGTCGATTTCGTCGATCAGCAACACGACCGTTTCATCGGCGGCAAAGGCTTCCCAGAGTTTGCCGTGTTTGATGTAGCGGCTGATGTCGTCTACGCCATCTTTACCCAGTTGTGAGTCGCGCAATCGGGAAACGGCGTCATATTCATAAAGCCCTTGTTGAGCTTGGGTGGTTGATTTGATGTGCCAGGTGATCAGTTTTTTATCCAGCGCTTTGGCGATTTCGTGCGCCAGCAAGGTTTTCCCGGTGCCCGGTTCGCCTTTTACCAATAAAGGTTTCTGTAGGTAAATAGCCGCGTTGACCGCAATTTGCAGTTCCTGCGTGGCAACGTAATTTTTTGTTCCTTGAAAAGCCATGTGGTGCTCAATTTATGGGCTGTAAGCTAAGCATTTTCGGAAATAATAGGTATATCTTTCGACGCATAGGTGTCTATAGTATTACGAAAACACGATCACCCCAATAACCGTCGGTGATAATTGATCTGCCCTAAATGGTAGCCCAAATGCGTGGCCAAGTGTACCAAAAAATATTCCGTTGTGGTTTTTTCAGCAAACACCAAGATGGGATATTCCGCCTGCAAAGCAGCTTCAGACAACTGATCCAAAGAGCGATCAACGATTGTGGCGGTTTCCTCCACCATGCGGATCAGCTCCGCTTTGGGAATACCAGTGGAAGAAAACTCCAGTTCTCGCTGTCGAACATAATGGAATTTACCAATTTCTAGACCGATGAAGGTTTTTAAATTCCCTACTAAATGCAGACAAAGATTGCCTGCCGAATTGGAGATGTCTTTTTCCGTAAGCCAAATTTTAGCTTCTTCTTGGTATTGTTCTATTTCTGATTTTAACTTGTTGAGGTCTCTTTGAAAAAGCGTTTTTAAAGTTTGTATCAGCATGGTTTTTAATTTGATTGGTGATTATTTTGGTCCAATAGCTATGGAATAAGTCATTGAGTTGCCATTTTAGGCGATGCCCTAAGGGCGTACAAAAATAGCTTTTATTTCGTTTTTTCCAGCGGATGTAAAAGTCTCAAGGCATTAAAAATGGCTTGATGGGTGATGGTTGCGTGGTCTTCTTGAGGTAAGTAATCAAAATACACGTTCACGCTTTTGCTTTTGGTGTTTTTGAATTTTTCAGCCAATAAATTCGCGTCAACTTCCATCACGTGTGGAATAGCGCTAGGCCCCAATCCCTCTTTCCCCACGCCTATATAAATGTTGGTTGGTCGGTTAAACAGCTCCGATTTTAGATTCAGCAAGGAGCCATTGTCCCACCACAAACTAGGGCTAATGATGATGTACTGACTGAACAAGGTCGGTTTTTTCAAGGCAATTTCGGTGGCCAGTAGCCCGCCTAAAGATTGCCCAATGATGGTTTTATCGGCTTTGGTTTTATAGGTTTTCTGAATGTAGGGCTGTAATTCCTTCTCCAAAAAGGTGATGAATTTTTCCGATTTCCCAGCACTTGGGTATCTTTTTTTATCGGTTTCTATGCTGGTGGGATAAGTAAAATCCCGGCGACGATCCACATTGGCAATACCTACTATGATTGACTTGGGTACACGTTGAATCCAGGAAAAATTGTTGAATTGGAACAAACCCACCACGTGGATAAAATCTTCATCTGCAGAACCATCCAGCAAATAGACCACCGGATAAGTAACGGTATCCCGTTCGGAATAGCCTTCAGGAAGGTAGATGTTGAGGATGCGTTTTTCGCCGAGTTCTTTAGAGTCAATTTCATCCACCAAGCCAAGGATAAAAGGCAGTGTTTTTTTGGCATTGGTCGGGGTTTGTCCAAAGGCGGATTGGAGCGCAAGGAAGAAACAAACGAGGTGAAGGATTTTGGTCATGTGCCGATTGTAATTAGTTTTTTTATCCTCTACTTACACGAAAAGACCCCGAATGCGTACATCCGAGGTCTTTTCCACTCTTTATAGCTGCCTTGGGAATTACATCCCGCCGCCTTTCTCTTCTTTTTCTTGGTATGTAAAAGCTGCTGACAAGTACTCGCGATTTAAACGGGCGATGTTGGTCACCGAAATTTCCTTTGGACATTCCGCTTCGCAAGCAGTCACGTTCGAACAGTTGCCAAAACCTTCCAAATCCATCTGCTCTACCATCGCCATAGCGCGACGTTTGGCTTCTACTTTTCCTTGTGGTAACAAGGCCAAGTGTGATACTTTTGCGCTGACGAACAACATTGCCGAGGCATTTGGACATGCTGCTACACAAGCACCGCAACCAATACAAGCTGCTGCGTCAAACGACATCGAAGCCAGATCTTTGGAAATCGGCGTATCGTTGGCATCCTGCGCCTGCCCAGTGTTCACGGAAATGTAGCCACCAGCCTGGATGATCCGGTCAAAAGAAGAGCGGTCAACCGCTAAATCTTTGAGTATAGGAAAAGCCGCTGCCCGGAAAGGCTCTATCGTGATGATGTCGCCATCTTTGAAGTGGCGCATGTGCAACTGGCAAGTGGTAGTACCCGCCATCGGTCCGTGGGGATAACCATTGATGACCATAGAACAAGTCCCGCAAATACCTTCCCGACAATCGTGTTCAAACACCACGGGTTCTTCGCTTTTATGGATGAGTTGCTCGTTCAATACGTCCAACATTTCCAAAAAAGACATGTGCTCGCTGACATTGTCCAATTGGTAGGTAACGAACTTACCTTTTGTATCTTTTGTGCTCTGGCGCCAAACTTTGAGCGTGAGTTTCATATTCATGTTGAAAAAATTTTGCGGGTTATTTATAACTGCGCGATTTAAGCTCGACGTTTTCAAATACCAATTCTTCCTTATTCAGTACGGGTTCTTGATCCCAGCCATTGTAAGCCCAAGCAGATACATAAGCATAATCGGCATCATCGCGTTTGGCTTCTCCTTCTTCGGTTTGGTACTCTTCGCGGAAATGGCCGCCACAAGATTCGTTGCGGTCAAGGGCATCTACCGTCATGAGTTCGCCGAGTTCAAAAAAGTCAGCTACCCGCAAAGCTTTTTCCAATTCTGGGTTGTATTCGTTGTTCGTACCGGGTACAAAAACATCCTTGTAAAATTCTTCGCGGAGTTCTTGAACCATTTTCCGCGCGGCAATCAAACCTTCGGCGCTACGCGACATGCCGCAGTAGTCCCAAATGATTTTACCTAAGCGACGGTGGAAGCTTTCTACCGATTGTTTGCCTTTTATGTTCAAGATTTTATTGATGCGATCTGCCGTATCCGACTCAGCTTGCATGAATTCAGGGCTGTTGGCGTCAATCTTTGGCGTACGAATTTCGTCAGCCAAGAAAGATCCGATCGTATAAGGCAAAACAAAATATCCATCTGCCAATCCTTGCATCAGTGCCGAAGCACCTAAGCGGTTCGCACCGTGGTCGGAGAAGTTACACTCGCCAATGGCAAAAAGACCCGATACATTGGTTTGCAAATTGTAATCTACCCACAAACCGCCCATGGTGTAGTGTACCGCAGGGTAGATCTTCATCGGCTGTTTGTAAGGATTCTCGCCGCTGATTTTTTCATACATGGCAAACAAGTTGCCGTATTTTTCCTCCACTACCTTTTCACCCAATTCCCGGATAGTGGCTGCATCTGGGTTGTGATTGCCCATGGTGTTGGCCTTGGAATGTCCATAACGATCAATGGCAACCGCAAAATCCATAAATACCGCCAAACCTGTAGGCGCTACGCCCAAACCTTCATCACAAACTATTTTAGCTGCTCGGGAAGCTACGTCGCGCGGAACCAAGTTACCAAAGGATGGATAACGACGCTCCAAGAAATAATCACGATCACCTTCCGGTATATCGTTACCCGTTTTGTGGCCTTCGCGAATGGCGGCGGCATCTTCCTTCTTTTTTGGTGCCCAAATCCGGCCGTCGTTGCGCAAAGACTCCGACATCAAAGTCAGCTTAGATTGGTAATCGCCGCTAACGGGTATACAGGTGGGGTGAATCTGTGTAAAACAGGGGTTGGCCATCAAAGCACCGCGCCGAACGGAACGCCAAGCGGCGCTTACGTTGCACATCATGGCATTGGTAGACAAATAAAAAACGTTACCGTATCCGCCAGTTCCCAGTACCACAGCGTGAGCCGAGTGACGCTCCAATTCGCCGGTGATCAAGTTGCGGGCAATGATGCCGCGGGCCTTGCCGTCGACAATCACTAAATCCAACATCTCGTGGCGGTTGTACATTTCAACTGTACCCAAAGAAATCTGACGTGACAAAGACTGATAAGCGCCAATCAACAACTGCTGACCCGTTTGACCACGGGCATAGAACGTACGGCTTACCTGTACTCCGCCAAAGGAGCGGTTATCCAACAGGCCACCGTATTCACGAGCAAAAGGAACCCCTTGAGCTACAGCTTGGTCGATGATGCTAGCACTCACTTCAGCCAAGCGGTGTACGTTGCCTTCACGTGCGCGGTAATCACCTCCTTTAATGGTATCATAAAACAAGCGGTAGGTGCTATCGCCATCGTTGCGGTAGTTTTTGGCCGCATTGATCCCTCCTTGCGCAGCGATGCTGTGCGCCCGTCGCGGACTATCGTGGAAAGTAAAGCACTTGACATTGTAGCCAAGTTCGCCCAATGAAGCTGCTGCTGCTGCGCCCGCCAAACCAGTACCGACAATGATGATGTCGATGCGGCGTTTGTTGTTGGGAGCTACCAGCGGCACCGAAGACTTATATTTGGACCATTTTTCCTGAATAGATCCGGGTGGAATTTTACCGTTTAGTTGCATATTATTGCGAATTAGGATTTTTTTGAAAAAAGATTGACTGCATTCGGTTGACGTAACTTACCACCAACCCATGATGTTGCCATACACCACAACTGGAATGATGGCAAAACCCAGCGACAACGCCACGGAGATCAACCAACCAATTGATTTAATCAGCGGGGTGTATTTCTGGTGATTGAGCCCCAGGGTCTGAAATGCACTCTGGAATCCGTGAAGCAAGTGAAATCCAATTACAAACATTGACAATACATACAAAATCACATAGATCGGATTGGAAAAAGCAATGACCACCGGATCATATAGATTTTTTACGGTTTTCCCATCGTAAGTAGCGTAGGCAACCAAGTCCAACTTCATCTGCAACCAGAACTGGTACATGTGCAACACGATGAAGATAAAGATGATGGTTCCCAGCCAGCCCATGTTAGAAGCTGCACGTGGATTGGTACCCGTACCACGGGTTACCTTTACAGCATAACCCGCTGCGCCACGAGCTACCCGGTTTTGACGCCAGATCAACCAGCCTTGGATGGCATGAAGCAAAATAGAAAAATACAAAAGATAAGAAACCGTCTTGATCAACGGGTTGTGGGTCATGAACTGTGCATACAGGTTGAAGCTTTCGCCTCCATCATGATTCAGCAATTGCAAGTTACCCAGCAAGTGAACACAAAGGAAAGAGATCAAAAACAGCCCAGAGAGGCTCATGATGGTTTTTCTCCCAATAGAAGACGTCAGAAAATCGCCGAGCCATTTTAGGCCGATTGGCGCCAATGCATTAGGTACCAAGCTCATTTGTTAATTTTTTACGTTTTGTTTTAGATTCCTCCGCGAGGAAAAAAAGCAGTTCTACCCGTTCTTTTTCAATTTTCTGGTCGAGATGCTTATTTTTGCATCAGGAATAATCAAAACAAAGATTTTGTCATCCCTGTCTGTCACAAAACTATATATTTAAGCCTAGATGCCCAATAAGTGTTTAGGTTTAGTTAGTTTTGGCGTTTTATTTAGAATTAATCAAAATTAGGAATGCGTCAATAGTTGAGTTGACTTTTTTAAATCGGAAGCGTTATAGAATATCTCAAAAAAATACGCTTTACTTGATCATTTTTTATACCAAATCATGGAAGAAAGATTTGTTTCGCTGGAACATTTTATCGAACGTTTTCCAGTGGCGCGTTTGCCAATCACTTTGAACGAGGCTTCACAGCGCATTTTCAGCGCTGCCAATGAACCCTTTAATCAACTCATTGTTGACCAATACCTTATCCCTCTTGATGGGATCGAAGTTGATGAATATACCGAGTTCGTACCTTGTTTTCGCATTCCTGATACCCACGAATTTCATGCCATCGTGTACTGGAAAGCGGAATTGCTCAATTACCAGTTCATTCTGGCAACCTTGAGCAAAAAAGGTGAATTGATCGACAAAAAAGTAATCGCTGGAACTTACTACGATGGCCAGGTGTTGGTAGGCTCGGTTGCAACCATTGACGAGGATTGGGAAATCCTCATCATTTCCGGTAAAACGGAAAATGAAACAATTTACGATGCCTCCAGCAGCACGACCACCAAACTCGAGCTCCTGCCAGAAGGCCAAATTATTAACATCGAATAGTAAAGCCCTACTTGAACGCAAGTAAGCAGCGAATGAAACAACAAATGAAAGGAAAAAAACCTGGCAACAGAACTCCCAATAAACTGACGGCCAAAGAACTAGAGCAACAAATTCTGCTTCTTTTTCAACGCGAACCCAAAAAGCGCTACAACCCCAAACAAATCGGCACCAAACTCCGTCTCGAAAACAGCAAGGACGCTATCATGTACGCCCTAGAACAGCTGGCAGCCAAAAAACTGATCATCCAACTCGAAGATTTTAAATACAAACTCCGTGGTATTTCCGGTGGTTTGTTGTCGCAAAAAACTTTGGAAGGACGGGTTGACATGACCCGCACCGGCGCAGCTTACGTGGTGATTGAAGGTCAAGAAGAAGATGTTTTCGTAGCCGCTAAAAACATGAATACCGCTCTCAACGGCGACAAGGTAAAAATCCGCGCTTGGGTACCCCGCGGTCGTAGGCGTGCGGAAGGCGAGGTATTGGAAGTATTGGAACGCTCCCGCGATCACTTCATGGGCACACTTTACATCTACCCGCGCTACGCCGTAGTAGCCTGCGATGGGCACACGCCCATGGAAATCATGGTGGACCTCAACGAACTTAAAGGAGGTATTGACAACGACCGCGTGGTAGTACGCATCACCAACTGGACCAACGGCGAATACCAGCAACCCCTGGGCGTAGTGACTTATGTACTCGGCCAAGCCGGTAGTCACGACATCGAGATGAAGGCCATCCTCATCAATCACGGCTTCAACCTCCAATTCCCGGATGCGGTATTGGAAGAATCGGAAAGCCTCAGCACCGAGATCACCGAGGAAGAAATCGGACGCCGCCGCGACATGCGCGCCATCACCACTTTCACCATCGACCCCTACAATGCCAAAGACTTTGACGATGCGCTGTCCATCCGCTATCTGGAAAATGGCAACCTGGAGGTAGGCGTCCACATTGCCGATGTGACGCATTATGTAGCGGAAAACTCCGCTTTAGACAAGGAAGCCCTGGATCGTTCTACTTCGGTCTACCTCGTGGATCGGGTATTGCCGATGCTCCCCGAAAAACTTTCCAATGAGCTCTGTTCCCTGCGCCCGCACGAAGACAAACTGACTTTTTCGTCCATATTTACCTTTGATCAGGATCAAAAAATCGTGGAACGCTGGTTTGGAAAAACCATCATTCACTCCGATCGGCGTTTTACCTACGAAGAAGCACAGGAAATCCTGGAAAGTGGCGAAGGGGACTTCGCCGCCGAGTTGATTCAACTCAACAAAATGGCGCTCAAATTGCGCAAAGCCCGTTACAAAAACGGTGCGATCAACTTTGACTCGGAGGAAGTCATGTTCCGACTCGACGAGCAGGGCGTTCCGGTGGAAGTTTTTGCCAAAGAACGCAAAGAAGCTCACATGCTGATCGAGGATTTCATGTTGCTCGCCAACAAAGAGGTGGCAACCCTGATCTCTCAACGCGGCATCAAAGAGAGTATGGAAATCCCCTTTGTTTACCGCATCCACGATGAGCCCAACCAAGACAAGGTGGAAGAACTGGCGCGTTTTGCCCGCGAAATGGGCATCATCATGAAAGTGGATACGCCCAAAGACATCGCCAAATCCTTCAACAAACTGGCGGAAATGGCCGAGGAAGACGAAGCGCTCAGCATCCTAGGGCCAATCGCCATCCGCACCATGGCCAAGGCGGCCTACTCTTCGGAAAACATCGGCCACTACGGTTTGGCTTTTGATAATTATACCCACTTCACCTCCCCGATCCGTCGGTATTCGGATGTGTTGTGTCACCGTATTCTGGAAAAAAACCTCCAGGCTACCCTCCGCGTCAACAAAGCGAGGCTGGAAGAAATGTGCGGTCATATCTCCAAAAAAGAACGCAAAGCCATCGAAGCTGAACGCGAATCCATCAAGTACAAACAGGTGGAATTCATGGAAAAACACGTCGGCGATGTGTTCCCCGGGTTTATTTCCGGCTTCAATGAGCGCGGTATGTTTGTGGAATTAAAAGGCAACCACTGCGAGGGTATGGTGGCCTACGAAACCATGAACGAACCTTACGAACTGGAAACGGGGCGCCTGCGCATCCGCGGTGCCTACAGCGGCAAGGAGTACATGATGGGTCAGGAGATTCAGGTGCGGATTGTGCGCACGGATTTGTCGCGCCGTCAGATTGATATGGCTTGGGTGGAGCAGGATGTGACGGTGGTCAATGATTATAAAAAGGGGAGATGAGGTTTTGGGAGGAGCTATTACTTCGTCCCAAACCAGCTAAAGGGCGCACTGCGTGCTAGACCTTGATTATGGATCCTGTTCTGGCTTAAGCAGGTACTTAAGCCCAATCTCCCGCAGCATAGCCGCCGAAACGTCTGCAGCACAGCGTTATTGGTCCTGTTCCAAAGGTGCGTAGCACCGAAACATCAGCATTAAAGGTCGTTTTGGCTTCTGATACCGGAGGGTTAACTACTGGTATACAGCTCGTTGAAAAAAAGATCAAATGCAAAGTTTTTCCTCCATTTTTCTATCGGAGATCGGCCACTATGTAGGTGTCAGACGCCTTGCTGGCGTCTGACACCGGAGGGTTAACCCGTACTCCACCAGCTTCGTTCCCCTCGCCTGTTCGGTACGGCGAGGATGATCGGCTTTTTTTCTTTTTCTTTTGAGCTCACCCCAATGCCTTGATGGCAAACCTCCCAACTAGAAGGCAAGACGAAACCCCAAGTTGCTGCTGCGATACGTCGGTGCGTCGGAGCTGCGATATGCGTCGGAGCCTGCATAGTCCTGTAAGTCGAGGAGATACCCCGGTGAGTCGGAGCTGCGATAAGAGACGCGACAGTTCCCGGCGGAGCTGCCCCAGCTACCACCACGAAGCACACGGCGAGAGTCTTCAATCCCATCTACCCAAGCCGCTCCATCTTCTGGCGCTCCCTGGTAATCAGAATGCCAATGATCCGCGCACCATTCCCAGATGTTGCCACACAGATCAAATAAACCCAGCACATTGGGGCGTTTTAATCCTACTGGTTTTGTTGAGCCGTAGCTATTGTCTCTATACCAGCCTAAAGCATCCAATTTTTCTCCCCCTGCATAGGGGAAATCCAGCGCTAGAACACCCCCACGGGCCGCGTATACCCATTCCGCCTCAGTAGGAAGTCGGTAGCCGGGAATACCCGTTTTGTGATAAGGTGGACTTAAATTGGGTAAGCCAAGAATGCGCTTCGGCACGCCATACACCTCATTACACTCCGGATCGCTAAAATAACTGGGAGTAAAACCGCATAGGGCATTGAGTCAATTGCAAAATACCGCTGCATCTTACCAACTGACCTTCTCTACTGGGTGGTCATTTCCTTTGAAAAGAGAAGGGTTTGCTTCTTTCATCACGGCCATCCATAGGGCCTGGGTGACCGGGTATTCGGCCAAGTGAAAGGAAGGTACTGTTACCTGATGCCTTGGTTTTTCAAAATTACTCGCATTTTTATCATCACTCCCCATCATAAAAGTTCCTCCTTCAATAGAAATGAGGTTGAAGGAAAAACCATTGGGGAGTTGTTGGGTATGTATTTGTTTCTTTATTTCTGCTGGCATTTTTCAAGATTTAGTCCTTACAATAGGCCAATGCGGTGGCGATGATGCTGTTTCTTTCAATATCGGCTTTGTCCTGGTCAATGGTCTTCGTATGTTCTTTGTCAACTAGGCTAGTGAGCCTACTTTGCAGCATAATGACCTTGTTTTTCTCATCATCAGCCACCCGATCTAGCAATTGTTCAAGCGCTTTTTCCATTTTTCCATTCCCCATCAATTCACGAATGGCCTTAGCTGTTGGCTTGGCTACTGCTAAAACCTCCCAAATGGGCGCTTTGAGTTTCTTCAAAATAGCCAGATCAAGGTATTCTCCTTCGTGCCATTTCCACTCCGTCAAATTCAACACCTGCAAAAACTTGGTTGCTTTGAGCTCCTCAGCAATGTTGCGCAAGGCGGTCAATAGGGTCTCATAAAAAACCTGCGGCGTTTTCCCAATCAAGTCAAGCTGGATCAGCCGCTGCTTCCAATCCTCGTGCACTGTCGCGTAGGTGTTGGTGAAGGGATCGTGGAGGATGCACCCATTTCCCCAGATCAGGTTTTGGTATACGTTTTTGGAGAGCGCAACCATCAGTTTATTGACCATCCCGGCGGGAATAAAGGGATCAAAACGGATTTGGAAACGAAAATCTGGTGCTTGTTCCAAATGGGGAAAATCTTCCAACGAAGGTTTGGGTTTGTTGAACAAAGCCGAGGGGACTACGTGGATGGGTTGGCCTTTTTGCATGATGGGGTAAGCCAATTTGTAAGCCTCCATCAGCTTGATCAAATTTTCGCGCTCCTGGGCATCGGGGTAGTCCTGCCAGATGCTGTCGTAAAACTCTGGTTTCAAAAAACCTTCCGCACTTACCAGGGGACTATCGATGACGTTGCAAATGGCGTCCTTTACCCAGATCGGATTGAGTACGATCCAGTGGCTGAGCGCGGGGTTGTCGCCAAAATAAATCACCGTACCGATGCGATCCAGAATGGTAAGCCAGTCGCGGGCTTGCTGTTCATCCAAACCAGACTCGCTACAGATGTTGAGGTAATGATGGAGCGCTAGGTGGTGCTCGGGTATTCTCTCCAAGCGTTCCTTTACCTCAAACCACTGCGGGCTATAGGCATTGGTGAAAATATCTTTGCTCACTTCTGGAAGTACGGCGCGTAGATCCGTGATCAATTCCTCAAAACCAGTGTATTCTTCACAGCTGATTTTGGCAAATTTGACCAGGTTGTTGAAATTCCGGCGGTGGGTCACTTCGTCAATGCCGGCGTCTTTTTCATCCATTTTGTTCAACACGTAGATCACTGGGCTCAGCTGTTTTGCCGAGGGATCGTAACCATAGGCATTCACCATCGACAACCAATAATCCAAACCCACATAATCTTCGTTTTGCGGCGAATCATCGTGCGCGGTGACGTAGAGGTAAAGCGATTTGCGGTTACAAAACAATTGTTGAATTTCGCGGTACCTGCCCTGACCGCCAAAATCCCAGATGTTCAATTGAAAATCGATGGGATTGTCGTGTTTGGTAATGGCTGGAGACAGGTCTTTTAACACATAATGCTCCACCACCAATCCAGGAGTACGATCAGCTTTGGAGGGTAAAGGTGCCGCCGGATCCTGCAATTTGATGCGGATGGAGCTTTTGCCTACTTCCGGGTTGCCCACCAAAACCATTTTTGCTTCCCACAAAAACCGGGTCACACGCCCCTCAATGGATTTCAGGTAACTCAGTACCGTACTGGCCGAATTCTGTTTTCCACCGCTGCCGATCACTTCCGATGGGATGCTGGACAGGGGATTTCCATCCAGAAAAAGGGTCTCCAAAGCGTTTAGCAAAGGGAAATTTTCGGGCAATTTTTCCAGTTGATTGGCGTGTACATCCAAGATTTTCAGTTGCGCCGGCGCTTTGCCAAAAGTAAGCTGAGTAAGCTTATTTTTTTGCAAAAACAAATACCGCAACTGCCGAAAACCAAAAGGCGTGGACAATTGCGGCAAGTGGTTGTCGCTGGCATCCAGTAACTCCAAGGCCGGGCAATCATCAGCAAAGTTCAGGGCAGTCAATTTATTTTTTTGAACGTACAGTTGCTTTAATGCCGTAAAACCAGCGGGGATCTGGAGCTGAGAAAGGGCACAATTGTTCAGGTAAACGTGTTCCAAAACCATTAAAGGTGCAGCAAATTGCAGCTTTTTCAAATCTTCATTTTCCGCCAAATACAAATGCTCCAGCGCGGCCGCCTCCTCAGCGATGATCAATTCGGTAAGCTTACTATGTGATAAGCTCACCCCAATCAGCGCGCCAGCGGCATTGAGGGCATAGCTATTGTGCTTGCCTTCTACCAAATCGACGCTGTCGAGGAGTTTTAAGTTGAGTTGCTTTACAAGTGCAAGGTCTAGTTTGGTCATTGGCGTATCGCTTATGTTATTGAGTGCAGGTGAAGCAGCCTTCAGGAGTAAAAATATCAAAAATATTTTATGTGGCGCGGGGTGATTTTTTGATATCCGGTGGCTATTATGGACAACTATCCCCTACGCCAGCGGTTTATTCAAAGTATAAGTGAAATACGAAATCTATGATTCTAAAGTACACCGATACTGCCTCCGACGGGCTTTTTTATTTGACCAAAGACGATGCCCAGTTTCACCGCCATTTTTTTAAAGACCGCAAGGAATCCTTGTTGACCATCGCTTGGAATACCGGCCCGGTGCAAACGGTGAAAATTGACGAAGTTGAATATGTCTTTCCTGCCAATTCCTTATTGTCCTTGATGACCAACAACACTTTTTATTTTGAACATCCTGATCAGATTGTGACTTGGCAGTACAACCGTCCTTTTTATTGCATCATTGACCACGACAAGGAGGTGAGTTGTGTTGGTTTTTTGTTTTATGGCAGCAATGGTGTCATGTTTATAGAGCTAGATGCCGTATTTACCCGAAAATTGCAGGCTTTGCTGCAAGTATTTCAGGATGAATTTTCGGAAAAAGACAGCATCCAAGGCGAGATGTTGCGGATGTTGCTCAAACGTTTGATCATTTTGGTGACCCGCTTGGCTAAGTTACAACACTTACCGGAGATGCAATTGCCCGAAGCCGAATTTGACCTTGTCCGCCGCTTCAATTTGTTGGTAGAAAACCATTATCGACAATTCCATCAGGTACAGGATTATGCCAATTTGCTGAATAAATCACCCAAAACCCTGAGCAATCTATTTGCGCAATACAACCACAAAACGCCCTTACAGGTAATCAAAGATCGAATTGTCATTGAGGCCAAACGCTTGTTGCACTATACCGATAAGTCGGCGAAAGAGATTGCTTTTGAGTTGGGTTTTGATGATCCGGCCAACTTTAGTCGTTTTTTCAAACAACAGACGGGGCTGCCGCCTTCGGATTTCAAAGTAAACTTGGTCAAGATCTTGGCGAAGGCAGGAAAGCAAGTTTTGGAAAAATAAAACTTCGCAATACCCACTTTTTTTTGCTCTCAGGAAAAATTGACAAGTCGACGGGAAGATTGGCCATTCTTTCCGCTCGTTTTTGCCCCCATCTTTGTGTCATCAATCGAATGATTCATCAACAAAGAAAAAAACAACTCAACATGGCTACTTTATTCCCTGTTCCAACTAAAGATCAAGTAAGCGAAAACAATCAAGCGATTTTTGACAACTTGCAAAAAGGATTGGGCTTTATTCCCAATTTGTATGCAACTTTTGCCTACAGCACAACTGCACTTGCCGACTACCTGGCTTTTCAAAACCGTAAATCATCCATCAAAGCCAAAGAACGCGAAGTCATCAACTTGGTGGTTAGCCAAGTTAACGACTGTCGCTATTGCCAAAGTGCGCATACCTCTTTGGGTAAAATGAATGGTTTTTCGGATGAGCAGATTTTGGAAATCCGCGGCGGTAGTGCGTCTTTTGATGCCAAATTGGATGCTTTGGCAAAATTTGTAGAAGATGTAACCATCAACCGCGGAAAGCCAGCGCCACAAACCACGGAAGCATTTTTGGCGGCAGGTTATACCAAAGAAAACTTGGTGGATACTTTGGTCATCATCGGCGATAAAATCATCAGCAACTACCTACACGGCGTAACGCAGATTCCAATCGATTTTCCCCTTGCTCCCGCATTGGAAACTCAACAAGCGTAAGCATGAATTAAAAACGGCGCCATCTGAACCTTGGCGCCGTTTTTTTTTCAACTCAATTCTTCAAATTAAGTCCTTATTTTCAAAAATCCCCCTTCAACGCGGTCTTCCAAGACAGCAATTGGCCATTTTCCAGACTGGCGTAGGGAAGATGCTTAAACTGCGTTTGCAACAAAGTCGTCTTACCAGATTGACGCGGCCCACCAATGTACAATACGGAGAAGTACCGTTCCAATTCCAGAATCGAAGAACTCAACAAGCGTGGATCATTTCATGTAAATTTGCAATTGAATTTCAAATTTACATGAAATATGTTTTCCCGCTGGTTTTTACCTCAAAAACTGGACATTGCAGTTCTACAAAAAACACCAAACCAAGCGATTGAAAAACGAAATCTTTATTGATACGTCACCAAAGTCGTAATGTAGGGATCAGGATACCCCAAACGGATCAGTTCTTGGCGCATTCGATCCGCATCAAAACGGTTGGCAAAACTTTGTCGCGACTCCACAATCCAGATTTCTTCACAGGGCTGATACCGTGCTACCAAACTCTTGTGGAAATGAAAATTACGCGGGTCGGTGTTGCGCAACACGGCGACCTGTACCTTGTACTCTAATTGAGTTTGGGTCTGAAAATCAGGAAGCGGTTTCTTAGCATCCTTGGGCTTGTAATTGTAATCCGTTGGTTGATCACAATATGCAGGTTTGGGACGCATGGGATTTTGAGCGTACAAGATTTGATAGCCCAAAAAGGTCAGGGTTAGAATTAGAACGTGTTTCATTTATTTTGCT